>CAKZLV010000067.1 GCA_937127285.1 uncultured Bacteroidota bacterium
GGGGGTGCTTGGGGGTGGGGGGCGATTGGGGGCTGGGGAGACATTGACCAATGATCATTGGGCATTGATCAATGGAGTGGGTCAATGGAGTGGGTCAATGGAGTGGATCAATGGGGGGCCTTTCGATTCACGAGATACGACTCACAATCCACGACTCACAATCCACAGCGTACCATCCTCCATCCTCTACCCTCCATCCTCCATTCTCCATCCTCCATCCCTCGACGTCTCAGGTGGCGCCTTCGCTTTCGACCCACTGGACGGCGTGCTTCATGAGTTCGGTGGCGGAGTCGAGGTTCAGCTTTTTCTTGATCCGGGCGCGGTAGGACTCGACCGTTTTGACCGACAGGTGCAGGCGCTCGGCAATGTCGCGGGTGGAGGAGCCGCGGCCGGTGAGTTCGAACACCTCCAGCTCTCGGTCGCTCAACACCTCGAGGGGCGACTGGCTGATCCGTTCGCGCCCCCCGCTCGCCATGCTCATCAAGAGCCGCTCGTTGATCTCGTCGCTCACGTAGATGCCGCCGTTCAGAACCTGCCGCACGGCCTTCACAATCACGTCGCCGGCTTCCAGCTTCATGATGTAGCCCTTGGCCCCAGCCCGAATGGATCGCTCGGCGTAGAGCTTCTCATCGTGGCGAGAAACCACCAAGATGGCAATATCGGGCTTGCGTGCCTGCAGGTGCTTGATCAACTCCATCCCGCTCATTCCGGGGAGCGACACGTCGACGATGGCGAGGAGGGGATCGACCCGGTCGATGTCTTCGAGGGCGTCCTCGGCACTGCTGTACTGCGCGGCAACGTTCAGGTCGGCCTCGGCATCGAGCGAGAGCGCGAGCCCTTTCCGCATCAGCGGGTGGTCGTCAACAATGATAATGTCTTTCATGGCGTCGGGGAGCGGGACGTCACCAGGAACGGCGAAGAGAAGCGGCGAGCCAAAGGGGCGAACCGAAGGGGCGGCCGTTGCAGCAGGGGTCGAGACGCCCCTTCCGTCCCGGTCGTTGCCCTGCAGGCCGGTGGAGGTCCCGAGCGCATCCGGGCCGCGGGCCTCGGGACCGGAGCGCGTCGGGCCGATCGACCCGTAGAGCCCGGCCCCACCGGGAAGAGTCGATCCATCAAGTAGTGAGAAGAACGGTCGGGCCAACGGAAAAATCAATCCCCAACCGGGTGAGGACGGCATCGGGCCGGTCGGGCCGGCCCTCGGTCGGGCACCGCGTCAGGCAGCGGTTTCCCCGGCCGCCCGGCCGGCTGCCGGGTCGGCGTTCGCGGCGTGCGCGTCGCCGGCCGCGTCGTCGGCCGCATCGCCAGCCGCATCGCCGGCCGAACCGAGAGCGGCCGTGGGCAGCGTGCAGGTCACCGTGGTTCCGTCTCCGGGATCGGTGTTGATCTCCAGGTTTCCCCCGACGATGCGCGCTCGGTAGTTCATGATGTGGATGCCCATGCCGGGTCCGTCGACCGCCTTCGGATCGAAGCCGACGCCGTCGTCCTGGATGCGGACCCGAATCTGATCGGGCCCCGACGCCAGGATGATCGTAATCTGCGTGGCGTCGCCGTGGCGAACGGCGTTCGAGACGGCTTCCTGCGCGATGCGGTAGAGGTGGGTGGCCGTTGTGGAGTCGTGCACGAGAGCCGTGCCCACTTCCTCGAAGGTGCAGGGTACGTCGAAGAGGCGGACGGCGTTGTCGGACAAGCGCTGCAGGGCCTGCGAGAGGCCGTTGGCATCCACGTCCACCGGCGTCAGGCCGTGGGCCAGGTCGCGTGCATACTGGTCGGCCTCCTTGATCAGGTCGGTGATCTCCGCAACATCTCCGGCCAGTGCGTGGTCTTCGCTGTCGAGCTGCCGCGCCACGTTTTGCCCCAGAAGGCCGATGCCGGTAAGCATCTGCCCGAGGCCGTCGTGCAGGTCCTGCCCGATGCGGCGGCGCTCCTGCTCGCTGATGTTCAGGATCTCCTTTTCGAGCTTCCGTCGCTCGCTGATGTCGCGAACGATGCCGGTAAAGAGCTGGCGGTCGCCGAGCTGCACCTCGCTCACGGCGAGGTCCATCGGAAAGGTCGACCCATCCTTTCGCCGCCCCATCACCTCGCGCCCGATGCCGATGATGCGGCGACGCCCGGTTTCGTGATAGCTCTGCATGTAGCCGTCGTGCTCGTCGTGGTAGGGCGGGGGCATGAGCATCTTGATGTTCTCTCCCAGCACCTCCTCCTCGTCGTATCCGAAGATCTCCTCCGCCGCCCGGTTGAACGACCGGATGCGCGCACGGTCGTCGATGGTGATGATGCCGTCGACGGTCGTCTCGACGACGGCGCGCGCCTTGGCCTCGCTCTCACGCAGGGCCTGCTCGGTGCGGCTCCGCTCGACGGCACCGGCCAGCACGTTGGCGACCGACTGCAGGAAGTACACGTCGTCCTCTTCGAAGACGCGATCCGGGTCGGTGGTGTGCGCGCCCAGAACCCCGTAGGATACCGGCGTGCTGGGAATGACCACGCTCATGCCGGCCCGAATGCCGTGTTCGGTGAGGAGCGCGGGAGGCTCGAAGCGGTCTTCGCGGTCCAGGGCATCGGCCACGACGGGACCATCGGAGCGGAGCGTGAAGCCGGCCTGCACGTCCGGCCCGTCGCCCAGACAGGTGCTCCCGATGAGGTCCCCCTTCCATCCCGTTCCCGCCTTCAGCAGAAACTGGCCGCGGTCGGGCCGGTGCTTCAGCACTTTGCAGTAATCGACTCCCAGCCCCCCCGCCACCTTCCGGGCGGCGTAGGCCATGAGCACCTCTCGCTCGGTGCCCGCCAGCGCCCGCCGCCCGATCTCAGCCACCACGGCCTGCTGCCGGGCAGACGGCTCCCCGCGCGCCCGCTGCAGTCGCGGAGGCGGCGCGGCGATGTACTGCTCGATGAAGGTGAACCGACGGTCGAGCCGGTAACGGTTCTCCGTCGAAATGATGCAGTCGTCGGCCCCGGCCTCGAAGACGTCGTGGATATGGCGTGGAGACCGGCCGGCGCACACAAACACGAGGAGCTGACCCGGGCATGCCTCCGACACCGCACGCCCGAAGGTGAGAGACTCGGCGTCGCCGGGTGTGAGGACGATCATCTGCGGGTCTGCGCCCCGGTAGGCCGACCAGGCCTCGTCCGCTGCGGTCACCACCGTCACGGCATGACCGCGGTCGATTAGCAGGTCGGCGATCGTCGATCGCGTCGGCGTTTCGTCACCGTACAGAAGAACGGTCATCGGCTCGGGGAGGAGGGACGGGAAGGCAGGCGTCGTATCATCTACGTCACACAATGGAGATTGTGTCGCCTACGGGCAAGGGGGCTCGATCTCCAATCCCGAGGACGTGGGAATTTCCCCTACGACCGTCCGAACGAACTGCCCACGCCGCCGGCGGTGAAGGGTCTGTCATGCCTGACGCTTCTTCCTGTATTGATTGATACTGCATTCGGCTCTTCGAAACCACAGGTCGGGCGATTTTTTATGAGCGGTATCGCGACGATAACCACGCCCATCGGCGTCGACCGACATCGGACCGACGACCTTCGGACGGACGACATCGAACCGACAGCGGCATTCGCGTCGCGAGCAGCGTTGAACGCGACCGGGGGGCGAGTCCGTAACGCCGCCGGCGGCTCGTTCGGCCCTTCCGTGCGCCCCCGGCCCTTCGGTGCGGCCGCGCGCCGTGCGTTCGACTGGGAGGGAGGCCGTTTCCCGCGGAGGGCTCGTCGCTGCACCGAAAGGCCGATGCGCCGGGGTACGGTTGCATCGCCCGGGTCACCGCCCGGTTGTTCCCGCCCTCGACCGGGCCGCCTGCCGGACGCCCGGTACGGGGACGAGAGGCTCAATCGGGTGACGCTTTCTGGACATCCCCTGCTGCTATGCTTCACGTTGATCGCATCCTCTGCCCGTTCGAGCCCGCTTCGGATCTCGGCGACCGTCCCGCGTTCGCGCAAGGCCTCTACCTGGCCGAGCGCCTGGACGCCTCGATCCACGTCGTTCCGATGGCCCACCGGTTGCGAGCGTCGACCGAGCCGACGGGAACGATGCCGCCGAGCCACGCCGACCGCGCCGCCTCCGCCCGCGCTCTCGCCGCCGCCTCCGGGGCCGACGTTCGCATCGCGTCTCCGTCGTCCGAACTGCCCTCCACGCCCACCGCGTCGGGCCTTCTCGGATATGCGGAGGCAGCCGCCATCGACTTCATGGTGCTCGACACTCCGCACGACCGCGGTCCCATCCCGCCGATGGCCAGCGACCCGGTGCGCACGCTCGTCGAGCGTGCGGAGATCCCGGTGTTCGTGGCGGCCCGATCCGGCCGGCCGGTCTCGTTTCGACGCCTCCTGGTGCCCATCGACTTCTCGGAGCACTCGCGCGCGGCGCTGCAGCACGCCAAGTACCTGGCCGATCTGTACGGGGCATCGCTCGACCTCCTCCACGTCATCGAGCGACCGCAGTTCGTCGCGTTGAACCCGACGGACATGCTGGCTTTTTCCGACGCGACCCTGACCGAACGCAAGACCCGCCGGCGGATCGAGACGTTCATGGAGGAAACCAACGGGGTGGAGGTGCCTGCCCGCCTGCATTTGGCCCACGGCGATGCCGCCGATCAAATCATGCACTTCGCCTCCGAGCACCCGGTCGACCTAGTCGTCCTGTCTACCCACGGCGTGATCGGACGCCCCCAGCACCCGCTCGGCAACGTGGCGGATAAGGTCCTGCGCCGCGTCGCCTGCCCGGTCGTGCTCACGCGGGCCTTCGGGCACTCTCTGCTCTCTTCCTCCTCCTCCGACGGATCCGCTACGCAACCCGCCCCGTCCGTCGACGTCCCCCGCGAGGAGTGACGTGGGTCGTGCGTCGTGAATCGTGAATCGTGGGTCATGAATCGGGGGTCGTGAATCGGAGACTTGCCCAATGATCATTGCTCAATGATCATTGAACAATGGTCAATGTCCTCCCCAGCGCCCACCACGCCCACGCGCCCACCGCGTCCCACGCGCCCACCGCGTCCCACGCGTCCACAGCCCCCACGCGTCCCCAGCCTCTCTAAAACCCGGGATCCGGGCGGGGTTCGGCGATGACGATTTCGACGCGGCGGTTCTGGCGGCGGCCCTCGGCCGTCTCGTTCGGAGCGACGGGCGACTGCGGGCCGAACGCGCCGATCTCGAGGGTGGGCACCTGCAGGTCGTGGGCCTGGTCGAGGTAGTGCGCCACGGCCGCGGCCCGCTGCGCCGACAGATACCAGTTGCTGGGATAGATCTGGCGGAGGCTGTCGCCGATGGGCACGTTGTCCGTGTAGCCTTGAATCCGAAACTCCCGGTCGCCGTACCGTGCACGGATCGTTTCGGCGTGTCCGTCGAGCGTCTCCTTGCCGCGATCGGTCAGCCAGGCGCTTCCGGAGGGGAAGAACACCGCCGGCTCGAGTTTCGTCCCCCGCTCTCCCGGCGGCCGCTCCGCTCCGGAGCGGAGGGTGTCGCGAAGCGCATGCACCCGGCTCTGCAGGGTGCGATTGCTCGATTCGAGCGAGTCGACGGTGGACGCCAGTTGCTCGACCCGCGCCCCGCCCTGCTGGCAGGCTCCCAGGAGGACGGCAACCCCGAGAACTGCCAGGCCGAGGGCCGGGCCGAGAAAACGTCGCGATTGAGAGTGGGGAGACGGCTTCCCGAGAGGTGAACGCATCGGACGCATCATACCGTTGAACGGCGGCAGGATCACAAGCAGGAGAGGCGGGAGCGGGCCGGCCCGGGATCGCTGAGAAGGCGACCGCAGGCGTATCGGCCGGTCGACGGGGAGTCTGAATCTACGGATGCGATGCCCCGATCGCAACGTTCCCGGACCCCGCAGCCCCGTGCCCCCCGCGCCTCCTTCGACTGCTGGCGTCCCGGAGCGCTCTCCCGACCCGGTTCGCCGTCAACTCCTCGACGGCGTGCCTGTCTCTCCCTCTCCAGCGCCGGTCTGTGCGGCCCGGATGCCGGGCTCGACCCGGTCCATGTGCCGGGCCAGCGTGTCGTACCCGATGTGTCGCCGCGCCACGTCCCAGCGCGCCCAGGCCACCCGGTGAATGCCTTCGCGCCGCTCTGGCTCGAACGACTGCTCAGGCGTCTGCATCCGGTACCATTCCGTCACCTTCACCTCGTAGGAGGCCTCCGCGACGTACCCGTGCTGCGTTGTTCCGAGCGATTCGTGGACGCTCACCTCCGAAATGCCGACCTCCTCGCACACCTCGCGCCGGGCGCACGCGCGGAGGGTCTCGCCCGGCTCGACGGTTCCCTTGGGCAAATCCCAGCACCCGCGTCGATGGATCAACAGAAGGGCGACGTCGTCGGAGAGAGAGCGCGTAACGTACCCACCCCCGGCCCATACGAGCACGGGCGGCCGGTACGGCGCCACGTTCTGCAGCGCCGGGGCGGGAATGCGGTCGCGGCGAATCCGGCCCCTCTCGTCGTCTGCCGCCCCCCTCCCGGCACCGCCTCCCCGCAACGTCCGGCCGTCAACGACCAGGACCGGCCCGTCGGAGGAACGAGTGGCTTCCTGGAGGCCGTCGTCCGTCACGGGGTGGAGGACGAAGGAGCGTCCGGAGGGCGCCTCGAGCCCGTCGGACGCGACTCCATCCAGGTCGAGATGTGGATCGTCGGGCACAACGTAGAAGAGCATAGGCGGAGGGAAAACGGTTGGGGGGCAGGTTGACGAGAGCCGATGGAAAGGAGCCGGCGGAAGGGAGAAGGAGGAGTACAGGAGAGGATGCAGGAAAGGGCGCAAGAAGAGGGGCAGGGGAAGGAGCAGGCCGCCGGTTCCGCAGCGAGTTGTGCGTTGGTGCGTGAGAACCCGGTTGGGTGTTCATCACTTTCGTCCCGGCGACGCGGGTCCGTTTCAAATCGAACACCCTTGTAATGAGGGGAACGGAGACCCGAGAGGAGATATTTGAATCCGTTGCCGCAAGGATTTTCGTTTGATTCGTCTCCGTCTCGACGTCCGCGTTTCGCCGTCTATGCCGACCGACGCGCTTCTCGTCTTCGGGCTTCTGGCCGTTGCCGTGGTTCTGTTCGTCTGGGACCGCGTTCCGTTCGACGTGGCGGCGGTCATCATCCTGTCCTCCCTGCTGCTCACCGGGCTCGTCTCGCCCCGCGAAGGGCTGGCCGGGTTTTCGAATCCGGCCACGGTAACGATAGGGGCGATGTTCGTGCTCAGCGAGGGCCTGCGGCGCACCGGCGCCCTCGAAACCGTCAGCGAGGCGCTCTCTACGTACGGGAGCGGGAATTACTGGTTGACCCTGACGCTCATGATGGGCGTCATCGGCGTGGTGAGCGCCTTCATCAACAACACCGCCGCGGTCGCCATCTTCATCCCCGTGGTGATCGGGGTGGCGGCCGACCTGCGGGTGAGCGCCTCCAAACTGCTGATGCCGCTCTCGTTTGCATCGATGTTCGGGGGCGTGTGCACCCTGCTGGGCACCTCTACGAACATCCTGGTGAGCTCCATCGCGCAGGAGCACGGCGTGCGCCCCTTCGGCATGTTCGAGTTTACGACCGTGGGGCTCATCTTCATGGCGGTCGGCTTCGCCTACATCTACACGGTGGGGATGCCCCTGATACCGGCCCGCCGCGGCGGGCAAAACCTGACGCGGGATTACGAGATGCAGGAGTACCTGACCGACGTTTGTCTGAACGAAGAAAGCCCGTACGTGGGCGACACGGTGGAGGAGTCGCGCCTCACGAAGGACCTGGACCTCGACATCCTGCAGATCTTTCGGAGTTCGGAAGAGCCGATCCAGCGCGACATGGACGCCCCGATGGAGGCCGGCAACGTGCTTCGGGTGCGCGGCAGCATCGAGGAAATCGAAAAGCTGCTCGAGCGCGAAGACGTCTCGCTGCGCCCTGCCCGGCAGTGGTACGACACCGACCTGGAGGGCGGCCCCGATACGCTCATCGAGGCCGTCGCCGCGCCCGACTCGGCGCTGGAGTCGCAGCGCATCGCCGAGGTGGATTTTCAGGAACGCTTCGGCGCCATCCCTCTGGCCATCCGCCACCACGGCACCCTGCAGCAGGAAGACCTCGGCGACATCCGCCTCTCCGGCGGCGACTCCGTCCTCCTCGACCTGAAGGCCGAGCGGACGAGCGAGGTCGAGCGCGACCCGTCGTTCGTCGTCACCTCGGAAGTCGACCTGCCCGTCTACCGGGAGGAGCACATCCCGACGGCGCTGCTCATCCTGGCCGGCGTCGTCGGGGCGGCCGCCCTCAACCTCGTCCCGATCGTGGTGAGCGCCATCGCGGGCTGCGTGCTCATGGTCTTGACCGGCTGCCTGACGACCGAGGAGGCCTACCAGGCCGTCAACTGGAAGGTGATCGTCCTGCTGGCCGGCGTCATCCCGCTGGGCACGGCGATGGAAAACTCCGGGGCCGCCCAGATTCTCTCGGGCACGCTGCTGGAGGCGCTGCAGCCCCTGGGCCCGACGGCGGTGCTCTCCGGCTTCTTTTTTGTGTCGATGATGCTCACGAACGTGATCTCGAACCAGGCCACGGCGGCGCTTCTGGCCCCGATTGCCCTGCAGACCGCCGAAACCATTGGCGTCAGCTCTCGCCCCTTCCTCATGGCGATCACCTACGCCGCCTCTCTCAGCTTCATGACGCCGGTCGGGTACCAGACGAACACCATGATCTATGGGCCGGGGCAGTACAAGTTTACCGACTTCACCCGAGTGGGAACGCCGCTGAATCTGATCCTTTGGGCTGTGGGGTCCCTGGTGATCCCCTGGTACTGGCCGTTTTAGCGGCTTCGGAGCCCGTGCCGATCCGCGTCTCGCCTTTCACGCGCCTTCATCGCGCGCCCCTCCACCACGCGATCTCGACCGTCTATGCTGCAGCGCGCTGCGGAGTGGATGCAGCACTCCCTCCATATCACCGAATGGGCACCGGACTACGACACCGACCACCTCGGCGCCGACGCCGTGGCGGGACTGACCGTCGGCGTGATGCTCATCCCGCAGGCGATGGCCTACGCCGTCATCGCCGGGATGCCTCCCATCTACGGCCTCTACGCCTCCCTCGTCCCTCCGCTCATCTACCCGTTCTTCGGGACCTCGCGCCAGCTGGCCATGGGCCCGACGGCGCTGGACATGCTTATCCTCGCCGCCGGGCTGAGCGCCTTCGCCAACGTCGGCAGTGCGTCGTACCTCACCCTCGCCCTCATCGTCACCGCGATGGTGGGGGCGATGCAGATTGCCATGGGGGCGATGCAGCTCGGCTTCGTGGCCAACCTGCTCTCTCGCCCCGTCATCACCGGGCTCACCTCCGCCGCCGCCCTCATCATCGGGTTCAGCCAGCTCGGCAACCTGCTGGGCATCGAGCTGGGCGGGTCTCAGTACGTCCACGTCATCCTCTGGCAGGCCGCCCATCAGCTTAGCAACGTGCACATGCTGTCGCTCGGCATCGGGGCGACCGGCATCGTGTTTCTGGTCCTGATCCCGAAGTGGAACCGCATGATTCCGGAAGCGCTCATCGTCGTGGCGCTGGCGACGGCGGCCAGCTACGTGTTTGCGTTCGAGTCGCAGGGCGTGGAGGTCGTCGGCACGATCCCGAAGGGCCTGCCGGCGCCCTCGCTGCCCGACCTGGGCCTCGGCGACCTGCGGACGCTGCTGCCGGCCGCCCTCACGCTGGCGCTGGTGCAGTTCATGAAGAACGTTTCGCTGGGGCGCGTCTTCGCCACCCGTCACCGCTACACCATCGACGCCAACCGCGAGCTGGTGGGCATGGGGGCGTCGAACCTGGTCGGGGCCTTCTTCTCCGCCATCCCGGCGTCGGGCAGCTTCTCGCGGTCGGCCGTCAACGATCAGGCCGGCGCGAAAACGCCGCTCGCCAACTGGTTCACCGCCGGCGTCATCGCCCTCACGCTGCTGTTTCTGACGCCCCTGTTCTACTACCTCCCGATGCCCATTCTGGCGGCCATCATCATGGTGGCGGGATTCGGGCTGATCGACGTCGACGAGGTCGTGGAGCTCTTTCGCGCCCGGCGCCGCGACGGGGCCATCGCCCTGTTTACCGCTGTCTGCGTCCTCTTCATCGGCATTCAGGAGGGCATTTTGCTGGGCATCGGCGCGAGCGTCGTCGCCGTGCTCTACCGCATCTCCCGCCCCAACGTGGCGGAGCTCGGCCACGTGCCCGGCACGCGCCTCTACCGCGACCGCGAGCGCTTCGAGCAGGCCGTCCGCATCAAGAACATCATGGTCCTGCGCGTCGACGCCGCCTTCTCCTTTGCCAACGCTGAGTACTTCAAGGACTTCATCCTGGAAAAGTCGGAAAAGGAGGGCCGCACGGTCGACGTCGTCGTCGTCGACGGGACGAGCATCAACGACCTCGACACCACCGCGATCGAGGCCCTCGAATCGACCGTCGAAACCCTCGAGGAACAGGGCATCGAACTGCACTTCACCGGCCTCATCGGCCCGGTTCGCGAGGTCGTGCGACGCAGCGGGCTCTACTACCTCCTGGGCGAGGAGAAATTCCACATGGAACCGCACGACGCCGTCGTCCAGGTCCTGCAGCGCTGGGACGAGGAGGACGGCGGCGAGCGCGTCGAGCGCTACTTCGCCAAAACCGCCCCCCAGAAGAAAGAGGCCACCCCGACGGCTTCTTGAGCGTGGGGGCGTGGGGGCTTTGGACGCTTGGGGGCTTTGGACGCTTGGGGGCTTTGGACGCTTGGG
>CAKZLV010000068.1 GCA_937127285.1 uncultured Bacteroidota bacterium
AGACGGGGCGGGGCGGTGAACACGGGCGACCAACCACGAACCACCAACCACGAACCACCAACCACGGACCACCAACCACGAACCACCGCCTACTCCGGCAGTCCGGGTTCGACGAGGAGGTTTTCTTCGTGGTCGACGCGGACGGCGCCGGGCGGGGAGCCTTTCGGGCTGCGGACGTACTTGCGCTCGGTGATCATGACGGGGACGGCTCCGCTTCCGCGGGCTTTGCTGTAGTAGGCGGCGATGGCGGCGGCAATCACCTTGCGGCGATGGCCGGGTTCGGCGTCGCGGTTCGGTTTGTGGAGCACGGTGTGCGAGCCCGGCACGCCGCGGGCATGCAGCCGCAGGTCGTACTTTTGCGCCGTGTGGAAGGTGAGTTCGTCGTTCTGCCGAGCGTTTTTCCCGACCCACACCTCGAATCCGTCGCCCAGGTCGAACCGCCGGAAGGGAAACGACGACACGTCCTCGTCGCTCTGCCCGACGAACGGCGCGATGTCCGCCTCCCGCTCTTTCCGAAAGCGCTTGATTTCGTCGAGGGTCTCGATGTCTCGGATTTCATCGCGCAGCGTCTCCGCCCGCTCGGCCAGCTCCAGGGTGTCGTCCAGGCGGTCTTCGGCCTCCTCCCGCGAGCGGCGCGTGCGGCGGGCGCGGCGGTAGTAGTGCTCGGCGTTCTCGATTGCGTTTTTCGACGGGTCGAGCGGGATGGTGACGGGCTCCCCCTCCTCAAAGAGATCCGGCAGGGTGACCTCCTCGGCGCCGTCGGGCACCTCGTCTTTCTGTGCCATGAGCAGGTGGCCCCACCGTTCGTAGCGCCCGGCTCGGCTTTCGCTGGAGAGCTCCTCCATCATCCGCTCGGCGCTCGTGCGGTAGTGCTCGGCCGCTTCCTCCAGGGACGACTCGAGGGAGTCGTAGAGCCGGTGGAAATGCTTCTCGGCGAGGGCCCGCCGCACGTAAACCTGCACGGCGTGGCCGACCGTGTCGAACCGCTCGGCCGTCTCGCCGGCTCGGTGCTTCAGGTCGATGAGCGAGAAGGCGTCCGGGAACTGTCCTTCGCCGTAGATACGGGGCGCCGGGCGGTCGAGGGCGCGGCGAACCTCGAGGGAGGCCTCGAAGAGGGCGCGACGGTCCGCCGCCGTGCAGGATTCCGGGTCGTCGTTTTTGGCGTCGGGCAGGCGGGCGCGGTGCACCGTCTCCCGGGCGAGGTCCGGCCCGAAGAGCGTTACCACCGACTGAAGAACTTGCCGCGTCGTCCGTCGGTTCGGGCGCCAGCGGTCCTCGAACGCCTGCGGCGTCTCGGGCATCGGGGCGGGCTGGGGCGCGGGCGGTTCGGTGCCTGCGTGCTTCGTGCTGCTCTGAAAGGCCTCGGCGATCGTCCCGGACGCGTTCACCAGAAAAACGTTCGCCCGCGAGCCGAAGAGTTGCCAGAGAAAGTGGGAGCCGTCCGAGAGCTCCAGGTACACCATCCGGTCGCGCTCGGCGATGCGGAGACCGGTCACCTCCCGCCCGAATGCGGGCTCGAAGAGCGTGGCCACGTTGCGTCGCGCCTTGCTGACGCCCTCCGTCCGGAACAGGTAGATGAGGGGCCGCTGCACGGAGCACCGGAGCATATATGACGAGGATTCGCCGGTTAGGGCCAGGGAAAGCTCGTTCTTGACCTGCGAGAAGGCATCCTCGACCACGCAGCCGCGGAGGTCGCCGGCCCACTCGTCGACGAGCGCGCGAAACGTGTAGTAGCTGTTGATCACAGAAGGGGTCTCCAGTCGGTGAGAAGGGGCGGCGAGTCAGCACGTCGAGACCGGCGGCCGAGAAGAGCCCACCGACCGATGGGGGGACGTCCCACGGCAGGTCTCCGTGACGGGTGGTATCTTTCCTGCGGCGGTTCCCCGGATCGGTACACGGACCGGGTGGGGCGTACCGGAACCCGTATTTGCGAAACATACAATCCTCCGGCGGGTCGTGCAGTTCGATCGGTTGATCGCCCCGGTGCCCCGTGCGATTCCGACGATCCGTCGGCCCCGCGTCCCGGTTTCAACCGACCACACCTCTTCGGTATTCATTGTACTCCATCCTCCATCGAACCATGTCTCGCTCCACGTTGAAGCAGCGCGCCGACCGCATCGTCAAGGACGTCGGGTTTTCCATCATCCAGTTCATCGAGCGGCTGATGGTGCGGTCCTCGCCGCACGGCGACCCGACCTTTTTCGACACCGACGATTTTCTGTGGACCCGCATCCTTGAGGACAACTGGACCGTCATCCGAGAGGAGTTGGACGAGGTCCTCGCCCATCGGGAGGCGCTTCCGAACTTTCAGGATATTTCCGAGGATCAGAAGGCGCTGACGACCGACGACAACTGGAAGACGTTTTTCCTCTACGGGTTCGGGTTCAAGGCCGAGAAAAACTGTGAGATCGCGCCGAAGACGACCGAAATCGTCGAGCGGATTCCTGGAATGAAGACGGCGTTCTTCTCGATCCTGTCGCCGGGCAAGCACATCCCGGCGCACCGGGGGCCCTACAAGGGCGTGATGCGTGCGCACCTGGGCTTGAAGGTGCCGGAGGAGAACGAGAAATGCCGCATCCGCGTCGGCGACGACGTGCGGCACTGGGAAGAGGGCGAGGTGATGCTCTTCGACGATACGCATGAGCACGAGGTGTGGAACGACACCGACGAGACGCGGGTGGTTCTGTTTCTCGACGTCGTCCGCCCCTTCGAGCCGCCCGTCGACACGCTTAACGAACTGCTCATCACCCTCATCAGCTACTCCCCCTTCGTGCAGAACGCGAAGGAGAACCAGGAGCAGTGGGAGAAGCGGATGGAAGAGGCCGTGGCGTAGATCCTTCGCGTTTGCGGTCCCGCCCGAACCTCGCGTCTCTTCTCCAGAGAGCAGGATAAGAAGAGGAGGCCCGATCTGGGGGCGCGTCCTCTCCCAATGACGTGAAGTTGTTTTCGGGAACACTCCTGACTATTCCCTGAAAGGTACGTATGTCCGCGCGTCGTTCATTCGACAGGTCCTCGCTCTCAATACATTGAGAGGGATACCCGGCCCGATGTCCATTTTGATGGCCCCAAAATGGACGAAAAGGGCTTTGGCT
>CAKZLV010000069.1 GCA_937127285.1 uncultured Bacteroidota bacterium
GGACGCAGCGCACACCGGCCGCCTCCACCGCGTCCGCACCCTGGTCAAAACCTTCGGTTTCCACCTGGCCGCCCTCGACATCCGGCAGCACAGCGGCGTCCACGAATCGGCGGTCGCGGCCCTGCTCCGGACGGCCGGCGTCGAGGAGGACTACGCCGGCCTCTCGGAAGCGGACAAGCGCGCCGTCCTCGAACAGGAACTCGCCAACCCTCGCCCCCTCCTCGCCCGGCAGGCCGACCTCCCCGACGGGCCCGCCGAGATGATGGAGGTGTGGTCGGTCATCCGGGAAATCCAGACCGTCGACCCGCAGGCGATGGGAAGCTACATCGTCAGCATGACGCACAGCGTCAGCGACCTGCTGGAACCGATGCTCCTGGCCAAAGAAGCCGGACTCGGACGCGTCGACGCGACCGACGACGGCACACGGGCCTTCCGGTGCCCGCTCGACATGGTCCCGCTCTTCGAAACAATCGAAGATCTCGATGCAGCCGACGAGCGGATGGACGAGCTGTTCACCCATCCGGCCTACCGCTCCCACCTGCAGCAGCGCGACGGCTTCCAGGAAGTGATGCTCGGCTACTCCGACTCGAACAAGGACGGCGGCTACTGGATGGCGAACTGGGCCCTGCATAAGGCCATCCGGAACCTCGGGCGCATCTGCGACACCCACGAGGTCGATCTCCGGCTCTTCCACGGCCGGGGCGGAACCGTCGGGCGCGGCGGCGGCCACACCTATCAGGCCATTCGCGCCCTCCCGCCGGTCGTCCACAACGGCCGGATCCGCTTCACCGAGCAGGGGGAAATCATCTCCTTCCGCTACGCCCTCCCCGACATCGCCCGCCGTCACGTCGAGCAGATCGTGAGTGCGACGCTCACAACCACCGCACAGGCCCTTCCCCACCGGGCGAGCGGTGACGGGCAGCGAGCGACCGTCGGTGCCGACGACGACGTGGCGGACCTCCTCGACCGCATCGCCGAACGCGGCATGGAGGCGTACCGCCGGCTCATCGACGACGCCGACTCCTGGCGCTGGTACACCTCCGTTACTCCCATCGAGCACATCAGCCGGCTCCCCATCGCGTCGCGACCCGTGTCTCGGGCGCAGGAGGGCGAAGAGGTTCACTTCGACAACCTGCGGGCCATCCCCTGGGTCTTCTCCTGGACGCAAATCCGCTACATCGTGCCGGGCTGGTACGGCACCGGGTACGCGCTCGCCGGCGTGCTGGACGACACCCCGGAGGCCCTCGACCGGCTGCAGCGCCTCTACCGGGAGTGGCCCTTCTTCAACGCCGTCCTCAACAGCGCGCAACGCGAAATGGCGCGCGCCCGCCTCGACATCGCCGCCCACTACGACGAGCGCTCCGATGCGGAGGTGTCCTTTCACGACACGATCACGGCCGACTTCGAACAGGCGAAGAAGGCGATCCTCCAGATTACCGGACAGGACGCCCTGTTCGAAAACAGCCCGGTGCTGAAAAAGTCGATCCAGCTTCGCAACCCGTATACCGACGTTCTGAATCTCCTCCAGATCGAACTGCTCGACCGCTATCGAACCGCCCGTCCCCCGCAACGGGAGGCCCTCCGGGAAGCCCTCTTCATTAGCATCAACGGCATCGCCGCCGCCATGCAGTCCACGGGGTAAGCGGGGGGCTTGGGAGCGTGGGGGCTTGGGAGCGTGGGGGCTTTGGACGGTTGGACGCGGGGGCGGGTGGACGCGGGGACGGGTGGACGGGTGGACATTGATCCATGCTCAATGCCCAATAAGAATCCGGCCCCAACGCCCCTACCGGAACAAGAAGTTTGTGTGAACCATAGGATGCACGCGGTCGTAGTCGTTTTTCCGACAGCCCGTATGCTGATGACGCCGTCCGACTCTTCCTCTCCTTCTCGCACCGTGCCGACGGTGACGTACGGGACCGACATGTTTCCCCGTGCTGCCGAAGAGTTTCGCTTTCTCGCGCAGAGGGATCGCGGTGCGTGCGTCGTGTTCGTCGGCGGCGTCCGCGAGGAGCGACAGGCTGCCCTCGCCACGCTCACGCGCCACACAACGGCCACCGTGCACCAGTTTCGCCTCCCCACGCTGCTGGACAGCCGGCGGATGCAGACCCAGAACGCTCTCCGCAAGGCCTTCGACCACGCCGCAGAGGAAAGCGCGCTGCTGTACTTCGACTCCGTGGACGATCTCTTCATCCACGAGCACGAAGATCCGCTCACCGATGAAGGGTTCTCGGAGCCGACGACGACGGAGTACTTTTTCGACCGGATCGAGGCCTATTCCGGGCTGATCGTTCTCGGCGTGCAGAGCGGCCTAACGGCCGATCGCCTTCAGCCGGATGACGTGGATCTGATCGTGCAGTTCTGAGCCCCCGTTTACGCAGTCGTACGTCCGGGGATTGCTTCCCGGTGCGGGACGCGTGGGGGCGCGCCTCGGAGCGGCCCGGCGCTCGACGTGGCAACGGACACGGCTTTTCCGCCCTCCTCCGCCGCAGGGGGCGGACGCCTCGGCTCTACCCTTCGGTGCTCGACGGCGCCGACCGACGGGTGGCTTCGGCCCGCTGCTTCATGCCCTGGAGCATGCCCCGCTCCATCACGAAATGAAGCAGCTCGATTGGGACCTCCAGCGCCCACACCAGTCCGCCGCTCGGCTGGCCGGCGACGCGTGTACGGACGAGCAGGCGGGTCTGCCCGGCCCCAATCGGTTGCAGCACGAACGCCCACGACCAGCGCATCGGCGCGTCGGCCCCCGGCACCGGCGCTTCGCGGAAGAGGACAAGCCGGTCTTCCGGCTCGATCTCCGTGACGATCATGGCGGCAGAGGGAGACAGATAGATCGTCTCTCCTACCTCGACGTCTTGCCACTCGGAATGAATGCGGTCGGCGTTCTCGATCCCCAATCCAGCCACCCGTTCCAGCACGTCGTAGCTGTAGAATCCTCCCCGCCGCTGCCCCATCTGTACAATCCAGGGCCACACGGCGTCGGGGGGCGCGTCGATGGTGATGGCCCGGGTGGTTGACAGATCGGGGCCCGGGACGAGGTCGTCTCCGGCCAGGGATCGGCGCACTTCTCCGGCATGGCTGCCCCAGTTTTGCAGACGCGGCCGCCCGTAGGTATGGTAGGCGGCAAGGCCTGCGGCCGATCCGGCAAGGGCGATGAGCGTCTTTGTCGTGCGATCCATGACAGCCTCTCCTCCCGATTCGTAAAAATGGGCAGACAGTGAAGGTTCGTTGAACCCAGGGCGTCTTCAACCGCAGATGGGCTGTTGTGGTCCGCCGCGCCGCCGTCCCTGCAGAAGAAAGAACGAGAGACAGCGTCTGTGAGGCCCGTGCTGTGGCGTGCCGGGGGCGATGTGCCCACGACGCACGGCTGCGGCCGGGAGGCTGCCTCACTCGGGCGGGTCGGCGGGGTCGGCGAGCGACGAAGCCGAATCCGATCCCACCGGGCGAAACACGATGTCGCCGTAGTAGGCCGTCGCCGATCCGTCCGTGTTGTCGGTGTCGGTCATGATCGCCACTCCGGTTACCGGCGGCGGGTCTTCGTCGTAGAGCGCCCGGTAGTCGGCCAGGACGTTTCGTCGCTGCGTCACCCACTCGCCGGCCTTCGCCTCCCCGCTCTGCAGCGGGATCATCATCACCCAGTCGGTGAACGGGCACGCCAGCGGCGCGCCGGCCGGGACGCGGTTCGCCCACACGTAGTTGATGGCCCGCGACGGCACGTTGTCGTAGCCGAGCGCGCTCAGCGCCTTTCGTTTGATCCGTCCGCCCAGGCCGTGACGGTAGTCGAACGTGACGAAGATCCGGGCGGCGTA
>CAKZLV010000070.1 GCA_937127285.1 uncultured Bacteroidota bacterium
GGGTCGCTCTCGGCACTTCCGATAAGTCGGTCGCCCGGCAGCGGTGGGCAAAGCTGGAGCGGAAGGCGGAGCTGGAGGGCTGGGACCCCTAGATGGACCCGAGGCCTGAGGAAAACCCGCGCCACTCGGTGAAGGAAGCGCTCCGGGCGTACCGGAAAGAGGTGCTCTCGGATCGACGGCCGCAGACCCAGCGGACTATCGGGAGTCGGTACGACAACTGGCTCCTGCCCCTTCACCTTCACCCGCTTCCACTCCGGTGACCCCGCACACGCGGGGATAGACCTCAAGGCGTGAGCACGTTTACAGCGACGAGACCGAGGATCCGTCGGAGGTGCGGTCCGGCGTCCCTGTCGGCCTTGCCTATACCCTCACGACCACCGACACTGCATCGTCGACGACCGGGGACCTCCGGGTCGTCCTCGACCACTACGACGAGCGCCCGAAAGGCGCGTCGGAACGCGTGGGCGACGTACCGGAACGGGACGTGGACGGGACGTTCCAGGTCTCGATTCCGTAGCGCGCGAAAGCGGGAGCCGGGCGGGTCTGGATCGTCGGTCAACGGAAAGCCACCGGACCGGCGCCCGCCCCGAATTGTCACACCTCCAATCGTTCCGGAAACGCCGGGGCGATCGTCGACCGGTCGAGCCGCTCGTCGGCGAAGAACCGGACGGAGCCGTCGTCGGACACGAGCCAGACCTCGTCGGCACCTGCCTCACGATATAGTTGCCGCTTCTCCTGCATTTCCGCCTCCGTGTTGGCCTCGCTCCGCACCTCGACGCAGAGTTCCGGGGCGAGAGTGGGCGGATCGCCCGTCTTCCGCATCTCGGCCATCCGGTCCGCGCTCGCCCAGATGACGTCCACCTGCTTCACACCGCCGGGCGTGGCCATCGGATACGCCGGTGGCTGCCGTCCCTCCGGCGCATGCCGGCGCAGGAGGTTCTGCACCGCTTCCTGAAGATCGGCGTGCCGGGCAGAATGAGGACTCAAAACGATTTGTCCGCGTTCGTTCGTCTCGACCTTGTACGGCAGATCCCGAAGCGCCGGGTCGCGAAGGACCTCCTTCCAGCGCATCTGGTGTCGCTCGACATCCGGTGCTGATTCCACGGATTCTCCCATTGCTATCTCGCCTCTGCGGAACGATGGACCGGTCGTGGTTGGACGGAATGATACCTGAGAGGTTGGGGGCGGTTCGCACGCAGCGCCCGGATGTAGCGGCGGCCCGCACGTTTCCGTGAAGACCGCCCGCAGCCGCCAACGGAGCGCGAGGGTTCGAGTAGACCTACTACGACACGCCGCTCTTCTCCTCACGACCCTCGCCCGCCACCATGTCGATTTCCTGGGGCATCCTCGGAACGGGAACGATTGCCGGACTCTTTGCCAGCGACCTGCGCTTGCTTCCCGACGCCGACCTCGTCGCCGTCGGATCCCGCGCCGCCGAGACGGCGGAGTCCTTCGGCAAGCGCTTCGGGATTCCGAACCGGCATGCCTCGTACGAGGCGCTGGTCGCCGACGACGCGGTGGACGTGATTTACGTGGCGTCCCCGCACGCCTTCCACGCCGAACACAGCCGGATGGCGATGGCGGCTGGGCGCCACGTCCTCTGCGAAAAGCCCCTCGCGCTGTCGGACAACCAGGCCGCGGGAATGATCGAGACCGCCCGATCCGAAGACGTCTTTCTCATGGAGGCGCTCTGGACGCGCTTCCTGCCGGTCATGGCGGATGTCCGCGAACGCATCGGGGACGGTGCCATTGGGAACCCGCTCTACGTGCGGGCCGACATCGGTGTCCAAATCGACTTCGACCCCGACGATCGGCTCTTCGACCCGACCCTCGGCGGAGGCGCACTCCTCGACCTCGGGATCTACCCGCTGTTTCTGATCCGCGAGGTCCTGGGAATGCCGTCGGAGTTCGACGCGCGGGCCGTTTTCGCCGACACGGGCGTCGACGCGCAGTGCAGCGGGGTGATGGATTTTGCGGGCGGCGCGCAGGCGACCTGGTCGGCCTCCACCCGGGCGGATGCCGGGCGCACCTGCGCGGTCGCCGGTCC
>CAKZLV010000071.1 GCA_937127285.1 uncultured Bacteroidota bacterium
GGTTGGACGAGCAGGCGGTCTTGCCACCGGCGAAGGCCGGTGCGGAGGCGGACGTTCCACGACGAGAGATCGAGCGCCGCCCGCTGGTCGTCGGGCGCCGCCGGGCCCCGGCCGTAGAACCAGAGCCGGTCGGTGTGCCGGGCGCGCGCGTCGAGGACGGCAAAGCGAGACGCGCCCCGCAGGTCGTCTGTTGACGACAGGGTCAGCGTGGCCGACTGGTCGTGGCGGGCCGGTGCCGCAGTGAGCAGGACCAGCGAGCCCGCCCGTCCTACGTTGTGAATCACCAGGCCCGCCCCGCCCCCGACGCCCGCCCGCGGCCCCCACGCGGCCAGGGGGTAGAGGCGCAGGTTGGTCCAGACGGTGTCGGCGGCAGGGGCGACGGTCGTGTCGGGCTTGGTCGTGTCGGGCTTGGTCCTGTTGGGCTTGTCGGGCCCGTCGGGCTTATGGGCGGAGGTGGGCGCACCGCCCCGATCCGGGGGGCTGCCGGCGAGGGCGGTCGCGGTCCTCCCGCCCAGCAGGAGCAGAACGACGGCCCCGAGGACGACCCCGAGAACGGCACGGATGGCAATCGCCGGCCGTCGGGCCGGGGGGAGGAAGCGGGAAAGGGGCGTGTGCATCCGTGCGAGACGTCACCTATATTTTCGAAGTGGTCGGCCTTCGGTTGGCAACCGGCCGGAAAACCGCCGGGCGGGTCGGGGCGGCGCGTGCTGCAGCCCGCAGCCGACTGCCCTCGTGCTACACGCAGACCGCGATCATTCGATTCCGAGAAACAGCAAAGACCCTATGCGTATCCTCGTCATCGGCAGCGGGGGGCGAGAGCATGCTCTGACGCGAGCCCTGACCGCAAGCGAACACACGACGGCCGTTTTTGCAGCCCCCGGCAATCCCGGTACGGCGCAGGTGGCGACAAACCTCGACGTAGCCGCCGATGATTTCGACGGCCTGGTCGAGCACGTCCGCACGCGCGACATTGATCTGACGATTGTCGGACCGGAGCAGCCGCTCGTCGACGGGATCGTGGACCGCTTCGAGGAGGAGGGGCTCGACATCGTCGGCCCGACGGCGGCGGCCGCGCGGTTGGAGGGGAGCAAGGCGTTTGCGGATGAGTTTATGGACGAGCACGGAATCCCCACGGCCGATTTTGAGATTTTCCGGGCAGACGAATCTGACGAAGCAGCGGCCTATCTGGACGAGGTCGGTGCGCCGATCGTCGTGAAGGCCAGCGGTCTCGCCGGCGGGAAAGGCGCTTACGTGTGCACCACCCTGGACGAGGCGCACGCGGCCCTCAGCGAAATCGTTACCGACCGTGCGTTCGGCGCCGCCGGCGACCAGGTGGTCGTGGAAGAGTACCTGGAGGGCGAAGAGGCCAGCGTGTTCGCCCTTACGGACGGGGAGCACTACGTCGTTCTTCCGCCGTCGCAAGACCACAAGCCCCTCGGCGAAGGAGACACCGGCCCCAACACGGGCGGGATGGGAGCCTACGCGCCGGCCCCGGTCGTAAACGGGTCGGCCCTCACCGAGGTCTGCCGCCGCATCATCGAACCGACCCTCGCCGGCATGCAGGCCGCCGGCACGCCGTACCGGGGCCTCCTGTACTGCGGGCTCATGATGACGGAGGAGGGCCCGAAGGTGGTCGAGTACAACTGCCGGTTCGGCGATCCGGAGGCGCAGGTCGTCCTTCCGCTGGTGGAGTCGGACCTGGTGGAGGTCTTCCAAAAACTGGTGGAGGGACGGATGCGAGAGGCGACGCTGCATGCCGCCCCGGGTGCGTGTGCCTGCGTCGTGCTGGCCTCCGACGGCTACCCGACCGCCTACGACACCGGGTTTGAGATTACGGGCATCGACGATGCGGAAGCCCTGGAGGCGGTTTCCGTCGTGCACGCCGGGACCGCACGCTCCGACGACGGCACGCTCGTGACCGACGGCGGCCGCGTGCTGGGCGTAACCGCCACGGGCGAGGACCTTCCCGCCGCCCTCGACCGTGCCTACGATGGTGTCGACGCGATTCAGTTTTCCGGGAAAACCTTCCGGCGAGACATCGGCGAGAAGGGCCTCCGCCGCCTGCAAGCATCCTAACCGCGTCGTGATGGACGTGATGAACGTGATGGAGATGGTTGACATTCGACCCCTTCTGCCTGCAACCGTCGGAGCGCCGGCCGGCCTCCGGAGGAGGCGGCGAGGGCGGCTGAGGATCGCGCGGTGGCTGGCGCCGCTGCTTCTGGCCGTCGGGTTCACTGCGGTGCCGGCGGCTCCCGTTGCGGCGGCCCAACCCGTCCCCGACACGGCTCGTCCCGCCCCGGCCGTCCCCGGGTCGACCCTCGCCCGCTTCGACCGGGCCACGGCGGTGGCCGTCGATCCGCAGGGACGCCTCTACGTGAGCAATGCCCAGCGCAGCGCCGTCGTCATCCTGAACCCCGACGGGTCGCTCCGCGGCACGCTCGGTGGCCCCGGCACGCGCACCGGACAGTTTGCAGACCCGGCCGGCCTCGATCCCACCAACGGGCTCGCGCTCTGGGTGGCCGACGCCGGCAACGGCCGGCTGCAGCAGTTTTCGGCCGACGGTCAGTTTCTGGAGGCGCTCCCGCTCGGGTTGCAAGACGACGGCACGAGCAGCCGGCAGCAACAGCCCGTGTTCGATGCCACCCGCAACGGGGTGGCGCCGCTGGCGGAGGGCGAGCCGATCGCCGTCGCGACGACACCGGCGAACGAACTCTTCGCCATCGACGCCCGTCGCTCCGTCGTCGTGAAGTGGGATGCTCAGCGCCGTCCGGAGCGGGTGATCGGCGGCTTCGGGCAGCGGCGGGGGCGGCTCCAGCACCCCGTCGACCTGGCGCTCGACGCCAACCGCCTCTACGTGGCCGACCGCGAACGGGCCTCCATCCTGGTGTACGACCTCCTCGGCACCTACCGGCGCAGCATCCGGCTGTCCGATCGCACACGCCTCGCCGCCGCCCGCGGCCTGGCTGTAGACAGCGGGCGCCTGTGGATCGCGACCGGCTCGCAGGTGGTGACGGTCTCCACCGGCGCGGTCGGCCAGCGCGTAGCGGCCGAGATCGACGCCCCCATCGTCGACCTCGCGGTTCGACGCCCCGACCTGTACGTCCTCACCGAGTCCCGCCTCCTCCGCCTCGCCGGTGCGGCGCGAACCACCGCCGACGACTAAGGCTCCGCCGCTGCGCCTGCCCGTCGAGTCGGGCTCCTCTCGTCTTTCCGTCTTCTACTCGCCGAAAGCGCATGCAGTGATCGATACGCCCACTGGTTGTTCCATCGGACCGGCCGCTCCGGACGGCGCAGCTGCCGGGCTGCCCCCGCCGCCGGACGTCCGCCGGGTCCGCACCTTCCTGATCGATCATGCCGCTTCGGATCGTCCGCATCCTTCTTTTCGGCCTCACGGCGATGCTGCTCGCCGCGACGCTGGATGCCTCCCGTGCGTGGGCACAGGACACCACCCGGGTTCTGCGCGACCTGGGCGTTCAGCGCGACACGATCGACACGTTTCAACCCCAGCCCTACCGCCTCCAGCCCTTCATCCTGCCGGGGTCGGTTGACATCCGGCTCGGAGCGGCGGCGGTGGAACCGTCCGCCTACCGCATCGACTACCGAAGCGGACGCCTCTGGCTCGACGACGACACCCCCTTCGAACAGGCCGACACGCTGTTTGCAGCCTACCGCACCTATCCCTTTTCCTTCGACGCGGTGTACCGACGACGGGCGCAGGACTCGACCCGCTCGCCCGGCACGCCGGCCGGGAGCACGGCGGTTGCCGTGATGGAGGACGGCGCGTCCGACGACCGCGGGTTCGACCCCTTCGAGGGCATCACCCTGCAGCGCAGCGGCACCATCTCGCGCGGGCTCGTGGGCGGAACGAACCGGGACGTAACCGTCGAATCCGGCCTGCAGATGCAACTGCAGGGGGACATCGCCGAGGACGTGAGCGTACGCGCCGTCCTCACCGATCAAAATACCCCCCTCCAGCCGGAGGGAACGACGCAGCGGCTGGAGAACTTCGACCGCGTCTTTCTGGAGCTGAGCGCACCGCAAGGGACGGCGCGGCTGGGGGATGTCGACGTGGATCTGGGACGCCGGACCCAGTTTGCGGGCTTTTCGCGAAAGCTGCAAGGCGCCTCGCTGGAGAGCGACACCCTGGGGGCGGCCGCCGGGCTGCCGCAGGGGCGCGCTCAGGTCGTCGGCGCCGTCAGCCGCGGTCAGTTTCGCAGCCAGAACATCGAGCCCATCGACGGCGTGCAGGGGCCCTACCGCCTGACGGGAGAAACCGGCCGGGATCGGGTCGTGATCGTCGCGGGGTCGGAGGCGGTGTTTCTAGACGGAGAGCGCCTCGAGCGCGGGCGCACCCACGACTACGTGATCGACTACACCCGCGGGGAAATCACGTTCACCCCCGACCGCATCATCACCGACGACCGTCGGATCACGGCCGAGTTTCAGGTTCGCACCAGCCCGTTCAACCGGACGCTCGTGGCGTCGGAAGCCGAGGCGGGTGTGTGGCGCGGAGGAGAAGGCCGGCCCCGCCTACGGATCGGGGCGCGGTTTATCCGAGAGGCCGATGGAACCGACCTGGAGTCCGGCTTTGCCCTCTCTCGAGAGGACTCCCTGCGCCTCGCGCGGGCCGGCGACGATCCGGCCGTGCGAAGTGGGGCGGAGCCGGTTCCGTTCGACGCGGAGGCACCGTTCGTGCAGTACCGACAAACCGTCGTCGAGACGCCGGGGGGAAGCGTGGACACCGCCTACACGCCCCTCGACCAGGAGCCGGAGCCGGGCACGCCGGTCTACCGGGTTCGGTTCACGGACGTCGGAGCCGGCAACGGGGCCTACGTCCGCGCCGGCCGGCAGGTGAACGGGATTCTGTACGAGTACCGGGGGCCGGGCCAGGGACGATACGCCCCGGTGCAACCCCTGCCCCGACCGAAGCGCCAGCAGCTCTTCGACCTGACCGCGTCGGTGGAGCCGGTTGTCGGCGTGGTGGCATTCGGGGAATGGGCGCAGTCCGTCAACGACCGCAATCGGTTCTCCTCGCTCGATGAGGGCGACGACCGGGGGCAGGGAGGGGTGGTGGGCCTCCGCCTCACCGACCGGCCGGTGCGCGTCGGGGGGGCCGGCCTGGGACGGATTTCGGCGACCCTTCGCCGACAGCAGCGCGGGGCCCACTTCGAGACGTTCAACACCACGCGTCCCATCGAATTTCGTCGCCGCTGGAACCTTGCCCGTCGCGGGTCGGGATTGACGGAGGAGCTGCAGGGCACCGGCCGGGAGGTTGTGGACCGTGCGGCGCTGGAATGGACGGGCGGCCGGGCCTCGCGCATTCAGGTGGAGGCGGGCCGCCTGCAGGTCGGCGATCGCTTCGAGGCGCTGCGCCGCCGCGTGGGCGTGCGCCTCGGCGAACCCGGCCTGCCGCGCCTCGACGCCCGGGCCGAGTACGTCACCAGCACCCAGACCCGTACCGACCCCCCCACCAGCCTTTCAACCGGCCCCCCGTCGGCCGACGGCATCGACGGGGCGTGGCTGCGCACGTCGGCGCAGCTGCGGCAGCCCCTGGCCGGAGGACGCGTCGAACCCCGCCTGCACGTCGACTACGAAGAGCGCCGGCAGCGGGCCCGGGCCGCAGACAGTCTCACCCGCGCGTCCTTTGCGTTCGTAGAAGTGGAACCGGGCGTCGACGTCCGCGCTGACGCGCTGACCGCGTCGGCCGGGGTGGCCTACCGGCAGGAACGGGACGCAGCCGGCGGCACCCTGCAGCCGTCGGCCACGGCGTGGACGGTGGAGTCCGACGTAGCCTACGACCCCGAGTTCCCGTTCGGCCTACAGGCCAAAGGGGGCTACCGCCTTCGGCGCGTCCGCGACTTCTTTCGCATCAACCGGGGGCGGCAAGACACCGAGTCGGTCATCGCGCAACTCGACGTGGAGGCCCGGCCCCTCAACCGAGCCGTGGAAGCCGAAGCCCTCTACGACGCCGTCACCGAGCGGACGCCCACCCTGCAGGAGGTCTACATCCGCACGGGGCCGGAGATCGGGCAGTTCGTCTGGCGCGACGTGAACGACGACGGCATCCAGCAGGTCGATGAATTCATCCCGGAAACGACGCCGAACGAGGGGGCCTACGTGCAGAGCTTCGTTCCGTCCGATTCGCTGGAGTCGGTGGTGAGCCTCACCTCGCGGTTCCGGCTGCGGCTGACTCCGTCCCGGCTGCTGGAGGGGGAGACGTGGTGGGGGCGGGCGCTGGCGTCGGTGCGGTCGCGCTCGGAGGTGGAGGTGCGGGAGGAGAGCCGAACCGACGCGATTGCCGACATCTATTTGCTGCGCCTGCACCGGTTTCGCCAGCCGGCGACGACGGTCGAGGGCCAGCTCCGCTTCAAGCAGGAGGTCGACCTTTTTCCGCAGAGCCCGCGCTACGGGCTGGACGTCGGCTGGCGGCAGACGCGCGGCCTGACCGAGCGCGCGGCGGGGTCCGAGACGCGCTTTTTCAACCGCTGGCAGGCCGAGGCGCGCTGGCAGCCGACGCCCGCCTGGGGCCTGACCCTCCGCGGCGCCGTGCAGACGGATCGAACCGACAGCGAGGCGTTCGCCGACACGCGCAGCTTCAACATCCGCACCACGGAGGCCCACCCGGAACTCGCCTACCAGCCCGGACGGTCGGTGCGGCTGGTCGGCGGAACGGTCTTCGCCCGAAAGACGGACGACCACCGATCGCGCAGTGCCCGCGTCGTCCGCGTTCCCCTGCGCGTTGCGTGGAACCGAGCCGGCCGGTTTCGGGTGACGGCGAACGTGGAGGCGGCCCAGGTCGATCTGGACGGAGAGGCGCGCGGACTGGCGCAGTTCGAACTGACGGACGGGCGTGGGCCGGGGCGATCCTACCTGTGGGGGGTGCAGGGCCGGTACGTGATCAACGAGTATCTGCGGGCCACCCTTTCCTACGACGGCCGCGCGCCGGCGCAGGCGCCGGTCATCCACACCGCACGCCTGCAGTTCAGCGCGTCGTTCTAATCGTCCGTTGATCGTTCACGACCGCACGGTGACCGCACGGGCACCCGGCTGCAGGCAGCCGCCCCGAAACCCACCCCGAAACCCGCCGCCCGCAGACCGCACGCCGGGAACAGGCCCGGCGAGCCGTCGCTCCCGTCCGACGTCCGCTCCCGACGCTCCCGCGCCGGAACCGGGAAGCAGAG
>CAKZLV010000072.1 GCA_937127285.1 uncultured Bacteroidota bacterium
AGCCGCATCAACTCCACCTTGGGCGGCAACATCGTCGACATGGTCCGCTTCGACCGCATCCTCGAGATCATCGAAGAAGACGAGCTCGTCCGGCACGCGGGCGACGCCGGGTCGCACCTGCAGATGCGCCTGCGCGAACTGGCCGAAGAGTTTCCGGCCGTCACGAACACGCGGGGGCGCGGACTCATGTGCGCCTTCGACCTGCCGTCGACGGAGTACCGGAACGCGGTTCGCGACGCCACCTTCGAGGAAGGCGCGATCATCCTCGGCTGCGGCGATCGCTCAATCCGGTTCCGGTCGCCGCTTACGATCAGCGAGGACGAGATCGACGACGGGATCGCCTGCATCCGGCGCGCGCTCCAGCATGTCGGTAACGAGCACGGTTTCCACCCGAGGAGCGACCATGCGTCGACGGGCTGATTCCGGGAAGGGGTGCCGCCGGACCCGGCGTCACGATGCCCCGTACGGCGGTTCGGGGGGCCACTCCGACGGAGGCGTCCAGAAAAGGAACGTGCTGAGGAGGCGTCGGCGGAAAAGCCAACCTCTCGATTCATATTCGGCTCACAGTCGGCCCGGGAAGCAGGAAATGCGGCACGCTCAACATGAGGGATCGGTTCGTGCGCGCACTACTGCCGGACCGGTCTCCGGCGATCGGGCGACACCGCCCACCCCGATTGGACCCGGCGGCGGATCGCGAATTGTGATTTGGCCGATCACCCGTTATTCTCACCGGTAGATCATCTGCGATCCTCCCTCCACGGCTCGCGTCTTCCCGGGCGTTCAGCCTGCGCACGGCCACCGGATTTGCCAAGGGGCCGGCACGAGCCGCGGGTTCCGGATCGTCCGGGAGGGCTTCTCCAACGAACCGATTCCGTACATGACTCGCTTTTCTCCACGCGGCACCGCCTCCGCTCTTCGTTCTTCCGTTCGCTTTCTGGTCGTCCTCACGGTTGCGTCTTTCCTCGCCGTCGGTGCTGTCGTCCTCCCGGCCGACGCCCAGGTGCCGGACCGGCGCAGTCCGCTCCCCGAACGGGTGCAGGGCCAGATCGAGCAAGACCTGAAGGGGCCGGATCTCGAAGGGAAAAACGGCCGCCTGTCCAAAATCGGCCGTCACCTGACGACGCTCTACCGGGAGTTTCGCTGGCACAAGCAAACGAAGGCGGGCCAACCGTACGAGCCGTCGCTCACCTCCGCCCAGATCGCTGACGGGCAGGTGGTTGTGGATGCCATCGCTGTTGGAGAGGGGCGCGCGCTGCTCGATCAGCTTCGCGAGATCGGGCTCGAGGACGGTGTACGGGCCGGACGCCTCGTCTCCGGGCGTCTCCCGATCGACCGGCTCGCCGATGCGGCGCAGCTTCCGGCCCTCCGGCGCATAATGCCCTCGATGGCCCGGCGCCCCGTCCCGCCGTCCGCCCGACCGCTTCGTACGCCGGACGCGGGGGAGCAGGGAGCGAAGGTCGGCGCCACCACCACGCAGGGCGTTGCGTTGTTGCAGACCGACCAGGTGCGGAATCAATTCAATACCGACGGCTCCGGCACCACGATCGGGATTCTTTCCGACAGCTACGACACGGCCACAAACGTCCAGACGACGGCCGCAAATGACATTCAGAGCGGAGATCTGCCCGGGCCGGGCAACCCGAATGGCTTCACCACGCCGGTGTCCGTTCTCCGGGACTTTGACAACCCGGATGCGTCGGACGAAGGCCGCGCGATGGCGCAGATCATCCATGACGTTGCGCCGGGGGCGGAGCTTGCCTTTTACAGCGCATTTGGAGCCGGACAGGCAGGCTTCGCGTCCGGCATTCGCTCGCTCCGAAACCAGGCCGGTGCCGGGGTCATCGTCGACGACGTGATTTTCCTGGCCGAGCCGATGTTCCAAGACGGCCCGATCGCCCAGGCGGTCAACGACGTGACCGAGGACGGTGCCGTCTACGTCTCGTCGGCCGGAAACAACGGGACGAACGGGTATGGCGATGCCTTCCAGGACCTGGATGTGCCCGGTCGTCTGCAGCCGACGAACACGCGGCACGACTTCGGCGGAGGAGACTCGCTGCAGACCGTTACGATCCCGGACGGGCAGACCGCGCAGTTCGTCCTGCAGTGGAGCAATCGCTACGCGTCGACGGGGGGGCGCGGGGCCTCGACCGACATCGACTTCTACATCACGGACAAGCAGGGCGACGAGGTGCTCGCCGTCAGCGACTTCGACAACAACGGAGGAGGCGGCAATCAACCGTCGGACCCGATCGAGTTCATCGAGTTTGAGAACACGGGGAACGTCGATGCAGACGGCGACGACACACCAGACCAGACGTTTCAGATTGGAATTGAGCGCGTCGACGGCCCGGCCCCCGACTTTCTTCGCTACGTGATCTTCGGTCCGGCATCGATTAACGAATACACCGACGACGATCCTGCGGATCCGGCCGACGGCCCGGCGACGCTCTACGGCCACGCGAACGCTGAAGACGCCGTCGCCGTGGCGGCGTCCGACGTTCGCTTCGGCCCGCAGACGTTTCCCAATCTCGACGGTCGCCTGGTGAACACGTTTTCGGCCTACGGAGGGATTCCGATTGTCTTCGACGAGTCCGGGAACCGGCTTCCCACCCCGCAGGACCGCCTGAAGCCGGACGTGACGGGCCCGGATGGGGTCAATACCACCTTCTTCGGGAGCGATACCGGCAACGATCCCGACACCTTTCCCAACTTTTTCGGGACCTCGGCCGCGGCTCCTCATATTGCCGCCGTCGCGGGACTGATCCGGTCGATCAACCCGGATGCAGAGCAGACGCGCATCGTGGAGGAGATGGAGCGCACGGCCACAGACATCGTCTCCGTCGGGGTCGTCACGGATGGAACGCTGGCACCGGAGGCAATTTCCGACGCCGCCACGCTGAACGGAACGGGGGGAACCGGCAGCGATCGGCGCACGGGGGCGGGTTTCGTCTCGGCCCCGGCCGCCACGCTGGCCTTCGGAGAGATTCTGAACTTCCGTGCGGCAGTCGACGCGAGCGACCCCAATCGCGTCCGCGTCGGGTGGGAGCAGCTCGAATCAGTCGACATTGACAGCTACACGCTGCAGCAGGAGTACATCGATGCCCCGCCGGGCGTTGAGCCGGTTACCGATATCTCCATCGCCGTCGAGGCGGACAAGCAGTACGAGGTTCCGCTCGCGGAGTTGAATCCGGGTCGCTACGAGTTTACGCTCCGCTACACCCGGGCCGACGGGTCGACGGGCCAGTCCAGCACCGTCTCCGCCACCGTGCAGGTCGGCCAGACGGCTACGGTGAGCGATCCGTTTCCCAACCCTGTACCCAACGGCCGTACGATCCTTCGCGTGGCGTCTCAAACCGCGCAGGAGGTGGAGGTCGAACTCTACGACTCGATTGGCCGCCTCGTGGGACGGACGTCCCGGAGCTTAGAGGCGAACCGGCCGGTCAACCTGCAGCTCGGTCGTGCCGGAGACCTGCAGCTCGAAACGCTGGCCAGCGGCGTGTACTTCGTGCGGCTGCGCGGCGAGGACTTCGCGGAGACAAAGCAGATCCGCATCGTGCGTTGACCTTCGCGGTCACTGGAGGCGGTCCGCTGAAAGACGCAGGACATTCCGCGAAAAGACGAAGGGAAAGCAGAGGCGTCAGCCAGCGCGTGCGGCTTGTGCGGGGTCCCGTCGCCCGCCCTGGATTTGACTTTCGACGGTCTACACGATATATACACAAAAAGTACGCAGTATATTAACAAGGCGGCCGGCACTGTCCGGCCCCAACCCGGGTGGCGCACAGAGCCGGGTTCATGATATCGATCCCGAAAGCGCTTCCGCCGTGAGAATCCTGAGGCACCACCAACTCACCGGGCTGGCTGCATCTGCACGAACGATCGCCCTCCTTCTCGTTCTCGTGGGGCTGTGGGCAGGGGGGACGGACGCGGGGGGGCAGGACCGATCCGGTATTCCGGACAGCATCCGCCAGGCGGCGCTGGAGGATTATCACGGCCCCGATCGACAGGGAAAGGACGGGCCGCTGGCAAAGGCAGGTCTCGATCTGCTTCTGCTCTACCACCGGTACCAGGCATCGGCGTCCACCGGCGGTCTGCGCGCCGAACCGGATGCACCGCGTACCGCCGGAGGGATGCAGGTTCGGAACGGCCGCGTCGTCATCGATGCGATTGCTGCGGACAGCGCATCCGCCCTCCGAAACGACCTCGAAGCCCTCGGGCTCACTGACGGGGCAACGGCGGGTCGGCTTGTGTCCGGGCAGTTTCCCATCGCCCGGATCCCCGATCTGGCGCGCCTGGAATCTTTGCGGAGCATCCGCCCGTCCCGGGCGCGAACGCACGCGACTCCGGGGACCACGGATGGACCTTCCGGTGAAGCCCCCTCCGGATCTGTACCCGATCGGATTTCCGCCGACAGCGCACTGTCTCGCGGCGCATCATCCGACGGTGCATTATCGGGCGCTGCATCATCGGACGGCGCAACGGGGGCCTCGGCGTCTTCGCCTTCCTCGCCTTCCCCTCCGACACCCCCGCCGGCCGCTTTGGAACCGGAAGACCCACCCCCCGACACCCGTCCTCCCGACGCCTCCCTCGAGCGTTCGGAGAGGACCGGACCGACCGATGCACCCGGTGGCACGGATCCGGATACCGCGACGAACGCCCGCTCGAGTCCGGCCGCGGCAGCGTCCGGACGCCAACCGTCGGGCGACTCGCCCCTTGTCTTCCTCGTCGGTCTTGGTGCCGTCGTCGTGCTTCTGCTGGAAGAACGCTGAGCGGCCATCGGACGACGGCCGGTTTGCCGCGACCGGCATCTCTCCGATTGGGACCTGCCGGCCTCCCGGCGACATCCAGGGCCCGTGGGCGCTCATGCGTTGATATCCACGCTCCTGCTGCACCGACCCCGCGATTTTGCTGTCCACCCCTCACGCTGCACCGGCCCCCGTGCGTAGCGTCGACGCGCTTGTGGGCGCATTTCCTCCCGGTGGGCGCGTTCCCTCCCCGACCCCCTTCTGCATGATGACCACCGCTATGCCCACCCTCTCCGACGGCGTATCCAACGATTCCATTTCACCTTGCTCACTACGGTCGGTATGCCGATGGATGCGCGCGACGGCCCGGCGTGCTGGTCTCGCCGTCGTGCTGGTTGCACTCGCGCTGGCGGGTGGGATGCAGCCGGCCGCCGCTCAGCAGCTTGACCGTGTCGAGGCCGACGTGCTGCAGCAGGCGCGGGCCGACGTTCACGGCGACGATCTGAAGGGCAAGGACGGGCCGTTGGCGCGCGTGGGACTGGAACTGGCGCTGCTGTACCAGGAGCACCAGCAGTTTCAGCAGTCCGGAGCGGATTCGTTCGAGCCGGCGTCCATTCCGACGCCGAAGACTCCCTCGGCCTCTCTTGGCAAGTCCGGGCCGTCCGACGCTCCCAATCCAACCGGGTATATCTCGCCCGTCCGCGGAGAATCGGTCGTCATCGATGCCATCCCCCGAGAGTCCGTGGCTGATCTGAAGGCAACGATGCAGCAACTCGGGGCCGAAAACATTGCCAGCTATGCAAACCTCGTTTCCGCAGTGGTCCCGATCGAACGGCTGCCCGACTTGGCAGCGGCATCATCGTTGCGGAGTGCGGCGATGGCTCACGCTGCGATAAAGAGTGCCTCCGTAAGCAGACGACTGGTCGACTGGCTGGAGCGAAAAGCCGCCGGTAACGCCGCGGGTCCAATACCGGCGGTTCGGTCGTCAGCGTCGGGGACGGTGCCGCTGCCGGGAGTTGTCGTGAGTGAAGGCGACGAGGCAATGAACACGGACGACGTTCGTGCGAACTTGAATATCGACGGGTCCGGCATCAAAATTGGCGCGTTGTCCGACTCCTACAACACCGCAGACGCTGCGACGACGGCGGAAGACGACATCGCCAGTGGAGACCTTCCGCCGGCCTATCGGATCGACGTATTGCAGGATCTCGCAGACGGGAGTGATGAGGGCCGCGCCATGATGCAGATTCTTCATGACGTCGCCCCCGGTGCCGACCTCGCCTTTCACACTGCATTCGGTGGACGCGCCAACTTCGCCCAGGGTATCCTCGATCTTGTCGATGCCGGCTCCGACGTAACGGTTGACGATGTCGGCTATTTCAATGAGCCGTTTTTTCAGGACGGGCCGATTGCACAGGCAGTTGACGCTGCGGCGGCAGCCGGCGTCCCCCACTTTGCGTCTGCGGGGAATGAGGCCGATCAATCGGTTGAATCTGATACCTGGAGCACCGTTAGCGGTCCGCAGGGACCGGCGTTCGACTTCGGAGGCACCATTGGTGGAGGGACGACGGACACGACGCAGGCGGTTTTAATCGGGGCATCGTCTCAGTTCGGCACAGCCCGCTTTGTCTTTCAGTGGGACGACCCGGCAGCGACAGCTGATACCGACCCAGGCAATACGTCCACGCCACAGGGTGCCGATACAGACCTGGACTTGCTTCTCTATAACTCCGACGGAGACTTGGTCGCTTCCTCGACCGACGATAACATCGGTGGTGACCCGGTCGAGATTCTTCAGTTCAGCAGTCCGACGACGACCACGTACCAGCTCGTCATCCGGCAGGTAAGCGGTCCGGACCCGGGCTTGATCAAATACACCCATAACGGAGCTCTTGCCCCGCAAGAGTACGACACAAATAGCTCGTCGAGTGTTGGTCACAACAATGCAGCCGGTGGAGC
>CAKZLV010000073.1 GCA_937127285.1 uncultured Bacteroidota bacterium
TGTTAAGCCTGCCGCCAGCGTTCGTCCTGAGCTAGGATCAAACTCTCCGTAGTAGAAAGTTTGATAATTCTCGATTCCGACGTCACAAGGACGCAAGGAATCGACCAAGGACTCGCTATGCTTCCATTTCCGACAAAGAACATCAGTTTTCGCGCCGTCTGCGGGCTTGACCCGCTTTTCCGTTAAGCGCGGACTCATACAGTACGCTGTATCACGTACTTTGTCAAGCGAGGCTTTTCTTCTTCACAAACCCTTCGACTTATCGGAAGGGATGATCTGTAGTGTCTCGCTTGCGGACTTGGTTAGACCCTCGCTTCGCCGTGTGGTTTCACGCGACTGTGCGAAGCGTCTTTGAAGTCCAGTGCGGTGCAGATTCAAGAGGTCGATGCCTCTGGATGTCTGCATCGCAAAACTATTGGACAAAGCACCTGAGGAACGGTTCCGTGCTGCTTTGTGAAGGCTCGTAAAAGCCTGAAGCACGTCGCCGCTATCTTTCAGCGCCTCTGTATGTTTGAAGAACAAAATGCGGTTCCCCGCACGTCTCGTCGGGAAGAACCCCGCTTCCGGGCTTTCTTCTCCGACAAGGGCTTCGTTAGACATGAACGGCATCAGACCGTTCCGAACGTGTGTGTTAAGAGGTCGTGGACTCTTGGGCGCCTGTGCGAGGTAGCAACAGGCTGTCTGAGCCGGACCCTCGTCTCAAAGCCAACCAATGTGACCGGAAGCATGCGAGACCGTTCCAACACCCAATGTTAAGAAGAGACGGAGACCGCGATCCGCATCACCTACTGGGTCCAGAACGCACCCTGCGCGTGATACAAGCGTGATGGATGGTGGGCAGGACGTACGTTGAAAGGCGTGTGGACGCTCCCAGCAACGCACCGGCTCGCGATCCCACGGACGCGGAAACGCCCCGGCCGATACGCCCTGCAGCATCCGCCAGAGGGAAACCGCACCGTCCGGCGAAATGTTGAGACGGACGATGCCCATGACAACCTGCTTCTCGCCCCTGTTGCTCTTCCCCCGCCTTTTTCCTCCCGCCTATGCACCGTCCCGCGTGGATTTCGGTTTTCCTGGACTGGCTCGACCGCCTCGCACGCAACCGGTACTTCTGGGGCGGGCTGTCCCTCCTTCTTGTTGTCGGGGCCGTCGTGTACGTGACCGTTGATTCGTTTCTGATGCCGTCCTACACGCGACATGGCGTGTCCGTTACCGTGCCCGACGTGGAGGGAACGCCCGTCGAAGAGGCACGCGACCGGCTCGCCGACAAGGACCTTCGCGTGCAGACCCAGGCCGGCCGCTTCAATCCTAACGTACCGCGCCGGCAGGTCGTCGATCAGAGTCCGCCCCCACAAGCCGGTGTTAAACCCGGACGCCGGATCTATCTGACGATCAACTCCGGAAACGTCCCGTCCGTCCGCATCCCCGACGTAACGGGGACATCGCTTCGAGAAGCGCGAAACCGGATCGCAGCAATCGGGCTGGAGGTCGGATCCGTACAGGCGGACTCCATTCCGTCCCCCTACCCGCAAACGGTGACGCGGCAGCGCCCCGAGCCCGGCGATTCTCTCGATCAAGGAAGCTCCGTCGATCTCTGGTACAGCACCGGCCTGGGCGAGGCGCAGGTTCGCGTCCCGGCCGTCGTCGGCCTCACGGTGCAGCGGGCCCGGCAGACCCTGCTTCGGCAAAAGCTGCGGGCGGTCGTGATTCGACCCGAGGCCGGACCGCGCTCGCAAGAGGCTTCCTCCGCTTCCTCCGCTTCTCCTGATACGTCCGGCGTCGCCCGCTCTTTCGTCCGCGAGCAGAGCGCAACGCCGGGATCGCGCCTTCAGGCTGGCAAGGAGGTGCGCCTGTATACGACGACCGATTCGAGCACTGCCCGCGACCGGCGGTCGGAGCTGCCGGATTCTCTGCGCCGGCCACCGGTCGGGCCGGATACGTCGGCGACGGCGCCAGACACGGCCCGGTCGTCCGCGGAGCGGATCGGGTTCTGACGGACCGGTTCTTTACGGGAGTCTCGTCGCTCCGCCGGATGCCTCCCCCTCCTCGACGTACACAGCGAAGTCTTCATCGGTGGCGACGACCACTTGCTCTTGATGCTTCGTTTGCAGGAGGCGCCCGGTGGAATCAGGCTGAATCGGGTACTCTCGATGGCCGCGGTCGATGAGTACGACGAGCTGGATCGATCGGGGACGCCCGTACTGGAGAACGGCGTCGAGAGCAGCGCGGGCCGTGCGGCCGGTGAAGAGAACGTCGTCGACCAGGATGACGTCGCGGTCGGTGACATCCGGATCTGCCGGGGCGTTCGCCGGCGTTTCCAGGTCGGGACGATCGTCGCGGAACGGGGTCACGTCCAGTTCCTCCGCCGAGAGCGTGCTCCCTTCAATGCCATTGATTTCTTCTGCAACCGTGCGGGCGAGTGGAGCACCGCTTTCCAAAATACCGAACACTTCCAGCGTCTCCGCCCCACGGTTGTGCTCCAAGATCTCGTACGCGAGTCTCCGAAGCGTGCGCCGGACGCGCTCCGGCGACATGATCAGGGTGCGGCCCATGGTGGGGATGAGATGGGGGTGGAGAAGTCGAAAGGAAGGACCGCGGAGAAGAGGACGCAGGCCGATAAAACGCAGGCCGATAAAACGACGCAGAGCGAACGCGCCTCTCTGCCCGCGCTCGTCTCACGAGATCATCCTCAAGGTGCAGGCCACCGCCCAGATCGTCAACCCCGTGGTCGATCGTATTGCCTTCAACTCTCGCCTCCGTGGCCAACCCCAACCCGGGGCCGTTCGGGCCTCCTCGTCTCCCATTCCGGCGGCCAAGATTCCGGTGGTCCGACGTTCCGCGGACCCGAACCCGTACCGGCGGCGGCCGCACCCAGGCGGGCGATCTCTTCCATTCATTTCGAAGCGCTTCGGGATCGGGTCGTCCGATTAGGCAGCCGGCTCCTGCGCCTCTTCCGCTTCAGCGTCATCCGGCCGGTTGGGGCAATTGTCGCGCACGCAGTGGCCGTACATGTTCAGCGAGTGATGCTTGATATCGAACTCGTAGATTTCGGCCACCATCTCCTGGATGCTCTGCAGGCGGGGATCGCAGAACTCGAACAGCTCGTTGCAATCCATGCAGATGAGGTGGTCGTGCTGCCAGTAGCTGTAAGCGCGCTCGTACTTGGCCTGGTTCTTTCCGAACTGGTGGCGCACAACCAGTTCGCATTCCATGAGCAGCTCGAGCGTGTTATAGACGGTGGCTCGGCTGACGCGCGTGCCATCCTGCTTCAGCCGGATGTAGAGTTCGTCGGCATCGAGGTGGTCGTCGGTCTTGTAGATCTCTTCCAAGACCGCGAAGCGCTCCGGGGTCTGGCGCTTGTTTCGCTTCTTCAGAAACGCCTGGAAGATCGAGCGGACTTCGTCGATTTTTTGCTGGGGAAGCGTCGACATGCGGGCCGACCGGCGTGTGATTCGACAGAGGCGGATCGTCCAGGACTCGGCGAAGCAGTGTCGCGGCGGGAATCGACGGATGGATCGTGCAGACGGAGGGGAGGTGCCCCGTCGTCCGCTCGGCCGTCGTCCTCCGGTCGTCGCTGCGCGGATGCCCAGACGGTTGCCTGTGCTCAACCGCTCGTCCAAACCGGGGTTCCACCCTGCCCCCCCGATCTGCCTTCTACCAGTCTGCCTTCTACCGGTCTGCCTTCTCCCGGTCTGCTTTCTACCGGTCTGTCTTCTCCTTGAGCAGCGACCGGACGTCGGCCCGGATCGTTTTGTGGAGATGATCGACGGTGTTGCGCCCATCCAGACGGAGGAAGCGCTCCGGTTCGGCATCTGCCAGACGAGCGTACGCGTCGGCAACGCGGCGGTAAAAGCGATGGTCTTCCGTTTCCATACGGTCGTCTGCCGGCGATGGCCCCGCCCCAGAAGCATCTCCGGAAGAGGAGCCGGAGGGGTCTGCACCGGACGGGTCTGCACCGGAAGAAGTCGCACCGGAAGAAGTCGCACCGGCGCGGTGCGCGGAGGAGGGGTCCGTACGGCCGGTTGTCCGTCGCGTCTGGGCTTCACTCGGGGGCAGCTCGATCAAGTAGGTCCGATCCGGTACGATGCCTTGCGTCACCCGTCGGTGCAGGCCATTCAGCCAGTCCGGATCCGCCAGCTGGCGGCCGCCTCCCTGGTAGGCGGTGGTCGAATCGTAGAAGCGGTCGCACAGAACGATGCGGCCGGCCTGCAGAGCGGGCCGGACGCGGTCGGCAACGAGTTGTGCACGGGCAGCCGAGAACAGAAGCATCTCGGCAAGCGGGTCGATGGCCAGATCCTCCTGAAGCAGAAGCGTTCGGACCCGCTCCGACAGCTCGGTCCCGCCGGGCTCGCGGACGAGAAGCGGATCGCGGCCCCGGTCGCGGAGGTATCGTTCCAAAAGGCGAGCCTGGGTACTTTTGCCACTGCCGTCAATGCCCTCGAAGGAAAGAAGAAGCACAAAAACGATGGGTTCGTGCAGAGAGTCGAAACGATGGAAATCCGCGGAGCGGTTGGCTTGCGATTAAGTGCCTGGTTGCAGCGTACGCCGCGGAGGGGATCCGTGCCCGTCGGCTGGAGGTCGGTCGGGCCGGTCAGACCGGGTTGGGGGAGGGGGAGCCAGGTCGTGGACGCAGCTTGGGGGGCACACGGGGAGATGACAACGTAGGTCGAGAAGAACGCCGGCGGATTCTCGTTCGTCCGCGAATGATCGCGATGAAATGTCCGACGCGGTGCCGAGCCGCACACCCACGTGCCGGCGGCTGTCGGCAAGGGGGCGTCGCCCGGGGAGCCTCAAAAATGTCGGAAATATCAAAGACAATCGGGCGTTTCCTGGGTTTGAATGTGACGATGCCGGTGAGCCTCCGTACAACCCTCGCACTGCTCCCGTACTGAACGAACCTTCCCCCGGTCCGGGCGTCCTACAATCGTTTTAGCGGCGGGTTCGGGAGAACCTTCCTGGATCGCCGCCGGCGTCCGACGAGACCCCGACCAGCGGGCGCTGTCAGGGGTGTCATCGTCACGCGGCGCCATCAGCCGGGCAGCGATCACTGGGAGAGGCGGCAGCAGGCGGTCTGCGATCCTGCGTTTGGCGCCGGCGAACAGGCCCGCCCCGGCGGTGGAGACGCACGGGTTCGCCGAGGGAGAGGAGCGTCACGCCAGAGATCTCCCCCGGATGCGCCGAAAGCGTCCCGTACCTTTCTAGAAAAAGAACCGGCCGGTTCCGGCGCTATTCTTGCAAGTCATTCGGGAGCGACTTTAGTTATAGCGATCGACAGGCTCCGGGTCAGCACGTGTCCGGTGGTCGCCCCACCGGACGGCCTGAGATCGCACGGGCTCGCTACCGCGTACCTGCCCCGCTGCGCCTCGCGCACCAGTCGTGCAGGAACCAGCGCACACAACCATCACCGACCGGCGCGACATGAGCATGTTCGACTTCGGCTTCGACGACTTTGAGGACTCAGCTTACGAGGAGCATCTCAGAGAACTCGTCGCCACGTACGAAGACGATCCGTCCTCGTACTTCGACTCCAGCGATCTTGAGGACATTGCCACCTACTACTTTGAGAACGGAGATCTGGACCGGGCCCTGGAGGTGATTGACCACCTCATCGACCTGCATCCGTACATGTCGGATGCCTGGATGCGGCGCGGGATTCTCCTGAACAACCTGGGGCGTCATCGCGATGCGCTGGAGGCGTACGAGAAGGCGCTCGACCTCAACCCGGTAGACACCGAAACCCTGATCAACCTCGGAATCACCCTCGACAGTCTTGGGCGCGTCGATGATGCGCTGGAGGCCTACGACGAAGCCCTGTCGGTGAATCCGATGAACGCAGAGGCGTTTTTCAACCGGGGAATCACGCTGGAGCGCGCCGATCGCCTGGAAGAGGCCGTGCAGGCGTTTGAGCGCTGTGCCGACCTCCGGCCGGAGCATCCGGAAGTCTGGTACGAACTCGGCTACTGCCACGACCGCCTGGGGAACGACGCCCAAAGCGTCGACGCATACGACCACCACATCGACGTCGATCCCTACTCGCAGGACGCCTGGTACAACCGCGGCATCGTCTTGAACCGCATGCATCAGTTCGACGACGCCGTGTCGAGCTACGAAATGGCGATTGCCATTCAGGACGACTTTGCGTCGGCCTACTACAATCGGGGCAACGCTCTTGCCAACGCAGGCGATCTCCACGAAGCGATCGAGAGCTACGAACAGGTCCTGGAGCTGGAGGGGCCGGACGCAGCCACCTACTTCAACATCGCGCTCGCGTACGAGGAACTGGAGGCGTTCGACGAGGCGGAAGCGCATTACGAGAACGCGCTGGACGAGGAGCCCTCGTACCCAGAGGCCTGGTACGGCCTCGGGTGTTGCCTCCACGCGCAGGACCGTCCGGAGCGCGCGCTGGAGTGCTTCAACCACGCCCTCACGCTCGATTCCTCCGTCCCGAAATTCTGGAAGGGAAAGGCGGACTGCGCCTACAAGGCCGGCCGCCTCGACGACGCCCGTCATGCCTACCAGGAAGCCGTTCGCCTCGACGAAAACAACGAGCAGGCCTGGGTCGGCTACGCCGAGGTGCTGGTGGACATGAATCGGCCCGAGGATGCCCTCGATGCCTACCGGGAAGCGATCAACATCGCGCCGAACAGTGCCGGCACCTACTTCCGTCAGGCCAAGGCCCTGCTCGCCCTCGGCCGCGCCGACGAAAGCCTCCGGTCGCTGAAAACGGCCTTTCAGCTCGACCCCAACAAGAAGGACGAATTTCGCACCGCCTACCCGGGCCTCTACCGCAACGACAAGGTCCGGCAGATCCTGGGACTGGACCGCAGCGCGTAGTCGGGTCCCGCTACGTCCTCTGGAGGGGTCGGTGCTCGTGCATCGATCCCTTTTTCTTTTTGACGTCTGGGCACGCCCCGCCGCAACCCGCCGGGCCCCTCCCGCCGGGGCACCTGCGGTCGTCGGACCCCAGCGGTCGTCGGCTTTCATCCGGCACCGCAGACAGGGACGCAGAGAGAGCCGCAGGCAGGAGGGCACCCCCGCCCCGCGCCGGTCCCGTCTTCTCCTCCTCTCTTTCCCTTCTCAACGTTTGCCTCCCTCCATGAAGTCGCCCCGATCCCTTCTTCGCTACGCGATGTACGGACTGCTGATGGGCGGGGCCGATATTATTCCGGGCGTAAGCGGCGGGACGATGGCCCTCATCGTCGGCGTCTACGAACGCCTCGTGGCGGCAATCAGCACGGCGGTTTCCCTCGGGCTTGCTCTGGCGCGATTTCAGTTCGACGAAGCCTGGGAGTACGCCCGAGAAGTGCCCTGGGGCCTTCTTCTTCCTCTTGCAGCCGGGATTCTTCTGGCCGTTCGTGTGGGAGCGGAGGTCATACCGCCGCTTCTGTCGGCCTATCCTCAGCACATGAACGGTCTCTTCCTGGGGCTTGTAGCGGCCTCTTTGATTGTTCCCGCTCGGCGCATCGACACTTTCACGCCCGTGCACGGCGTCCTCGTCGTCGTCTTCGCCGCTGCCGCCTTCGCCCTCGTCGGCCTCCCGGTGTTTGACCGCACCGCGCCCGGCCTGCTGCGGGTGTTCGCCTCCGCCTCCGTCTCCATCTGCGCGATGATTCTCCCCGGAATTAGCGGCGCCTTCCTCTTGAAAGCCCTCGGGGTCTATGAACCCACCCTCACCGCGCTCACCACGCTCGACCTGCCCTACGTCTTGACGTTCTGCCTCGGGGCGGCGGCGGGCCTGGGGGCGTTTGCCAAGCTGCTGGACTGGTTGCTGGCGCACCGCCACGACGCGACGATGGCCGCCCTCATCGGCCTCATCGCCGGGGCGCTGCGCGCCCTGTGGCCCTGGGGGGCAGCAGAGCGCGTTCTCCGCCTCCCCGCCCCCGGCGAGCCGGTGGGATCGGTCGTACTCCTGATCCTGGTGGGCCTGGCCGGGGTGGGCGGCTTGATCTGGTGGTCGCAGCGCACCGACACCCCCCGCCCGGAAACGACCCCTCCCTCCTAACCGCTGCCTCCGTGGACCACCCCGCGTGAACCGGCTCTCGTGATCGCCCTGTGCGATCTGCCTCTCGTGGACCGCCCCCAACCATCCCCCACGCGGTTCCCGGTTCCTCAACGGACCGGCCTCCGGCGCCCCCGCCGTCGGATTTTTTCAGACGCATCGCCTATCTTGGAGGCTCGCTGGATTTCTACAGGGTTCCGCCGGCCTCCCCGCGGACCCCACCTCGGATCGCCGACTGCTCTGTCTTCGCCGTGCCTCCTCGCCCTTCCATGCGCCTCGCCGTCTGCCTGTCGGTCGCCCTCCTCGTTTCCGGCTGCATCTCCGGGCAGCCCCCCCGCACCGGGGGGTCGTTCGCCTCCCCGGCCGACTCTCTGCGCGCTCGCATCGCCACCCTGGAGGACCGAAACGCCGCCCTCCGGGACTCGGTGCAGTTCTACCGGGATCTCGACTCCGGAGCCTACCACCGGGAGATGCGCGCCCTCCGCGATCAACTCACCCGCATGTCGTACGAGCTCGCCACCCTGCGCGACGGAGGCACGACGGTAACCGTGCTTCGCGCCGACGCTCTCTTCGAACCCGCAACCGCCGCTCTCTCCGAAGCCGGCGTTGATCGCCTGACATCCGTCGCCGAGCAGCTGCGCCGCGTCTATCCCGATCGGACGTTCCGCATCGAGGGCCATGCCGACACCGCACCGCTCGGGGCCTCCCTGCGGGAGCGGTTCGCCTCCAACCGGGAGCTGTCCTGCGCTCGGGCCGCCGCCGTCCTGCGCCGGCTCCAGGCCTTGACCGACCTCGACCCCGCCCAGTTCGTCGCCGTCGGGTACGGCGCCACCGACCCCGTTGCCAGCAACGAAACGCCATCCGGGCGAGAACGGAACCGGCGGGTCCGCGTCGCGGTCCTGCCTACCCCCCGCGACTACGAGCGCCCCTTCGAAATGTCGTGGTGAGAGGACAGTGGAAGCGAATCGCCGGGGACCTGCCCCCGAGAGATGCCCCCGAGAGATGAACGTGACGCCTGCCCTGTGACCCGTAACCTGCGACTCCTGACCTGTACGCCTCCCCTCCGGTTCATCGAACCTCCCGGTAGCGGCCGGTGAAGAGAACGTGGGTGAGGCCGCCCTGCCCGTCCGGATACGCGCCAAACCCATCGATTCGGTACTCTCGACCAGCAGGCGTTTCGACCACGCGCTCTCGATACGACTCAACAATGCCTTCTTCCGTCTGCCGGTGCCAAACGATTGCCCCCTTCTGCACGCGGCCGATGTGGACCGTCTGCGTCCCGTCCTCCTTTACAACCTCGCAGATCAGCTGCCCGTCGTCGACGTAGTTGCGGGCGTAGGAGGTGTCAACGCGCCCGGTGGCCGGGTAGCGGTCGATGTGACGGCCGATCTGAACGTCTCCCTCCCACCGGTATCGGTGCTCGGTGACCAGCGAGTCGATCTGGGTGCCGTCGGCGGCGTACACGACGAACGCTCCCTTCCAGTGCCCAGTAAACGGCTCCAGCGCTTGAATCCGGGCATCCGCCGAAGCCGATCCGGCCCCGTGCGGCTGGGCAGCGGTGATCGCAGGACCGGCCAGGCCGAGGCTCAGGACGACGAGGAGGGCAGCCCTTCGCAGAAACCGCTCGGGGCGCCGCGTGCACCACGGGAGAGACGGAGTCATCGGGTCGATGTGGGTCAAACGTGCAGGGTGGACGGCGGGCGCAACGGATTGGCAACCGGATCCCAGACCTCCTACCTTACTTCCGGGCCGAACGTTCGGCCCCTCCGTTCCACGATCGACCCGTTCCCTTCTCCATCCTCCAGCTGATGCGACGGATTTTCGTACTTCTCGGTGCCCTCCTCTTCACGCTCGTCGCGGCGTTTGTCCTCTTTTTTCTGTGGGCGAGCAGCGGGCGCATCCCGGCGGAGGCAGAGCAGCAGGTGAAAACCTATTCGGTCCGCCCGGCTGCCTCCGCAGAGACGCTGACGGTGACGACGTACAACATCGGCTACCTGTCCGGGATGACGAACAACCGCCCCGTTAATCCTCCCGCCTCCCTCTTCCGAGAAAACATGGACCGGGCCGCGTCTCTGCTTCGGACCATCGATCCCGACGTGATCGGGTTCCAGGAGATTGACTACGGGGCCTCCCGGTCCGACAACGTCCACCAGCTCGATACCCTGGCCGTGCGTCTCGGCTACCCCACGGCGGCCCAGGCCACGAACTGGGACGAGCGCTACGTCCCGTTTCCCAACTGGCCCCCGGCCGTTCACTTCGGGCGAATCCACTCCGGACAGGCCGTTCTGTCTCGGTTTTCCGTTGCTGCGCACCACCGGATTGCCCTCGTCCGCCCGCCGCGGTCGTTCTTCTCGGATGCCTTTTACCTCGACCGTCTGGCGCAGGTCGCCGTGCTGGAGGTGGGCGGTCGGCCGCTCGTCGTTGTCAACGTGCACCTGGAGGCGTTCGACGGCGAAACGCGGCAGCAGCAAGCCCGGCAGGTTCGCGCCCTCACCGAGGCGTACCTGAAGACGGGCGCCCCTCTCGTCCTGCTCGGCGATTTCAACAGCGTCTTTTCCGGGACGCTGGCGTCCCTTCCTTCGGAGGCGCGCGCCCGGTTCCGAGACGACACCACGATGGATCGGGTGCAGGTCGACGGATTGGCTCCCGGATTTCCGGCCGATCCTCCACCCGGCGAACGCGTGCCGGGCACCTATCCGGCGGACGCGCCGTCCCGGAAGATTGACCACGTCCTCTACACGACGGACTGGATGACGCCGACCGGACGGAGCGTGCACTGCGGGCCGGCAAGCCATCCTCCGGCCGATCACTGTGCGGTGTCGCTGACGGCGGTGGTGTCGCCGCCGGACGATGCGGCGTCCGGCGACGCACTCTTCGCGCGACTGCCGTCGGGGGCGGAGGTTCGGCGGGCTGTCGCGGAGGTCTTGCCGGAGCAGCGGTGATGCCTCTGATGCCTCGTCCCACACCCGGCCTGCCCCGCACCGGAGGACGAGGGCGCGCCTGCCCTCGGGTGGGATTCCGGGACTCAGACGTACAGCGGGGCCTGCCTGGAAGGGAAAGCCGTCCATGCAGCCGTCCACGCCATCGCCGGGAGCGCCTCAAAGGACGTAGTCGTGGAGGGTGTCGATGATGAGGGTAGCGAGGGCCACCCCGAGCAGGGCGTAGCCGATCGGTCGGAGGCCGGGCCGGCCGGGATCCTCACGCTCCCACCCGAGCAGGGCGGCCCCGGCGCTGAGCGACACCGAAGAGACGACCATCCACCCGTCGCGCACAGCGAGAAAGAAGAGCCCGACGACCGCCGCCAGCAGGGCGGCGGCGTACAGCCGGTTGAAAGAGGACGACTCGTCGGTGCTCACCGGGGATGGTTGACCTGCCGGATCGGGACTGCCGGATTGTGAAGACCGGGGATTGTGAGTGCTGGAGATTGTACGTGCTGGAGGTTGTACGTGCCGGGGATCGTAGAGACCGGATCGGGGCGTTCGGACGGGGCCGGCCCCGGTTTGAACGGGCTGGTTCGGGTCGTCCAGTTCGGGCCGGCCAACCGTGCGCCGCGCCGTGTCGGCGGTGCATGCGGCGGCCTGCCGCCTGTGTGTAGCAGGCTATGTGGCAGGCTGTGTTGGCAGGCTGTGCTAGCAGGTTGGGTTAGCAGGCTAGCAACCGCACGGCACCGGCCCGTCGCGGGAGGTTGCCTACGCGTCGCTCGCCGGCGTCCGGGCCGCCCCGTCTCCGGCCGGCGCATCCCCTGCCGGCGCATCCGCCTCGGCGGGTTCAGGCAGATCGTCGGTGCGCGCTCCGTCGCCCCGTGCATTCGGGCACGTCCAGCACGTCGCCTCCGCAATGCGCTCGCACTGGTGGCAGCGAATCTGGCGGTCCTTCGTCTGGTAGGACGGCCGCGAACTCCAGGGCGCGCCGGTGTCCTGCCCGGGAAGCTGAAGCTGGGCGGCGGCAACGTCGGCCAGCGTTTCGATGAACTTCGGATGGCTGTTCAGGGCCGGCATCACCTCGTAGTGCTCGGGCGGCTCGATCCCCTCCTCTTCCAGCTCCTCCGGGATCTCGATGGCCAGCTCGTAGCTGGTTTCGATGTGGTCGGTTACAAAGGCAACCGGAATGACGAGGACGGCCTTGTCTTTCTCGGCCAGTTCTTCGACCGTCTCGTCGGTGGCGGGCGTCAGCCACTCCGCCGGGCCGACCTTGCTCTGGAACGCCACGTCGAAGTTGTGGTCGAACCCGCGGTGCTCCATGACCTGCTTCACCGTCGAGTGGACGAGGCAGCAGTACGGGTCGCGCCGCTGTTTCATCTCCTTCGTCGGCGTTCCATGCGCGCTAAAGAGGAAGTGGACGTCGTCGCGCACCTCTTCCGGAAAGCGCTGCAGGCCCTCGTCGATCCGCTCCGACAGCGCCTGCACGTATTTCGGGTAGGCGGCGTACTCGAACACGAAGGTCGTCGGCCAGGCCGGGATTTCGCCGGCGTGCTCCAGTTCCTTCCAGTAGGAGAACGACGCCCCCGTCGTGGTCTTCGAGTACTGCGGGTAGAGCGGCAACAGAACCACCTTGTCGACGCCGTCCGCCTGCATCTGCGCGGCCGCCTCCTCGCTGAACGGTTTCCAGTACCGCATCGCGATGTAGGTCTTGAAGTCGACGCCCGGCGCGCCGTCGCCGGCCGCGTGCCCGCCGAAGCGCTCATTGAGGTTCTCCTCCAGCTTCTCCGCCTGATCGCGCGTCAGCGGGTTGATCGGGGATCCACCGTCGTCCGTGATCTCCTGGTAGTCTTCGGCGACCGACTTGGCGCGCTGGCTGGCAATCAGCTTGCACAGCCAGTGCCGCAGAACCCCGCCCACCGGGATGTCGATGATGGCCGGGTCCATGAACAGGTTGTACAGGAACGGCTCCACCGTCTCCGGCGAGTCGGGGCCGCCCAGGTTCATGAGCACAACCCCGACGGTTTCCCCCGGATCAACGCCCAGCGGCGTCGACGGGTAGAAACGGCCATTGACGATTCGGGTGTCTTCGGAGTAGCTCTCGTTCGAGTAGCGGCGTAAAAACTCACGGGCCGTCATCGGGGCGGACGTACGTCTAATCAAGATTCCATCGGTCGTCCCTCAAACGCCAGACACCGCCAATGGCTCGGCCCATCGACAGGTTGTTTCAAGTCCGTTGCGTTTGGGGGTTGGG
>CAKZLV010000074.1 GCA_937127285.1 uncultured Bacteroidota bacterium
AGATGGTGGTGGTTCGCTGACCGGCAAGCCCCGGCGCGGCGCTCTCCGCGACGCATTCATCCCGGCCGCCCGGTCAATGACCGGCGCGCTCCTCCGGCATATTCCGGTAGGGGTGGACGTCTGCGGCCGCCGGTCATTTCGTCCAGTTAGGACACTGCACTACGTTGTCCGTGCACTCCTTTGATTGCTTCTCCTGCTCTGCCTTCGCAAGAGAATGGTAGAGGTGCCTCACAGGATCGAAGGGAGATGCAATCGCGCGCAGAAAATTGTTATCTGGTGACACACATCGTCAACGGTATGCCCCTCGTCACAGTCGTTACCCCCTGTTACAACGCGGAGCCGTTCATCGGCGAGACGATCGAGAGCGTGCAGAACCAGACCTTTCAAGACTGGGAGCACATCGTCGTCGATGATGGCAGCACCGATCAGAGTCTAGAGGTGATCCAAGAGCACGCCCAGCGCGATACCTCCGGCCGCCTCCGTGTACTCCACCAAGAGAACGGCGGGGTATGCCGGGCGCGCAATGTCGGCTTCGCGGCTCGCTCTCCCGATAGCCGGTACGTCCTCTTTCTTGATGCGGACGACCGGATGAAGCCGGACATGCTGGACGTTCTGGTCCAACACATGGAGGCGCATCCGGAGGTCGCGTTGACGTACTGCCTTGCAGATCACATCGACGTATCAGGTCAACAAATCAAGCAACCACGTCCACCGCTCCGTTATTCTTCTTCTTCTTTTGGTATGCAGCCAGTCTCCAACAGCGTCCGGGCCACGCCGGTCCTGTCGCTCTTCGACGGGCACGCAATACCGTCGACATCAATGATCCGATGTCATGATGTGGAAGAAGCGGGTGGCTTCGATGAAGCGCTTGGGCAACCAGCGGAGGACTGCGATCTCTTTGCCCGGATTGGATTGAAGAGGCAGGTACATCGACTCCACGAACGTCTCATCGAATACCGACGCCATTCTGGTCAGGTAACACGTCAGGCCGAACGAAAGAAACAACAGATGAAGAGGCTCGGCGAGAAATGGTCACGACCTTGGAATGCGAAGGACCCGTTGTTTCATCGACGACGGCACATTTGGCGGACGTGGAATGGATGCACGATTCCCCAGATGTGGTTACACGCAGCCCGAGATCAATTCCGTAGTGGCAGGATCTTTCGATCACTGCTACTGGCAGGAGGAAGCATCATGCGCTACATCCACTTTATTTGGATCACTGCTACCGTCGACTTTCTGCGCAAATGGTTCGCCGCCAGTAAGTAGCGTGGTTTCGCCTGTTGCGAGAAGATTGCTTTGTCTCTTCTTACCCTACAGTTTGCCATGGTCGTCGTATCCGCAGCCGACAATCGATTCGCCCTTCCGCTCGGCGTGATGCTCTCGACCGTGCTCCGCAACGCCCCGATCGACGCGGTCGTGCACCTGTACGTTCTTTCCGACGGAATTGCACCGGCGAACCGGGAGCGAGTCGACCGGGTCGTCGCGATGCACGGTACCGGCCGAACGGTAACCCTGACGTGGATTGATGCCCGTAAACACTCCGATACCTTTGCCGCCCTGAAGACGACCGAATTTTTCTCGGAGGCGGCTTACCTCCGCGTTCTGATTCCAGATCTCGTCTCTGATCGGTACGATCGGGCCATTTATCTAGACGCCGACTTGGTCGTGGAGCGCAGTCTTGCGCCTCTGTGGACGCATCCATTCCACGGCGCTCCTCTTCTCGCCGTCCGCGACTACAGCATTCAAACGGTTGGACACCCCAAGGGACTCGCTCGCTACCGGGATCTCGATCTATCCCGCAGCCAGCCGTACTTCAATTCCGGCGTTCTTGTACTCAATCTGCCGGCGTGGAGACAGTCGAATACGAGCGATCGCGTGCTGGAGTATGCCCACCGAAACCGAAGCGTTGTGAGCCACGCCGATCAAGACGGCTTGAACGCCATTCTCGCGCGAGACTGGCAGCCGCTCGACCCGCGCTGGAACCGCCAGACGGGAATCGATTCTCTTGATCGCTGGCCGGAATCGGACTTTCGAGCGTCCGTCCTGGCGATCCGAGAAGAGGTGGAAAACGACCCCTACATCGATCACTTCACGGGGGGAGACAAACCGTGGCACATCCTGAGCAATCACCCGTCGCGGGACAAGTTTTTGAGGTATTTGCGCGAGAGCGGATGGTTCACGCCCCGGGAATTTCGCATGTGGCAGGCCGTCCGAAGACTTCGCCTTCCCGAACAGTACCTGCGACGGTACACCCGCCCCCTCCGGCATCGGCTCCGGGAGGCACTTCGAAGTTGAAATCAGCCTCTCCCTCGACTCCCCCGGACGGACCGGATCCAGACACCCAAAGTGGGGGCCTCAGCGACAATTCGTCCGCGAAAGGGCTCGGACGCGAAAGGGCTCGGACACGGCCGGCTCGTCGAAGCGTCTGTGTCGGTTTCACCGGGCGGCCAGTTGGATGAGGCTGCCGGTCATGCTGGCGGGTGGTTCTCATCCAGAAGTGCGGGCATCGTTTGTCCAAGACGACATCAGGTCATGTCGCTTCGGCCACCGTCTCGTCGTCAGGCATTCCTACGTTGATGGCTGAACCCCCTCCTCCTTGCATCTCTCCATCTGACTCTATGTGGTCCTTCTGCCCTTCCCGCCTTCGATTGTGGGCGACCCCCGCCGGCCAGCGCGTCCTCTCCACGCTCCTTGCAGGAATGGTGATCGGCATCGGGGTCGTGGGGACGGTGCCCCCGGTATCCGCCCAGGTCGTCCCTTCGGAGGCCGGCTTTGTGAACGATTTCGCCCGGCCCGGCGAGCCGACCATGGTCATTTACCTCTGGGGAAACATTTCGCAGGGCGGTCTCTGGCGCGTGGAGCGAAATGTTGACCTGATCGAGCTCCTTTCGGCCGCGCAGGTCCCGGGGGTGGGTACGATCTCTCCCGGCGTCCGCCAGCGGATTCACGTCAACATCTACCGCACCGTTGACGGCGACCGTCGGCGCATCTATCGCGAAGAGATCTCTCAGCTTCTGGAGGAGGGGGCCGAGTACCCTTCTCTTTCCTCCCGCGATATCGTCGAGATCGAAATCCGCACCCGCCAGCGGATTGGGCTGGGAACCATTTCGACCGTGATTGGAACTCTGTCCAGTATTACGCTCCTCACGCTCCGGATTCTCAGCGGGACGTAGCCGACCGATGCGGTTTTTCCAGGCGACGCGGCTCTTCGGGACGAGTGTGCTGTCGATCGGTGAGCTGTTTTTCGCTTGCGCGTCCCTCTCCCGGTTTTGCCTCTCGGGGCTCAGCACCGTCCGGAGTCTCCGTCTGTCGGCACACCCTTGGTCCCTGCGGCCGAATCCGCCGCGGTTCGGGATGACGGATTTCGAGTGATCTCCCCTCGGTTCGCCGCTTCTTCGACGGGTGTGGCGCACCCGCTCGCCCGCTTCTCGACCCCGGCACGGTGTTGATTCTCCCGCGTGCTTCGTCGGGGCTCTTCTCGCATCTTTTCTTCCCGCCGCCCGGAGCGGATGTTCGCCCTGGTTCATCCACTTTTCGGGTTTGTCGTA
>CAKZLV010000075.1 GCA_937127285.1 uncultured Bacteroidota bacterium
CCGCAACCGGCGTCCCCGGCGGCGCGAGCCGATCGGCCGCCCCAAGACCCTTCGCAACGCTCCGCCCGGCGGCTGCAGGGCGTCAGTGCGGTGCTGGCCCTCCTTCTGGTGGCCGGGGTGGGCTGGTGGCAGTGGACGGCACCGGCCGGCCCGTCGCCGGAGGAAGCGGCCACGCCGACCGCGCGCGCTCCCGACCGTGCGACCCCCTCTGCCCCTGCGCCGGACCGGCGCGACGTCGCTCGCAGCGCCCGCCTGCCGGACTGGGACGAGGGCGATGAGGTGGTGCGCCTGCACCGACGCATCGAAGTGATCGAGTCGAGAAGCGCTCCCTCGCAGTGGAACGAGAGCCTCCAGCCGGTTCGCGCCTCCCCCGGACGCTGATGACCGGACGCGGATCACCGGGCGCAGGGGTCCCCACCGCCCCTTGCCGTCCCCGGCGCGTCGTTCCGGGCCGACCCTTCGTAGGACTGATGACTGATCTTCTTCCCATGAACCGATTACCCTCCTGCTTCGGCTTCGTCCTCGCCGCACTGCTGCTCGGTACCGGGCTGCCGGCGACGGGCCTCCTCCAGCCCGCCACCGCCCAAACCACCCGAACGCTCGTCATCGAAGACGGCGTGGTGCGGATCGACGGCCAGCCGGTGCCCGAATCGCAGTGGCCGGCCTCGCTGGACGTACGCGGCGTGCGGGCGCAGTACCAGTTCGTCGGGATCCAGCGCCCGGTCGTCGAACTGGACGGGCGTCTCTATGCGGTTACCGACCGCCTGGAGCCCGTCCCGGAGGATTCCGTACGCTCGGCGAACGCCTCGGTGGTGCTGCGCAACCTGGATCGGCGCGAACCGGCCGGAGGCCCCTCGAACGACCTGCAGGCCGCGCACGAGGAGTACCTTCACGACGTTGAGCGCCGCAGCCGGAAGCTGTACGAGCGCCTCCTGCGCGAGCGCCGGATGGAGCAGCAAACGTACGACCTGGCTCGCACGATCGAGCGCCTACCCGAAGGGCCGGAGCGACAGGCCCAGATCGACACGTTGCGGGCAACGCTCAACCGCATCTTCGACCTCAAGCAGGAAAACCGCCGTCGCGAGATCGATCAACTGCAGCGTCAGATCGCCGAGCTGCAAAACAGCCTGAAGCAGCGCGAGCGGATGCGGGAGGAGATGATCGACCGCCGCCTCCAGCAACTGGTTGACGCCGCCCGTTCGCAATAACGTCGCCTCTACTCCGGCGGCTGCAACTCGCGCAGGCGGTCCCAGCGAAAGATGCCCCCGCTGTGCCCGTCGTCCCAGTGGATGCGAATGCCCACGCTGCCGGCCTTCTCGACGCGCACGTTCTGCCAGCGGTTTTTCTGGCGGAAGATGTCGAGGAAGCGCGGCTGGGTGATGCGGTCGACGCGATCGCCCCCGCACTCGGCACAGGGGCAGGCCTGCCGCAGCGCATCGAGCGGAAAGACCGACACGTGGTCGTCGGCCCACTCGATGTTGAGCCGCTGCATCTTCACATCAACCTCGATCCGTTCCGGAAGAGGAGCGTTCATGGATCGGGGAAAAGTCCGCGAGAACGTCGTGATCGGTAACGAGAGAGGCCGCGAGCCTGGTCCACCGAACGGCCGTTGGGCTGTCTTCGAGTCGTCTTCAAGCCGTTGCCGGATTGCTGCCGGGTCGTTGCCAAACAGGTCTGCCCCCGGTCAGTCCCCCGCCGACCCCTCACAAGAAAGCGCCAGCCTCCGGTGGAGGCTGGCGCTGGGGAAGATGCAGGGCCGACGCGGGCGGGGAAGGCGGAAGGCTACTCCTCTTCGAACGGGTAGACGTCTTTGAGAAGCGCCTGAAGCTTGGTCCGGCCGCGGTTGATGCGGCTCTTGACCGTACCCATCGGCAGACCCGTGATTTCTGCAATCTCGTCGTAGGCGAGCTGCTGGATGTCGCGCAGCACCACCACCTCGCGGAAGGCCGGCGGAATCTCGTTCATTGCCTCCTGGATGTAGTGATCCTGGATCGTGCTCTCCGCGTGCTTGTCGGGAGAGAACGACTCATCCGGGATCTCCATCTCGTACTCCTCATTGTCGCGGTTGACGGACTGGATGGACTGCATCCGCCGCCGCTTCCGCTTCCGGTATTCGGAGCGAGCCAGGTTCCCGGCAATCGTGTACAGCCAGGTGGAGAACTTGGCAATCCGGCGGTAGGAGTGCCGGTTGCGGTGCACACGCAGGAACGTCTCCTGCAGCAGGTCCTCGCACCGTTTCATGTCGCCGAGAAACCGGTACAGGTACTGCATGAGGCGGTCCGAGTACCGCTCCACGAGGATGTTGAAGGCTTCCACCGTACCGGCCTGAAACTGCGACATGAGATCCTCATCACTCATGTCTTGCAGGGCCTCGTACTGGTCGAACCCCTTCGCGTCCTTTGCTTTCTTTGTCGTGACTACTTCTGCTTTGTCCTTCGCCATATAGGATCGAATCCGCTGTTGCTACCAATATCCGAGTACCGGGAACCCTGCCTTTCTACATGCTACACACAACTACATCTGCGCCTGAGACGCAAACGCAATTTGTTACAAATCAGGCATTCCCGCGCATGTTCCCAAACGGTTGGTTCGGGTTGATTATTGTGCTGCAAAATGTAGTCCACGCCCCCGCTGGGCGGGCCGTGGGCGAGTCTGGCGGAACCCGCGCATCCACCCCGACACCGCGTCAGAGCCCCGCTGAGGATCTGTCACGGTTTCGTGCCGATCTGGCAGGGTCTATCGGTGCCTCTCGCTACGGCCGCCGGCGTTGGCGATTGTCGCAGCAGCTCGTGTACATTATTCCGCCCGTGTAGATGTTGACCCCTCGCACCCGTTCCCTGGCCGACTCACAACCGATGCCCGACTCTGCCCTTTCTCCAGCTCTTGCCCCGGCCTCCGGGCCGTTCCGCTCGCCGCTTCCCCCGGTCTGCCGGCTTTTCCTTGCAGCCCTCGTGGGTTGCCTCGCGGCTCTTCTCGTTACGGATCGCCCCGCCATGGCTCAGTCAACCGACGCGTCATCGCCCGACGACGCAGCGTCTTCTGCGGACGCTCCCGTGGCCATCGTGATTCACGGCGGGGCGGGCACGATCCGTCGCGCGGACATGAGCGCGGAGCAGGACTCGATGTACCGGGCCGCCCTCAACCGCGCGCTCTCGGCCGGGCACGACGTGCTCACCGACGGCGGGACGGCCGTGGGTGCCGTCGTGGCGGCCATCACGACGATGGAGGACGACGCGCTCTTCAACGCGGCCAAAGGAGCGGTCTTCACCAGCGAGAACACCGTCGAGCTCGACGCCTCGATCATGGACGGCGGGACGCGTCAGGCGGGGGCGCTGACGGGCGTGAAGCACATCCGCAACCCGATCGAGTTGGCGCGCACGATCATGAACGAGAGTGTGCACGTGATGCTGGCGCAGGAGGGGGCGGAGACCTTCGCGCGTCAGCAGGGCTTCGACATGGTTGAGAACGAGTACTTCTACACGGAGCGCCGGCGGCGTGCGGCCGAGAAGGCGCGAGAAAACGGGCCGACCGGCGATGCGAACCTGCCGGACTCCTACGATCCGGAGACGGCCGAGGACGCGGGGGAGCGCGGCACGTTCGGAACCGTCGGGGCCGTTGCGCTCGACCAGGACGGCAACATTGCGGCCGGGACCTCCACCGGCGGAACGACGAACAAGCGCTTCGGGCGCATCGGCGACTCGCCGATCATCGGGGCCGGCACGTATGCGGACAACCAGACGTGCGGCGTGTCGGCAACCGGGCACGGCGAATACTTCATCCGCGCCGCCGCTGCGCACTCCGTCGCCGCCCGCATGAAGTTCGCCGGGATGTCGGTCGAGGAGGCGGCGCGCGTCACCGTCATGGACGAGCTTCCGGCCCTGCCGCCCGACGGCGGTTCCGGCGGTGTCATCGCGCTCGACGCCGACGGCAACATCGCGATGCCCTTTAACACGCAGGGCATGTACCGCGGCTACGTCGACACCGACGGCAACCGCGCCGTGATGATCTACAACGATGAGTAGGGGAGGATGGAGGATGGAGGGTGGAGGATCGAGGATGGAGGGCGTCCGCGGTCGCCGGGGTGGAGGTCGTGCGTCGTGGATTGTGAGTCGTGAATCGTGAGTCGTGGATTGTGAATCGTGAGTCGTGAATGGCGTCCCCGCCTCCAAAGCGTCCCCGCCTCCAAAGCGTCCCCAGCCTCCAAAGCGTCCCAAGCCTCCAAAGCGTCCCAAGCACCCCCAATCCCCCACGCTCCCAATCCCCCACGCTCCCCTGCCCTACACATTCGCATTCACGAACGGGAGGATGCGCAGGCCGGGGGGGTTGTTGCGGGCGACGTTCAAGAGACCGATTTGGATGCCGGAAAGGTCGCGGGTGTAGTTGTAGAGGCCGATCGTCAGGCCGCGCTGCCGGCCGCGGATGTCGTTCCAGCCGGCGACGGAGACGCCGCGCAGGACGCCGCCCTCGAGGCGGACGTACCCGCCGGCGATGGAGACGCCCGTCAGGTTCTCCGCGCCGGCCCCGATGCCGCCCACCACGACTCCCTCCACGGTCGGGGCCCCGACGCCGAGCCCGCCGGCGGCGACTCCCCGCAGGCGGTTGCCGGCTCCGGCGGCCAGTCCGCCCACGGCGAGGCCGTCGATCGAACGGCCCGCTCCGATGGCTCCGAAGGAAAGGGCCACTCCTTGTATCGAGGTGCCCGTCCCCGCGCCGACGCCACCGGCCAAGAGGCCGCGGGCCGATCCGCCCGCCCCCGCACCGATCAGGCCGACGGTGATGCCGGTCGTGCTCTCACCTGCCCCGGCCCCGAGTCCGCCGATCAGCAGTCCACGGGTCTCTTCTCCGGCGCCGGCCCCGAGCCCGCCGAGAACCAGGCCGGTCGCCCGTCCGCCCGTCCCGGCACCCAGACCGCCCACGAGCATCCCGGACGCTTCCTCCCCGGCGCCGGCTCCCAGGCCTCCCAGAACGATCCCGCGGACGCGCCTTCCGGCGCCCGCCCCGATGCCGCTCACGTGGATCCCATTCATGTCGCGGCCGGCCCTGAGGACGATCGGGGCGAGGCCCGCCCCAGAGAGCGATCCGTCCGCCCCGACGCCGAAAAGGCCTGTGGCGAGGCCGCGAATGTGGGTGCCGCCGGTCAGCGGGAGGCCGAGGGCGGCGCCGTGGACGACCCCGCCGGCTTCGTCGTAGGGACGCCAGAGCGTAAGATTGATCCCGTTTGCAACCTGGAGGCGGCGGTCGCGGTCGTTTAGACGAAGCCCGGTGGTTCGCCTTGAGTCCCCGATGCTGATCCCGACGGTTCCGGCCGTCAGGTTGAGAGCCCGGCCATTGCTCGATGCCAGAGACGCAGAAGCCGGCGTGGGACCCGTGGGGTCGACCTGCCCGGTGACGGGAAGAGCGGTGGTGGCTGACAGGAGAAGAAGACCGAAAACGCGGGCGACCGGCCCGAGGCGCGGAAACAGCATCGGCAGTTCGGTAGGTGAAGGGGCGACAGCGGATGTCCGTCTCAGGCACGAATCCTGCCGATGCGTTGTTACACCCTCGGGCCGTCCCGACGCCGTGCACATCCCGGCATCGCCTGGCTCGGGGCCTTCGCAGCATTGCCTTCTTCCCCGACATGCACCTCGCTGACCTCCCCGCACCGACACCCTCTCGCCCATGCCCGGTTCAGCGTCTGATGCAGTCGAGATCGTCCTCTCGGAAGAGATCGAGGCCCTGGTGGATTTCTACGACCGGACGGAGGCGTACCTCGACGACCGGCCGGCCTCCGATCTGTTCGAACCGAGGCCCTCGGTTTCCGACTGGTCGCCCGCACAGCATCTGTATCACATCTGGCGGGCCAATGCGTCGATGCTGAAGGCGGCGCGGGTGTTGGCCGGCGGCGGCGTGGATGCCGAGGCGCCGCGCCTGACCGATGCCGGACGCCGGGTATTGCAGAACGGCCATCTTCCGCGCGGCACTGCGGAGGCACCGGACGCCGTCCGCCCACCGGCCTCCCTCGACCGGGAGGCTCTGCGGGAGGCGGTGCACCGGAGCCGGAAGAAGCTAGACGATGTCGTCGCCGAGGCCGAAGCGGTTCGAGCCGCGCCGGGCGGACTGGAGCACCCGGCCTGGGGGCGCCTCACTGCACGGCAGTGGCTGCGGGCCGCGCGCATCCACTCCGAGCATCACGAAGCGATCGTCCGAGACATCCTCGACGCGGCCTCTGGCTGATGGCTCCCATGCGGCGGCCGATGCGTTCGGGTCACAGGCCCTGTCGAAACATCCCCCAGGCCAGCAGGACCCATCCTGCGATGAAGGCCACGCCGCCGATGGGGGTGATGGCGCCCAGCCAGCCGGTATCCGTCAGAACGAGGAGGTAGAGGCTGCCGGAGAAAATGACGATGCCCAGGATAAAGGCGTATCCAGCCCACGTGACGGCTCCGGACGAACCCTGCAGGGCCGCCCATCCCACGAAGAGAAGGGCCAGGGCGTGGTACATCTGGTAGGTCACGCCCGTTTTGAACGTCTCCAGGCGGTTCGGGGAGACGCGCCCTTCAAGCCCATGGGCACCGAACGCACCGGCGACGACGGCGATGCCGGCGGCCAGCGCGCCGGCGATGAAGAACAGACGGCTCATCGAGGCAGAGGAATCACATTCGACGGTCTTCGAAGCACGCGGAGATGACGACCGCGCGATCCGGAAACGAACTCAGTCCTCCTGCGGATGCATCAGGGTTTGCAGGAGCTCGACGTCCGAGGCGTCCCCATTGTCGGGCACAGACTCCGAGGAGGCCTCTCCCCAGAGCCGCTCGATGCCGTAGTGCTCGCGTTTCTCCGCGGTGAAGACGTGGACGACGAGGTCCACGTAGTCGAGCAGCACCCACTGCAGGGCGTCGGTGCCTTCTTCCTTCCACGGGCGTTC
>CAKZLV010000076.1 GCA_937127285.1 uncultured Bacteroidota bacterium
GCCGACAGCAGTCCGTCGTGCAGGTGCACGAGAAAGACGGCACCCACAAGGATCGGAATCTGAGCCAGCGCCGCGATCCGGGTGAGCAATCCGGCCGCGAGCATAAGTCCGCCGAGGAGGTGGGCAAAGCTGACGTAGTGAACGAGCGCCGCCGAGGCCAGCGAGAACTCGGACATATCCACCAGGGCCGCGACGCCGTCCGTCTGCGTGACGAACAACACCCCTCGCACAAAGAGGCCGACGCCGAGATATACGCGAATGATGTCGAGAACGACTTCTTGATGGCCGTCGATCCAGTCGACGAGGTTGCGGTAGATCGGCATGGGTTCGCGTCGCGGTGATGGGACAGAACGAGCGGACGGGGACGGCGGAAAGCACCACCGGACGCCTTCACATTCATGTGCGTGGGCAACCGCACGCGTGCGTCCAGGGGGAGACCACCACTCCGACCTCCTTCACACGTAGTCCATATGAACCATCAGTGAAGGCGTTCACCCTGGATTCATTCCCTCTCCACATTCTCACAATTGCGGCTTCGGAGGAGAAGCGACCGCGGGCTTTCCCTGAAGTTTTCCACCGGGGCGGACAACAACCCGGCGGGTGTGGAATTCAAGAACTGGTACACACACTTCCGTCGGGTTGGCGGATGTACGTAGACCGACTTCTCCAGTCCTTCTCCTTTGTCTCTTATGGATACGTCCACGCTGTTTCCCGACCTTCCGGATGCGGCCCGCTGCTGGGTCCACACCGCGGCGGAGCCGATGACGGAGGCGACCGCCGAAACGCTGGAGGAGCGAATGGAAGACTTCATCGAGGGCTGGTCGTCGCACGGACAATCCGTGACCGGGCGGGTGGCCGTCCTGGATGACCGGTTTCTCGTACTGGCGGCCACGCTGCCGAACGGATCCATCTCGGGATGCGGGATCGACGGCGCCGTTCATGCCATCGACGAGGCGGCGGCCGATTTGCAGATCGACTGGATGCCGGCGCTGCACGTGGCGTACCGGGGGCCGGACGGATCGGTCGAGACCGTTTCGCGGCCGACCTTCCGGTCTCGCGTCGAGGCGGGAAAGATCACCGCGGAGACGCCGGTGTTCGACCCGAGCGTGACGGAGCTCGGGGAGGTGCGGGACGGCTCGTTCGAGCAGCCCGCCGGCGCGTCCTGGCATGCGCGAACGTTTTCCATTCCCCAGACGGCCTGACCCAGACGGCTTGACCCAGACGGCTTGACCCATCGAGGGCGCTTCCGCAACGAAAGAGCGGGGACGAAGCGATCCCTGCCGAAGAACCCCCCGAGAGCGTCTGCCAGGCCGTCCGTCTGCAGAACGAACCGCCGCCCGCACGAACCCGCCCTCGGCACGAACCCGCCGTCCGCACGAACCCGCCCTCGGCACGAACCCGCCGTCTGCCTGAACCCGCCGTCTGCCCGATGACCCGTCCAGAAGCTCCCGTGCACGGCCTCCGTTCCGACGTTCCCGGTCGGCAGGCCGTGTCGGCGACTCCGGCTCCACCCGGACGGTGCGCATCGGGTTTCTAGTAAACGCATCGAGGTTCGATCGAATCAGGTCCGGCTCCAAGCAACCGCCCGCATGATCGACAATCCGCAAGAGGGCTTGAAAGAGGGTGTGATGGACTGGCTGGCGGAGCTCGACCCGTCGCGCCGAGAAATCGTGCTGGCGGCCTTCGCGCTGGTCGTCGTTATCGCCATCGGGACCGTCGGGTACGTCTTGCTGGAGGGGTGGGCGTGGATCGACGGCCTCTACATGACGTTCATCACCCTCTCGACGATCGGCTTCGGGGAGGTTCGCCCCCTTTCGCCGGTGGGCCGCTTTTTCACGATCTTCCTTGCGCTCACCGGCATCGGCCTCGTTACGTTCGTTGCTGCCCGCTCCGCACAGCTTTTCCTCGCCAGCGACCGCCTTCGGGAACGACGCAACATGCGCGAAATCGGTAAACTCACAGATCATTACATCATCTGCGGCTACGGGCGGGTGGGCCAGCGGCTGGCTGAGGACTTGCAGCTGGCCGACCATCCGATCGTGGTCATCGACCGCGAGGACGAGGTGATTCAGCGTCTGCGGGACAACAACGTCCTGCACGTGCAGGGGGATGCCGAGGACGAGACGACCTTGCGCCGCGCGGGCATCGAACGCGCCCAGGGGCTCATCCTGGCCTTGCCCCAAGACAGTTCGAACGTCTTCGTGGCGCTGACGGTGCGGGACATGCAAATCGACGTCGAGATCCTGGCCCGCACGATCGACCACCGCAACCGCAGCAAGCTGCGCCGGGCGGGGGCCAACAAGGTCATCGCCCCGAGCGAAGTGGGGGCCGACCGCATGGCGCAGGTGATTCTGCGGCCCCGGGTGGATCAGTTCATGGAGCAGGTGCTGCACGCAAGCGGAACACTCAGCCGGCAGATCGAAGAAGTCGAGGTTCAGGAAGGATCGCCGCTGGCCGGGCAATCCCTGGCCGAAAGCAGGTTCCGTCAGCGGTTCGACGCCATCGTGATCGGTATGATCGATCAGAGCGAGGGCGGCCAGATGAAGTTCAACCCGTCGCCGACGGACGTCATCCAGGAGAGAGATGTGCTCATCGTGCTGGGCAATTCCGACATGGTGCGGACGCTGCGCGAGCAGGGATGCACCGGATCCGGAGCTGTCGATCCCGCGTGAGTGGACCCCGACGGGCAACCGCGCTGCGTGTACTGCCTGCACGCTCCCGCGGATGACGGACAGCCAACGGATACCCAACGGACAATCATCGGTTGAGGGTTGCCGGCGGGAGGGCCGGATTGCAGCAGGGAGGCCCAGATTGCTCTCTCGGGAGGTTCCGGCGAACCGGACGCCGTGCAGCGGGTGCAATCTCCCGGTTGAAATGTGACGAGGAGCCCGCTCCGTGCAGTCTCACAACAGGCTACATTCGCCATGACGCGTTTTTCGTTTCGGCTTCTGTTCGTCGCCCTCCTGGCGGCAGGGGGCCTGACCGCGCCCTCGGCAAGCCAGGCCCAGGGGTATTTCGATCAGTTTGAAATCGAAGACATCCTCACGCGCCGGGCCGAGAGCCTCGACGCCCTGCCGGAGGTCTACTACGAGTACCTCGTGTTCGACGACCCGAGCGGCAACAGCGTCATGGCGCGCAACCGCCTGTACGAACGCCTCGGAGACGGCGACACGAAGAAGGGCCACAAGCGCGCCCAGATGATCGAGCTCTTGAACCGGACGACGCTGGAGACCGTGGAGCTCGGCGACACCCTCGTCGTTCCGACGCAGTTCGAGCTCGACTTCCGGGCCTACTCGCCGTTCCCGCGCTACTACCCGGGGGCGCGCAACGAGAAGAAGGTGTTCATCATTCACAAGACGATTCAGGCCTTTGCCGCCTACGAGTACGGCAAGCTCGCGCGGTGGGGCATCGTCAACACCGGGAATCCGGACTCGACCGCGACCCCGAACGGGCGCTTCAACTTCAACTGGAAGCAGGAGAAGCGCGTCTCGACGCTGAGTCCGCCGGGCGAGGAGTGGAAGATGTACTGGGTCTTTAACTTCCACGCCGCCCGCGGCATCCACGTCCACCAGTACGCGATGCCGACCGGCGGCCCGACGAGCCACGGCTGCGTGCGTCTGGTCGACGCCGATGCGAAGTGGATCTACGAATGGGCCGAGCCCTGGAATACGACGACCGGACACATCGGGCCGGCCAGTGGCCGGGGCAAACTGCTCGATCCCGGGACGATGGTGCTCGTCCTGGGCGAGGAGCCGCCCAATCGCCACCCGCAGCCGTTCGAGTTTAAGAAGCGGTATCCGGTGCTGAAGCGGGTGACGCTCCCCACCGATCCGTACGACGTCCCGCCCGGAACGAACCAGCAGGAGATGTGGGATCGGCTGCGCCAGCAGCGCGCCTCGCGGTAGGAGG
>CAKZLV010000077.1 GCA_937127285.1 uncultured Bacteroidota bacterium
TCGACACGCCGGTTCCCGGTACCGAGAGCTACGATGACGCCATCCCCACCCCCGAGGAAGTCATCGGCCACGAAATCGGGACCCGGCACACGCGTCCGGCGCAGGTCGTGCGCTACTTCGAGGCCGTCGCCGACGCCAGCGATCGAGTCGTGCTGCGTTCGCACGGCCGCACCTACGAAGGCCGCCGCCTCATCCACGCCGTCGTGACCTCGCCTGACAACCACGGCCGCCTCGACGAGATTCAGCAGGCGAACGTCGCCATGACGCGCAATCCGGGCGCGGTGAGCGATGCGGATCTACAGGATAGGCCGGCCGTCGTTTTGATGGGATACTCCATCCACGGCGACGAGGCGAGCGGGACGGAAGCCGCCATCCTGCTGCTGTATCACCTGGCGGCTGGGAACGGCCCGGACGTACAGGCGGCGCTCGACGGGGCGGTGACGCTCCTCGACCCGATGTTCAACCCCGACGGGCGCGACCGCTTCGTCGACTGGGTGAACGGCAATCGCGGCGAAGTGGCGACCTCCGACCCGCAAGACCGCGAGCACAACCAGCCCTGGCCGGGGGGACGGACGAACCACTACTGGTTCGACCTCAACCGCGACTGGCTGCCGGGCCAGCACCCGTCGTCGCAGGGCCGTCTCGACTACTTCCACGACTGGAAGCCGCAGGTGCTCACCGACTTCCACGAGATGGGCAAGGAGGCCACCTACTTCTTTCAGCCCGGCGTTCCGAGTCGCACCAATCCCAACACGCCGGAGCGCAACCAGGAGCTGACGGCCGACATCGCCACCTACCACGCCGATTATCTTGAGCAGGTCGGTTCCCTCTACTACTCGGAGGAGACGTTCGACGACTTCTACTACGGCAAGGGGTCGACCTACCCCGACGCCAACGGCTCGATCGGAATCCTCTTCGAACAGGCCTCCTCCCGCGCCCTCAAGGCCGAAACTGAAAAGGGCGTCATGGACTACGCCTGGACGGTGCGCAACCAGTTCATGACGTCGCTGTCGACGATGAAGGCGGTCACGGAGATGCGGACCGACTTGCTTCAGTACCAGCGCGACTTCTTCGCCGACCGCGAGGAGGCGCTGGCCGACTTCGACACGGAGGCCTTCGTCGTGGATCTCTCCGAGAAGCGGACCCGCGCGCAGGCGATGGCGCAGGTGCTGCAGCGCCACGACATCCAGCTGTTTGAATTGGACGAACAAGTGCGGGCCGGTGGACGCACGTTCCGTCCCGGCGCGTCCTACGCCGTCCCCCTCGACCAGCCGCAAGGTCGCCTCGTGAAGGCCTTGATGGAGCGCAATACGACGTTCCCCGATTCGATCTTCTACGACGTCTCGACGTGGACGCTGCCGCTGGCCTTCGGGGTGGAGTCGGCCGCTCTGGACGACACGCCCGACCTCGGTTCGGAGATCGACCGGCTCACGTACAGCGGCGGGGAGGTCGTCGGCGGGCGTGCGCAGTACGCCTACGTCATGCCGTGGGGACGCTACTTCGCGCCGCGGGCCCTGTACCGTCTCCAGGAAAATGACGTCCGCGCCCGCGTCATGACCAAACCCTTCACTGCGCGCCTCGGGAACCGGTCGCAGGAGTTCGATCGCGGCGCCATCGTGATTCAGGTCGAGCAGCGCGGGGTGGAGCGTGACAGCGTCCACGCTGTCGTCGAGCGCATTGCCGGACAGGACTTCGTGGACGTGTATGCCGTGAACCGCGGACTCACGCCGACCGGACCGGATCTGGGCGGCAGCAGTTCCGAAATCCTCGACCAGCCCGAGATCGCCCTCCTCACGGGAACCGGCGGATCCTCGCGTTACAGCGGCACGAGCGCCTACAACGCGGGGGAGGTCTGGCACCTTCTCAACGAACGGATGCGGGCCCGGGTGAGCCTGATCGACATTACCGATGTCCAGAGCGCCGATATGAGCCGGTACAACGTGCTCGTGCTGGCGGGCGGCGACTACTCCAGCCTCCCGGCGGACGCCATCCGGTCGTGGGTGTCGGACGGAGGCACGCTGATCGCCCTCGAGGACGCGGTCGGCTGGCCGATCGGGGAAGAAATGGTCGACCTGACCAAGCGGGAGGTCGATGTCGACTCGCTCGTGCAGGACGTGCCGTACGCCGACCTGCAAAACGCCTATGGCGCGCAGGGCATCGGCGGGTCGATCTTCCAGACGGAACTGGACACCACCCACCCGGTCGCCTACGGCCACGACGACACCGTGCCCGTCTTCCGCGTCGGCACCGGGTTCTACGACCCGAGCGACGTGCCGGGCGCGAGCGTCGGGACCTACACCGAAGACGACACGCGCCTCAGCGGCTACATTTCCGACGAGCAACTGGAGGTGGCTCGCGGGGCGGCGTCCATCGAAGCCCACGAGGTGGGCGGCGGTCAGGTCGTCCTGTTTATGGACAACCCGAACTTCCGCGCCTTCTGGTACGGAACGAACGGCCTCTTCCTGAACGCCGTCTTCTTCGGACAGCTGCTCTAGAAAGGCAGTCGGCATCATCCGTACGAGAATTGGTCGATCGGCGACAAATCGGCCGCTGCGGCGGCTCTGCCTTCGAGCAGGGCCGCCGTTTTTTATTTCCACCGACCGGCTGCACGGGCGCAGCGAGCCGCCGTTACCTTTCCGGTGATTTGAGCGTCCTTGTGGATGGACCGTCATTGCAATTTCCCTCAACCACATCGACTGCAGACGGTTACCGCCGGCATTTCCCATCTCTCCCTCTCGATTCGCACTCTCTGCCTTCCCATGGCCCGTCTTTCCCGCCTCATCGGTTTGCTGGCCGTCGTCGTTCTCCTCGCGCCGGCAACCGATCTCTACGCGCAAGAGCAGCAGGTCCCGCTCGATCAAGACAGCACGCTCTACGTCGTGGACGCCGACCTGCGGCAAGACCTGACCCTCTTTCCCGATGTCCGCGGATTTCAGGAAGCCGTGTTGTACCGCATCGGCGACGACGAATACGAGCTCGTCATCCAGTATCGACCCGATACGCGCACGCTCCGGGAGCGGCGGACCCTGACCGACGCCGAGGTGCAGACCCTCCGCACCCGCATCACGCGACAGCTTGCTGACACCGGGACCGTCGTAAACCTGAACCAGGAGGGCCGCTACGGACTGCTGGCGTCCACCACCCTCTTGAGTCTTTCGGAGGGAGCCCTCCTCGGGGCCGCCCTGGGATTGGAGGGGGATGGTGTCGGAACGATGACCCTCCTCGGCGGCGCCACCGGGTTCTTCGCCCCGCTTCTGCTGACGCGGAACGCATCCGTGACGGAGGCGGAAGCGGACATGACCTTCTACGGCGGCATTCAGGGCTATGCGCATGCGGCGCAGCTCTACGCGCTGGTAAACGGCGACGATGACGACACCTTCGACGATCAGGGAACGGCGGCGCTGGCGGCGGTTCTCGGGGCGGGGGAGAGTGCCCTGGGCTATACCCTTGCGCGCCGCAACAACTGGTCGGGCGGACACGCCGAGATGACCTCCTTCACCGGCCTGGCCGGGAACCTGATCGGGCTGGGGCTGGCCCAGGGGCTCACGGAGGACGAGGTCGGCGTACGCGGGGCCGCCGCGCTGTCGTTCGCCGGCTCAATTGCCGGCGGAGTGATCGGCCACCGGATGGGCCGCAGCGACACCTACACCCAGGGCGACGCCCGCATCTACCTGCTCTCCGGCGTGCAGACGGCGAACCTGGTGGGGTCCGTTCTGGCCGCCGCAGGTGTCGAGGGAGAGCAGGGGCCGGCGCTGACCGTAACCGGCGCCGGGGTGGCGGGGCTCGCCGGCGGCCGCCTGCTGGTGCGCGACCGCGACTTTACGAAAAGTGAAGCCAACATCGTGGCGCTCGGCAACTTTGCGGGATCGCTCCTCGGTGGCGGCCTCGCCGCTGCGTCCGATGCCGAAGACTCGACGGTGGCCGTCCTGCAGGCGCTGGGATCGCTGGCCGGTTCGGCGATCAGCTACGGCGTCTTCGCCAAGGACGCCCAGCGCCGAGCGCAGTCGGGCACGGCCTCGGTGGATCTGGACCTCAACGTGACGCCGTCGATGGCCACCGTCCCCGGCCCCGACGGCCGACGCGTCCGGCTCTCCGACTCGGTCGTGCCAAAGGTGACGCTGACCGCGCGGTTCTAAAACGAACACAAAACGAGCGTTGGCGCTTCCTCTTCGGTGTGCCCATTCGTTCTGGTGAAGGAGTTTCAAGAACGAATGTCGATCGCGGTGTTGGCGGCCTCGCCCCCTGTTTGCCTTCTCCTTGGTTAACTCCGGGCCTTTCGCGGTGTGGCGTCTCGGACGGTTCTACCTTGCAGAGGGTCTTTTCGCGAATCGGTGTCCGAGCGAAGCGAGTTGCGATTCGCGGCCCCGATGCGGGGTAGAACCGTCAGCCGCAGCGCGTCCCGCCCGGCGGCTTTTTCCGTCCCCTTTTTGGCCGGTCAAAAAGGGGACATCTCCGTGGGGATACCGGCAAGACGGCTGCACGGAGAGACCAGCTCCCACAATTGCTTTCGTCGGGTTACATTGGCACCACATGCTACGGTCGAACGAAGACCCCCGCGCCCGCTGCCGAACGTCCCGTCCGCGACGGAGTAGGGACACCCACCGCCGTCCGCCGCATCTCGAACTCCGTCCACATCGGAAATGCCCAACCGCCTGGCGCAGGAATCCAGCCCGTATCTCCTTCAGCACAAAGACAACCCCGTCGACTGGTATCCGTGGGGAGAGGAAGCCTTCGAGAAGGCTCGGTCTGAGGACAAACCGATTTTTCTCTCGATCGGCTATTCGACCTGTCATTGGTGCCACGTAATGGAGGAGGAGTCCTTCGAAGACGACGAGGTGGCCGAGCTCATGAACGACGCGTTCGTCCCCATCAAGGTCGACCGGGAGGAGCGACCGGACGTCGACTCCATCTACATGACCGTGTGCCAGATGATGCGCGGGCAGGGAGGCTGGCCGCTCACCGTCCTCCTCACACCGGATCGCCGCCCGTTCTACGCCGCCACCTATCTGCCGAAGCGGGGGCGGTTTCAGCAGATGGGGATGATGGACCTCATCCCGCGGGTGCAGCAGCTCTGGGACGGCGAGCGGGAGAAGCTCCTGAGCGACGCCGACGAAGTCACCGACCTGCTCCGGCGCTCCGTCGACGAAGGCGGGGGCACCGACGCACCCGAGGAGGAGGCGCTCGACACCGCGCGGCAGCAGCTCTCCCAGCAGTTCGACCGCCAGCACGGCGGGTTCGGGCAATCGCCGAAGTTTCCCTCGCCGCACAACCTGCTGTTTCTGCTTCGCGAGTGGCACCGCACCGGCGACGACCGCCCGCTGCAGATCGTCACCCACACCCTCGACCGGATGCGCCTCGGCGGCATCTTCGACCAGGTCGGCTACGGCTTCCACCGCTACTCGACCGACAGCCACTGGCTGCTTCCGCACTTCGAAAAGATGCTCTACGACCAGGCGATGCACGTCCTGGCGTACAGCGAAGCCCATCAGATCACCGGCACGGACGCCTACGCCGAGACGGTCCGCGACGTGCTCACCTACGTGCAGCGCGACCTGCAGGCCCCGGAAGGCGCCTTCACCTCGGCCGAAGACGCCGACAGCCTGAACGAGGAGGGAGAGAGCGAAGAGGGCGCCTTCTACGTGTGGTCGACCGACGAGGTGCGCGAGGTCCTCGACGATGTGGGCGACGACGACCTCGCCGAGCTGGTCATCGACGTCTACAACCTGCAGGAGGACGGCAACTACGCCGACGAGTCCACTCGCCAGAAGACGGGCACCAACATCCTGCACCTCAGGCAGCCGCTCCCCGAGATTGCCGCCGACCGGGATCTTTCCGAGTCCGAGCTGCGCGAAAAGCTGGAGACGGCGCGCACGGCGTTGCTTCAGCGCCGGGAGGAGCGTCCGCGACCCGGACTCGACGACAAGATCCTCACCGACTGGAACGGGCTCATGATCGCGGCCTTCGCGACCGCGGCGCGCACGCTCGACGAGCCGGCGTACCGGGAGGCTGCCGAGAACGCCGCCGGGTTCCTCCTCGACACGATGCAGGATGCCGAGGGGCGCCTGCTTCACCGGTATCGGGACGGAGAAGCCGGCATCCGCGCGCACCTTGACGACTACGCCTTCCTCGTTTGGGGGCTCCTTGAGCTCTACGAGACGTCCTTCGAACCGCGCTGGCTGGAGGCCGCCGTTGATCTCACCGAAGAGTGCCTCGCCCACTTCGAAGATGCGGACCGCGGCGGGTTCTACCTGACGCCCGACGACGGGGAGGAACTCATCGTCCGCCAGAAAGAAGTCTCCGACGGCGCGATTCCGTCCGGCAACTCCGTCCTGCTGCGCAACCTGCTCCGCCTCGCCCGCATGACCGGCCGCACCGAGTGGGAGGAGACCGCCGCCGACCTGCACGCCTGGGCGGGCAAGCAGGTCAACAGCCGCCCCGGCAGCTTTACCGCGCTGTTGATGGGAACCCAGTTCGCCCTCGGAGACGCCCGCGAGGTGGTGCTGGCTGGCGACCGCGCCGACGCGGACTGGACGTCGCTCGTCGAGGCCGTCCGCTCCGTCTACGCACCGAACACCGTCGTCCTGCACCGCCCTCCCGGCGACGCTCCCGCGATCACGCGCCTTGCGCCCTTCACCGAGGCCCAGACGCCCCTCGACGGCCGGCCCGCCGCCTACGTCTGCCGCAACTTCGCCTGCGACGCCCCGACCACCGACGCCGAGGACCTGGCGGCGTCGATCACGTGACGGGTCGTTACCTCTCGGCGCGGCGGCAAGACCGGGACACGTAGCCGTCAGAGAGATGGGAAAAGGGAGGATCGACGGTAGAGGGCGGAGGATGGAGGATAGAAGATGGAGGATGGAGGGGAGCCAATCACCGGGCCATCTTCGACCCAGCGAGCGGATGCGAGCGGTCCATTCTCCATCCAGCGAACCGAGTGAGCGGTCCAGTCGCTTCGTTCTAACCGGAAATCCACCGTCCCCGACCCGGCCTCGCTTGCATCCCCGGAACCGGTTCCGGTATGCTGTCGCGTGTGGACGGATGGATGTCTGAAGGGATGGAAGTCCACCGTCCACCTCTTCCCCCCGTCCACCCTTCCACACCTCCACCCCTACCCATGCGTGACGTCTACATCGTTTCGGCCGTTCGGACCCCCATCGGTCGCCTCGGCGGCGCCTTCAAGAAGCAGTCGCCCGTCGACCTCGGCGCCCACGCGATGAAGCACGCGCTTCAGCGCGGCAACGTCGACGGCGGAGCCCTCGACATCTTCGTGTTCGGCAACGTGCTGCGCGGGGGACACGGCCAGCTCGTCCCGCGTCAGAGCGCCATCCAGGCCGGCATCCCGAAGTCGATCGACGGCTATGCGGTCGACATGGTGTGCGCCTCGAGCATGATGTCGATTCTGAACGGCAAGACGATGATCAAAGCCGGCGAGGCCGACCTCGTCCTGGCGGGAGGCACCGAGTCGATGTCGCAGGCCGGCTTTTACCTCGACGCCAGCGCCCGCTGGGGCTACACCTACGCGCCGCAGGGCGGGAAGCTGGAGGACCTGATGTACAAGGACGGCCTCAGCGACCCGTTCGACGGCGACGCGATGGGGGAGCAGACGGAGCGCCTCTGCGAAGAGCACGACCTGACGCGCGAGGACCTCGACGAGGTGGCGGCGACCTCGCAGCAGCGGGCCGCCCAGGCCACCGACGACGGCCGCTTCGCCGACGAGATTGCCCCGATGGAGATCTCCTCGCGCACAGGCACCGAAACCGTCGACCGCGACGAAGGCATCCGCGAGGGAACGACGGCGGAGGGGCTCTCCAACCTGCGCCCGGCGTTCCGAGAAGACGGCGTCTTGACCGCCGGGAACAGCAGCCAGATTTCCGACGGGGCAGCGGCGGTCGTGCTCGCCAGCGCCGACGCCGTCGAGGCGCACGGCCTGACGCCGATTGCCAGAATCACTGCGGGCGGCTGGTCGGCCGGCGAGCCGTATAAGTTTCCGGAGGCCCCGATTCCGGCCGTGGAGGAGGTGCTGGAAGAGACCGGAACGGCGATCGGCGACTACGACCTGTTCGAGAACAACGAGGCCTTCGCCGTCAACAACATCCTCTTTCACCGGATGCTGGACGTGCCGTACGAAAAGCTGAACGTCCGCGGCGGTGCCATCGCGCTCGGCCACCCGATCGGGGCATCGGGCACGCGAATCGTGGTCACGCTCCTCCACGCCCTCAACCAGGAGGACGGAAGCCACGGTCTCGCCTCCATCTGCCACGGCACCGGCGGCGGCGTCGCCCTCGCCGTGGAGCGCACGAACTGATGGGGAGGGGGAGATCACCAACCGCTCGGAAGGAGGTCCGGCCCTGTAACCTTTTTCGGTGGGAACCGGGTCTTACCGCGTGACCGCACGCCAACTGGTGATCCTTCCCCCATCCACACGCCACCATGGATTTTTCCGTCGCACGCCTCCGCCTCTGGGTCCTTCTTCTGCTACTGGCTCCGGCCCTGATCTCCTGTCGGGCCGTCGCGCAGGAATACTCCGCCGAACGAAGCGCCACGGTTCCCGTCGACGGCGCAACGGCCGTCGAGGTGGAGGCCAGTGCCGGCACGCTGATCGTTGAAGGCGCCGATATCGACCGCGTCGAAGCCACCGGCACGGCCCGCGCCGACGACGAGGACGACCTGGAGAACATTCAAATCCGCACCGCCCGCGATGGCACCACGATCCGCATCGAGGCCGACCTGTCCGACGGCGGCTTCATGAGCGGAGGAAACCGAAGCCTCGATCTCACCGTCCGCCTCCCGCGCGGGCTGTCGGCCGACATCGACGACTCCTCCGGCGACGCGGAGATCCGCACCCTGCGCGGCGACCGGGTGGACGTAAACGACAGTTCCGGGTCGCTCGTCATCGAGAACATCGAGGCGACGATGGAGGTGGACGACTCCTCCGGCGATCTCGAGATGCGAGCCATCACCGGGGATCTCGACCTCGACGACAGCAGCGGATCGATCGAGCTGGACGGACTCAACGGCGAGATCATCATCGACGACTCCAGCGGCGATGTGCGCGTGTCCACCTCCGCCGGGTCGCTCACCGTCGAGGATAGCTCCGGCGACATTCGCGTGGAAGCGTTCGACGGCGACGTGCTCATCGAAGACGATTCCAGCGGCGACATCCGGATGCGCGGCGTCTCCGGATCCGTGCGCGTCGAGGAGGATTCCTCCGGCGACATCGACGTGCAGGACGTGGGCGGCGACTTCATCGTCGAGGACGACACCTCCGGCGACATCCGCCACTCCGGCGTCTCCGGCACCGTCCGCATCCCCGACGACCGATGAACGGCTGGGCGGGTCTGCGGGTGGGCGTGTGGGCGGATGGGCGTGTGGGCGGATGTCATTGAACATTGCACAATGATCATTGCTCAATGGACTCGCGTCCCAAGCGTCCCAAGCGTCCCAAGCCTCCACAGCTCCCAAGCCTCCAC
>CAKZLV010000078.1 GCA_937127285.1 uncultured Bacteroidota bacterium
GGGAACGAAGCGGCTTCAGGCCCTCAGCCGAGGATCCATCAGCCCGCATCGCCTCGCAGATGTGTAGCTCTTCCGCAGCCAGCCGGTCTCCATCTGGACCTCAGCCCTCCCGCATAGCCGGTACGGGATCGTAGATTCGCTGTACCTCGACGAGGACGTGCGATCGGTACCCAATTCGGGTCTTCGGCCCGTCCCTCACCGGCTCCCCATAGAATCCGTTCGCACCGCCGTTCTCTTTGCGTTCTTCTTTGAACCGACCACGCACTTCCGATGCCCACGTACGAGTACCGCTGCACCGACTGCGAGAACGACTTCAGCCTCACCGCGTCGATGTCCGAATACGACGACGGACTGGACAGCACCTGTCCCGACTGCGGCTCGGCTCACACCGAACGCCGCCTCGGCTCCGTCCTGGTGTCGATCGGGAGCTCGGATTCGAAGGAGGCATCCGCGGGCGGGTGCTGCACGCCCGGGAGCGGCTGCTGCTAGCTGCGCCCCGCCCTGCCTTCCCCTTCGATGCGATTGGTACCCACCGCCGTTCGTGAACGGCAACGTGTCCTCTCCTCCTACTTACCTGTGAGCCCATGACCTCCTCTCCGGCAGCACCCGCCGAATCCTCCCCCGATATCACCGACCCGAGCACGGCCTCGGGGGACCCCGACGGTGCGGTGCGCCCGTCGACATCGGAGGGTCCCACGACGGTCGTTTTCGTCTGCACGCACAACTCGGCCCGGTCGCAGATGGCCGAGGGCTACCTGCGCGCCACCTACGGCGACCGGTACGACGTCTACAGCGCAGGGACGGAGAAAACCCACGTGCGGCCCCTCGCCATTCAGGCGATGGAGGAGATCGGGATCGACATTTCGGGTCACACCTCCAAGACCCTGGACGCCCTTCAGGACGTGGAGAAAGACTACGTCGTCACCGTCTGCGACTCGGCCCGGGAGGCCTGCCCGGTCGTCCGAGCCCGCGAGATGGTATTCCACCAGAGCTTCCCCGATCCCTCTGCAGCGGAGGGAAGCGACGAGGAGCGGCTGGCCGTCTTCCGGTCCGTCCGCGACGAACTCACGAACTGGATCGACCGCACCTTCGGCGGGATGCCTGGGGAGTCACCACCCGCCGATCGGCCCGCTCCTTGATTCCGCCCTCCACACGTCGAATGGAGATCGCGCGAAGCGGGAATAGGTCGAAACGAATATAGACGGTCGTCTATATAAACGAGCAAAGGAGACAACAGGGGGCCTTGCTCTCCAAATGGATTCAGCAAGCGCCCCCTTAGCAAACCGGACGACTCCCGGGCACCGAACCGGATTGCGGACCGGTTTGTCGAGACTCGTTCTCTTTTTTTACGGGCATATATCGATGCTCGTCTATACTTGTGCTCATCAATATTTCGCTCTCACAACCCCCGATTGCGATGAATATCGAAGTTCTCGGTACCGGTTGCTCCAGCTGCCAAACGCTCGAAACGCGCGTTCAGCGCGTCGTCGAGGATGCCGATCTGGACGGAACCGTAGAAAAGGTCGAAGACATGCAGGAGATCATGAAATACGGCGTGATGAGTACGCCCGCCCTCGTCGTCGACGGCGAGGTCAAGTCCAGCGGCCGCGCCCCATCCGTTCAGGAACTGAAGGACCTGCTCGGCGCCTAATTCTCTCCTTCTCCGTCCTCCCGGGATTCACCCTCCCAGGATTCACCCTTCCAAGATTCGGGGAGCCATCGGCGAAACGGACCGCGCTTGTGTTTGGCGCGGGACCGCAGCGGTGGCGCGCTCCCTACGGGTCCTCTGTCTTTCGGATCTTTTCTCAACAACGGATCCCGTCTCTCGATGATTGAATCGCTGGCCGACTGGCTCATCTACGGCATCGCCGGTCTCTCCGAAACGACCCACTGGGGGAAGGCCGTGCACTTCTTCGTCTACGAGACGGTAAAGATCGGCCTCCTGCTCCTGATCGTGACCCACCTGATGGGTGCGATCAACGCCGTCCTTCCGATTGAGCGGGTCCGCGAGTGGATCGCCTCCGGGCGGCTGCGGGGAGCAGAGCACCTGGCCGCCTCCTTCTTCGGAGCCGTCACCCCGTTTTGCTCCTGCTCCTCCATCCCGCTTTTCATCGGTTTCCTGCAGGGCGGCATTCCGCTGGGGGTGACGCTCTCGTTCTTGATCACCTCTCCCCTGGTGAACGAAGTGGCCCTCGCGCTCTTCATCGGCCTCTTCGGCTGGAAGGTGACGCTCATCTACGCCGGGAGCGGTATTCTTCTGGGCACGGTCCTCGGATGGGGACTGGGGCGCGCCGGCCTCGGGCGCTACGTCGAGGACTGGGTGTGGGAGATCGCCCAGGACCGCGCCGACGGCGACGGCCCCGAACGCAAGCCTCTCCGCGAGCAGCTCCCGGCTATCTCTCGCGAGGCGATGGAGATCGTCACCGGCATCGCGCCATACGTGCTTGCCGGACTGGCGGTCGGCGCCGGGATCCACGGCTACGTACCGACGGGCTTCTTCCAGGAGTATCTGGCCGGCGGCAACCCGTTTGCCGTCCCGCTCTCGGTCGTCCTCGCCATCCCGATGTACGCCAACGCCTCCGGGATTTTGCCCGTGGTCCAGGCACTGGTGGCGAAAGGAATTCCGCTGGGAACGGCGATTGCCTTCATGATGGGCGTCGTCGGACTCTCCCTTCCGGAGGCGATGATGCTCAAGAAGGTAATGCAGCCACGGCTTCTGGCGACGTTCTTCGGCACGGTCGGCGTCTCGATCGTCGCCCTCGGCTACCTGTTCAACGCGGTACTGTAAGGTGCGAGGGGTGCCCCGCCGGTGAGCGCGTCTACCGTCTTCCACCGTCTCCGCGAGCCTTCTTCGCTGCGACGACCAGGTTCTCGAATCAAGATCCACCATGACTTTTTCCCCGATGGATTCCGACGTGCAGTCCCCCGACGACGCCCCCCTCCGCGAGGCCGGATTCTCGTCGGTGAAAATCGTTCGCGAGCGCGCTGTTGACGTTCCGGACGAGGTGCTCGCCGAGGCCGCATCAACGGAGGAGATCCAGCGCTTCCGCGAGAACGGGGGTCTTTTGAGCGTTACCGTCCGCGGACGCAAACCGTGACGGACACGAACCGTGACGGACACAACCCGTGATCCGGTCGCGCACTCTTTCGGGACGGGTATCCTCTCCAATCGCTCAGCTTCTCGCCGCACCGACGTCAGGTACTCTCCACCGGTCTCTACGATCTCGGGTAGAGCGCGAGAAGGGCTTGTAGAGCCCCGTACTTTATGGAGCTGTCGCT
>CAKZLV010000079.1 GCA_937127285.1 uncultured Bacteroidota bacterium
GGGAGAAGCCGCCGGTACGCCTCGAAGTTACCTCGAAGTACCCGGATTCGGACTGGCCGTTTGCGTCCGTTCCCCTGGAGGCGGCGTGACCGGCGGGCGGTCTGCTGAAGTCTGGGCCGAGGGGTGGACTTCGGCCGCGTCGCCGGCGGACAGGATCTACGCGTTGAGGGGGATGCCCTGCTTTCGGGGCCCTCGCCGACCGTTTCCTGACCCCGCCTGCCGCCGATGGCCGACTGCTATCCTGCTCCTGACACCTGGGACGACCTCCGGACCGACCTGATGCCGGGGGAGAAGACTCTCGCCCGCCGCTTGATCCGTGAACTGGGGGAGGACTGGCGCATCTACCTCCAGCCGGCCCTCGCCGGCACGCGCCCCGATATCGTTCTCGTCCACCCGCGGGCCGGCGTTCAGGTCCTGGAGGTCAAGGACATCAACCTCGGCGCCTACGATCTGTCGGGCCGCCGATGGCAGGTCGACACCGGGGACGGGCTTCATTCGCTGCGCGACCCGTTCGCGCAGGCGGACTCTGCCCGAGACGCGCTCTTTCGGGTGCTCCTTCCCGCCGCCGGAGAGGCGCGCGAGGAGAACTCCAAGCACTACGGGTTTGCCCGCGCCGGCGTCTTCTTCACAAACGCGGAGGCGAGCGACCTGCAGCGTGTTCGCGCCTACCAGAAGCGCCGGCGCGGGCGGGCCTCCAAGTTCTACGGCCTCGCCGGCAAGAATCTCGGCACGCGCGGTGGGAACAGCCTGGAGGACCTCATTCCCCTGCTGGGATACGAGGAGCAGGGAAATTCCCACGTCGATGCCGTTGCCAGCCGGGCGCGAGCCGCCGGCATGGAGCGCCCCTGGCAGGAAGTCCTGCACGGCTGGCTTCACCCCACGCCCGACGAGATCGCCCAGAACGAGCCGCTGACGCTTACCGCCTCGCAGGGCCGGGCGGCGCGAAGCCCAGCGCATCAGCTGCTGATCACCGGTCCGGCCGGTAGCGGGAAAACCGCCGTGCTGGCCCGCCGGGCCGCCCGGGCCCTCGTTCGCGGGGAGGACGTGCTCTTCCTGAGCTACAACATTACGCTCTGGCACTACGTCCACGACGTCGTTGCGCGGGCCGTTCGCACCGCCCTCGCCGAGGGGCGCCAGTACACCCGCGAGGAGCGGCGGTCGATTGGCCGGGAGGCGCTTCGCCGCCGCATCCGCCGCGAGCTGAAGCCCCGCTACACGGAGGCGATGCGGCGCCTGACGCTCACGCACTATCACGACGTGGCCTACCGGCTCTGGGGACTTCTCGACCGCGAGGGGACGCCCGAGCCCGACGCCCTTCCCGGCCATCTCTGCCGCGAGGCGGGCGCGATCCGGCGGGCCCTGGCGGCCGCTTCCCCCCGCCGACCGCCTCATCATTGACGAAGGGCAGGACTTCGGGCCCCGGTGGCCGCAAAGCCTCCAGCCGCTTCTGGCCGAGGACGCCCCGGTCGCTATAGCCGCCGATTCCGACCAGTGCATCTACGACCATGCGGCAAAGGATCCGGCCGCGCTCTTTCCGGAGAAGCCGACCCGCCACGAGCTCGTCGGCACCGCACGCGTCCCCCCGGCGCTGCTTCCAGCGGTCAACGCCGCCTCGAAGCAGGTCCAAACGGGAGCAGCCTCTTCCCCGCCGGCGGCGGCGCTCGCGCCGGCCCCGCAGTTGCAACTCGACTTCTCCGGCCGCCCGGACCCGGAGGCCGTCTGGACGCAGGCCCGACCAGAAACGGCTCTCGACGTAGCCGCCGCAACGGCCCGGCGCCGCATCTTGGACGGGGTCAATCCGAGCCAGATCGCCGTGCTCGTCGACCGCCACAAGATCGGTCTCGCCGTCGAACGGCGGTTTCAGCGCCTGCAGATGGAGGTCTGCTCCGTCTGCGTCCCGAACCCGGAGACCGATCGCTCTCGAAAGCGCGGCTTCTGGCGCCTTGATTCCCGCCTGAAGATCAGCACCGTCCACAGCTTCAAGGGCTGGGAAGCCGACGTCGTGGTGCTTCTCCTTCCCTCCGGGGCTCCAGAGCTTGTGCATGTGGCTCTCACCCGCACGAAAGCCGTCATCGACGTGATTGCCCCGCCCGGCATTGCCCCGCCGGATCGATGGACGGTCCGCTCCGGCCGCGAGCTGTTGCCGCTCTTTCCTCCTGCCGTACAGAAGCAGGGCCGAGCGAGCCCCTCGCGGGGACGACCGTCGCCTCGGGGACACGCCGCCGCTCCCCCCGCAGCGTAGGACTCTCCTCGCAGCGTAGGACTCTCCTCGCAGCGTAGGACTCTCCTTG
>CAKZLV010000080.1 GCA_937127285.1 uncultured Bacteroidota bacterium
CGGGGGCGTCGCGAATGTAGATTTCCATCGGCGGTGCCGAGTAGCGAGGATCGGAGGACGAGGGGTGGAGGACAAGGGTCGAAAGACAAGGCGCCCCGCCGGGCCTTGGGCCTACCGGTTGTCTTCGATGCGCAGTTCCCGGTCGCATCGCGCGGCCTCGTCGGGGAGGTTGGTGGCGACGACAAGAAGGCGGCCGGCCGACTGCTGGTGCTCCATGACGGTGTCGACCATGTCCAGGCCCGCCGCGTCAAGGTTGGCCGAGGGCTCATCCAGCAGCAGGAGCGGAGGGGCGTCCAAGAGCGCGGCGGCGTACTTTACCCGTGCTTTCATTCCGGAGGAGTAGGTGGCGACGCGGTCCGCTTCCCGCCCGGCGAGCCCGACCCGCTTGAGGGCCGCGGAGATCCGGGAGGCTGCGTCGTCGAGGCGGCGGGTGCGGGCGAGGAACTGCAGGTTTTCGCGGGCAGAGAGGTCGTCGTAGACGTTCAGGTAGGGCGCGACCAGCCCCACATGCAGGGGGTGCGTCTCGCGCGGAATCGGGTCTCCGTCGACCTGCAGCGTCACGTCCCCTTTCTTGGGGGTGAGCACGCCGGCGAGGATGCGGAGCAGGGTCGACTTGCCGGATCCGTTCGCGCCCGTCACCGCGAGGGTCGTGCCTCCCGGCAGCGTGAACGTTACGTGCCGGAAGAGCAAAAGCTGTCCGTAGCGCTGGCCGACATCGTCGACGGTGAGGGTGGGCACGCCGGGCGAGGGAATCGGGATCGGAGGGAGCAGAAGGAGGCGTCACGAAGCACGGTACGCGAGCGGGCCGATGAGGTTGTCCGGGTGGGCTCCCTCCGCAACGGCGGCCGGATGTCGCGAAGGGAGTCTGTTCCCGTCTCGACGGTAGCCCGGCCCAGGCAATGGCTGGATGACGGATCCCCGTCGGCACATTGACTCGTGGGGTTTGTATCTTCTGCGCATGCCCATCTCCCTGTTCCATCCCCACCCGACGCACCCGCGTCTTTATGGCCTCCCCTCTTGACTCTCAGGTCGACCCGAACGCTCGCCCGGCCGGCGACGGCGCCTCCGAGAACCGAACGAGCCCAACGGCCGGGCCCGACGTCGACCCGGATACGGCGCTTTTCGGGAAGGACCCGATGCCGCGGATCGTGGACGTGCACCCGCTCATGGACCGCCCCTCCAGCGAGCCGGCCCGGGTGCGCCTGTATCAGCGCACGGAGGATTTTCAGAACATCGTCGAGCACGAAGAGCGGCTCTTCCCCTTCTTCTTCATCTCCGACGTCACCCTGCTGCGCGGCCACCGCAGCACATTCCGCTTTATCGACCTGAGCGGCGACAACTACTACCGCTACCTGGTCGTCTTCAACACGTGGAGCGACTACTGGGACGCCATCCGCACCGTCGAGCGCCGCACCGAGAGCGACGAGGCGCAGCCGGACGAGGTCTACCGCGTCGGCTCGCCTGCGCAGCAGTACCTGATGCAGAGCGGGCGGACCTGCTTTCTGGACATGACCCTCGACGACCTGCACCGCCTGCAGCTCGACATCGAGGTGTACTCCGACGAGAGCTTCCCCAATGCCGACCGTCCGGAGGACGAGATCATCATCGTCGCCCTCACCGACAACCGCGGGTGGAGCGAGGTGCTGCACCTGCGCGACGGGATTGGTGAAGAGCAGCTCCTCAAGGAGCTCGTCCACACCCTGACCGAGAGGGACCCGGACGTCATCGAAGGGCACAACGCGTTCGCCTTCGACGTCGACTACATCCTCGACCGCTGCGAGCGGCACGGGGTGGAATTTGCCGTCGGGCGCGACGGGTCCGTGCCCCGGCAGTACGACTCCAGCATGCGCTTCGCGGAGCGGACGGTCGACTATCCCGCCATCGACATCGCCGGGCGCCACGTGATCGACACCTACTTTCAGGTGATGTCGTTCGACGTCTTCAAGCGCGATATGCCGGACTACAGCCTGAAGACGGCGGCAAAGTACTTTGGGTTCGCCCCGGAGGATCGCACCTACATCGAGGGGGCCGACATCTCGCGGGCCTGGACGGAGGAGCGGGAGCGCCTTCTCGACTACGCGCTGGACGACGTCGTCGAGACGCGGCGCCTGGCGCGGCACCTGTCCGGGTCGACGTTCTACCTGACGCAGATGCTGCCGATGACGTACGGCTCGTCGGCGCGGCGCGGTCCCGCCTCGAAGATTGAGAGCCTCTTCGTGCGCGAGTACCTCCGCCAGCGCGCCTCCCTGCCGCGCAGCGAATGGGGAAGCCAGTCGATGGGCGGATACACCGACATCTTCATCACCGGCGTCCTCGGCCCCATCGTCTACGCCGACGTGGAGAGCCTATACCCGTCCATCATGCTGAACTACGACATCCGCCCGGACGGCGACGTGCTCGATCTCTTCCCCACCCTGCTGGACCGGCTGACGGACCTGCGCCTCGAGACGAAACAGGACATGCAGGAGGCCGAGGACGAGGAGGTGCGCAGCGAGCTCGACGCCCGGCAGAGTTCGTACAAGGTGCTCATCAACTGCTTCGATCCGGAGACGGAGGTTCTCACGGTCGACGGGATCAAAAACATCACCGACGTGGAGGTCGGCGACCGGGTCTACTCTCTGAATCCCGACACGGGCGAGATCGAGATCAAACCCGTTACGGACACGCAGTCGCAGCACTACGAGGGGCCGATGGTCGAAATTCAGAACCGCCACGTGGATTTCCTCGTGACGCCGAACCATCGGTTTCTGACCCAACGGTTTACCTCCGGCCGATACACCGAGCTCACCTGGGAGACGGCCGAAGACATGGTCTCCGATCGGATTCGTCGCCGGCTGCCGCCTCTCCAACCCCTTCCGGAGGTCGAGTCGGCCCCCACCGACGTTCTCTTGGAGACGTTTTGCGAGCAGCACGGAATCGACTGTAAGACCGGGCCTCGGGGAATCAAGGAGCTGCGCCAGCAAGGACGCTGGCAGCCCGGCAGATATTCCCTCCCGGACTGGCTCGAGATCGTCGGCTGGTACGTGACGGAGGGAACGCTCTTCAAGAGCACGCCGAAGCGATATGCCAACGGGAATGTTCGGGGCGTGTCGTACCGAACCACGCTCTGCCAGAAGAATCCGGACGGCCGCGCCACGATCGAAGATCTTCTGCGCCGAACGGGCATTGCCTACGGGTCCGACCAGAACGGTCTGTCGTTTGCCTCGAAGGTGCTCTATCAGATCTTGGAGAACGAGTGCGGGGCGGGTAGCTTCTCGAAGCGGCTCCCGCCGTGGATCTTTCGGTTCGGGCCGGATGTGCTGCGGCCTGTCTTCGAGACGCTGATGGCCGGGGACGGGGACCGGGCCGGGGATCGCTACACAACCGCAAGCGACCAGCTGGCCGAGGACTTCATTCGTCTGGCCATGCATGTGGGCCGGCGGGCGTTTCCGATGACGAATGACGGCTCACACCGCATCCAGGTCAACCGGGTGCGGGGGCAACAGCCAACGGTGAAGCCCCAACACCGGCGGACGGTCGACTACGAGGGCATGATCCACTGCGTGACCGTTGCGGACAACCACACGGTCCTGGCCGGGAGAAACCGGAAGTTCAACTGGTGCGGACAAAGCTTCTACGGTCTCCTCGGCTTTGGTCTTTCGGCGTTCAACGACTTCGAGGAGGCCGACCGGGTGGCGCGCACCGGACAGGAAATCCTGCGAGAGCTCATCGCGGAGATCCGCGACCGGGGCGGACTCGTCGTCGAAGTCGACACCGACGGCGTTCTCTTCGTGCCCCCCGACGGCATCCGCGGGGAAGAGGCGGAAATCGACTTTACGGTCGGCCTCACCGAGGCGATGCCCGAAGGCATCCGCGTCGGGTTCGACGGCCGGTTTCAGAAGATGCTCTCGTACAAGAAGAAAAACTACGCGCTTCTCACCTACGACGACGAGCTGAAGTTTAAGGGCTCCTCGCTCATCTCCCGGTCGAACGAACCCTTCGGGCGGCGCTTCGTCCGGCAGGCGATTCGGCTCCTTCTGGATGAGGACGTCGCCGGACTGCACGCGTTGTACATGGACT
>CAKZLV010000081.1 GCA_937127285.1 uncultured Bacteroidota bacterium
AGGTATGAAGCTGCTCCTTCGGTGCGTCCGTCCACTGCAGCGCAATTTCGAGGCGTCCCTCGCCCTTCAGGTCCTCCTCTTCCAGAACGAACACGTCGTCGTGAATCGTGCCGACCTGCAGGTCGTCCACGATGTGGTCGAGATACTCTTCGATTCCGCCCTCGTGGCGGTAGGTGAACGTTTCGCTGTTCGTCTCGTCGGTGAAGACGATCTTGAGGTCGCGGTTGAGGTAGGTCTTGACCTCCAGATTCTCCCGGATGGCAAGCGGGTCGAACTCGACGGACTCGAAGATGTCGTCGTCCGGCCGGAAGAAGATCGACGTGCCGGTTCCGCGGGTACTCTCCTTGGTGACCTCTACGTCGGTGACCGGCGTGCCGCGCCGGTAGCGCTGCCGGTACTCCTTGCCGTCGCGCTTAATCGTCGCCACCATCTCCGACGACAGCGCGTTCACGACGGAGGCACCGACGCCGTGCAGTCCTCCGCTCGTAATGTAGTTGCTGGCGTCGAACTTTCCGCCGGAGTGAAGGGTCGTGAGGATCAGTTGGACGGTCGGGATCTCCTTTTCCGGATGCTCGTCCACCGGGATGCCGCGCCCATCGTCCGCAACCGTCACGCTGCGGCCGTCTTCGTGGAGCGTCACGTCGATGCGCGACGCGTAGCCGTTCGTGGCTTCGTCGACGGCGTTGTCCACCACCTCCCAGAGAATGTGGTGGAGGCCCGGCTTGCCGGTTCCCCCGATGTACATTCCGGGGCGTTTGCGGACCGGTTCCAGGCCTTCGAGGACTTGGATGTCTTTTCCGGTGTAGGTATCGGCCATGCTCTACGGTCGATCGATGATGGATGCGTCGTGTAGGGAGTGAACAGTCGGTCGTCTTGGATCGGGAACCGGCCCCCGAATCCGTTCCGGATGGTTCCGGCCCCGTCTCCGGAGGAGGAGGCGGATCGCCGAAGACGGATACAGAGAAGCAAGAGGCTGTAGCGGACAGTTTCCAGTCAGCAGGTCGTGCACGGACCGTTAGCCGGTGCCAAGGGAGAGGGAAAGCGAGCGCAGAAGGCGAACGAACGCGGCCCGGTCGGCCTCGCCGTGCGGCCGGATTCGGTGGAGGCGGTAGCCGGCAAGCGATAGAATGCGGTTTTTGTGCGCGTCGCTTTCCTGACGATCGGGGGCGTCGTGATGGGAGGAGTCGAGTTCGAAGCAGGCAACCGGCCGGAGGCCGTTCTCTGGATTGAAGAGAACGCAGTCAACAAGCCCGGTGTAGAGCAGCGACCGCTCGGCGCCGGACAGCTTCGGTTTGAGGGCGTCGGCGTCCACGAGGGTGTTCAGGGCGACATTTGGAACCGGCAGGTAGGTCGGATACACCTCGCGGGCGGCCCGGTAGAACGCGCGTTCGGCCGGCGACCGAAACGGATCGCGGCGGTGATCTGCCGACCCGGTCGGGTCCGTCACCGTGACCGAGAACCGATCGGCGAGGTCGGGGGCGATCTCGCGCGCGGACACGTCCGGCTCGGAGCGCAGGTCGTCTGGCCGCTGCAGGCCCGGAGGACGCCCCGGGTCGTCGGCGAGGACCTCGGCGCAGGGCTCGGCCGTCGGGCAGAACCGGGCGTAGTGGCGGGCGTCCTCCAGGTTGTCCTGGTTCCGGTGGAAGCCCACGAGGCGGGCGACGGCGGTCTGGAATCGGTCCCCGGACACGTGGTAGAGACCGCCGCTGTGAAGGAGGATCAGTCGTTCCAGCGAGTCGGCGAGATCCTGCGTGACCGCCCCTTCCTGGAGGCGACGAAACGTCGCGTCCGTCAGCGTCGACGCCGCCCAGGAGAGGCGGCGGTCCGTCTCGATGGACTCGGCGGCGTCGTGGACGAGCGCCCAGGCCTCGGCCCACGCCTCGTCATAGGCCAGGGCCGCAATACGCTCAGGATCCGGCATCGCAGGACGAGAGGACGTGTTCGAGTGGGTCGATGGTCGGGGGGTTGGGGGTCCGGCGTTCGAGGGTTCGGGCGTTCAGGTGGCCCGATGGTCGAGCCGCGTGACGGTTCGACTGGATGTCCGCCAAGGAAACTGTCCGCGCCGTCAACACGCGCCCCCATCAACACGCGCTGCCGTCAACACGCTCCGCAGGCGTCCCTCACCCGTCCCCATCCAACGTCCGCTCGATCGTCTCCGGGAAGACGTCGGCGAAGTACCCGCGTTTGATGACGAGGGTCCCTTTCGCCCCTCGGTTCGTGGGGTCGAACTTCGTGGTGCGCACGATCTCTTCCCGTCCGTTGTTGGTGGCGACTTTCAGTCCGTCGCGGGCGGCGTCGCTCAGCGTGAATCCAAGAACGCGGTCGTCGCCTTCGAGCCGAATCCCGATGACGCCCTTCGCCGGTCCCTTGTACACGCTAATCTGGTGGACCGGAAAGATGAGCGCCCGCCCGTCGTGCGAGGCGAGGCACACGTTTTCGTGACCGCGCGCCAGCCGCGCCCCGATCACCTCATCGTCGTCCTCCAGGCGCATGTACATCCGGCCGGTGCTTTTGGACGGCTCTTCGAACCCGTCGAGCGTAAACCGCGTAGCCTGCCCGCCTTTCGAGATCGCCACGACGTAGGGCTCCTCGGGGGCGTCGGCCCCCACCTCTCCGTTTTCGTCGAAGAACTCGCCCTGGTGGGCGGGCTCGGGCGGGACGGGGTCCGGTAGCACGCGGTCGTCGAAGCTGATCACGCCCACGACGCGCTCGCCGTCGTCGAACGAGAACAGCTTCTGCACCGGGTCACCGTATCCGGTCGTGCTGGGAATGTCGACGATGCGGGTCGTGTAGCAGGTGCCGTAGTTGGTAAAGAAGCCGACCGTGGCGCGCGTCGATCCGGGGAGCACCCAGCCGACGTCGTCGCCGTCGCGCACGCGGATCGACGCGACGTCCGTGTAGGAGCCCTGCCGCTTCACCCACCCTTCGCGGGTGACGATGACGTAGACGTCCTCGTCGATGATGTAGTCTTCTTCGGTGTACTCGATTTGCTCGTCGGGCCCGGCGATCTCGGAGCGGCGGTCGTCGGCGTACTCGTCGCGCACCGCGCGGAGTTCGTCCTTGATGAGCGACCAGCGGGCGTCTGCGTCGTCGAGCAGGGCGCGGATTTCTTCGGCCTTCGCCCGCTTGTCGTCCAGTTCGTCGCGGATCGCCTCGATCTCCATCTGCGACAGCTTGTAGAGCTTCGTCTCGAGGATGGCGTCCGTCTGCTTGTCGTCCAGCTGGAAGCGGTGCTTGAGGCGCTGGGCGGCATCCTGCTTATCTTTCGAGGCGCGGATGATCTTGATCGCCTCGTCGAGCGCATCGAAAATAATCTCGAAGCCCTCGAGGAGGTGAATCCGCTCTTCCAGCTTGCGGAGGTCGTACTCGAGGCGGCGGGTGACGACCTCCATCCGAAACTCGAGGAAGTGCCGGAGGATCGCCCGCAGGTCGACCCGCTGCGGCGAGCCGACCTCGGCGTCTTCGGTCGGGACGAGGCAGGTCAGGTTGACGTGGAAGCGGTGCTGCAGCTTCGTGTGCTTGAAGAGGTAGGCCATCGCCGCCTCCGTGTCGGAGCCCCGCTTCAGCTCCAGGACGATCCGCACGTCGTCGGTCGACTCGTCCCGAATGTTGGAGAGTTGCGGGACGTTCTCGTTGGCGATGTGGTCGGCGATCTCCTCGACGATCTTGCTCTTGTCGACGCCGTACGGCACCGACTCGATGATCGCCCGCGTCTTTCCCTTCGTGCGGTACTCGCCGCGCATCTCGATCGTCCCCTTCCCGGTCTCGTAGATCTCCTTCATCTCTTCCGGGGTGTTGAGGAGGCGCCCGCCGGTGGGAAAGTCCGGCCCCTGGATGTGGTTCTCCACCAGCGTCGAGATCGACACGTCGGGCGTGTCGATCAGGGCGACGGCCGCGTCGATGACCTCGCCCAGGTTGTGCGGCGGGATGTTCGTCGCCATCCCGACGGCGATGCCGCTCGCGCCGTTGACGAGCAGGTTGGGCACCTTCGCCGGCAGGACGACCGGCTCGGAGAGCGTCCCGTCGAAGTTGGGCCGGAAGTCGACCGTATCCCGGCGGATCTCGTCGAGGAGATCCATCGCGAGCGGACGGAGCTTGGCCTCCGTGTACCGCATGGCGGCGGGATTGTCGCCGTCCAGCGAGCCGAAGTTTCCGTGCCCGTCGACGAGCGGCGCGCGAAGAGAAAACGGCTGCGCCATGCGCACCATCGCGTCGTAGATGGCGGAGTCGCCGTGCGGGTGGTACTTCCCCATCACCTCCCCCACGACCGTCGCGCTCTTCCGGTGCCGCTTGGTCGGGTAGAGCGTCAGGTTCGCGTGCATCGCGTAGAGAATCCGGCGCTGGACCGGTTTCAGCCCGTCGCGGATGTCCGGCAGCGCGCGGCTGGTGATGACCGACAGCGCGTAGTTGAGATACCGTTTCCGGGTGGTTTCGTGAAGGGGGACGGATGCTTCAACCGGCATGTGAACGTGGTTCAATAACGGATTCTACCGAAGAACACATAGGATACGCATACATCGCCGAAGATACAACTGCCCCGCCGTCCGAGACGCCACACCCCGAACGGCCCGGGAGAAAAGATCAGCGGAGGAAGGAGGGGGAGCCAACAGGAACGCGGTAACGTTCTTTTCTTGTTCGACTGAGCAGGGTGCGACCGGCATGGTGCAGCCAGCGTGGTACAACCGGCGCGATTCAGTCGGCGCTGCGATCACACTTTTGGTTTGTTTTGCAATAACGGCGACCGCAGCGTTTCCGTCAGAATCCGACGGTGAACCGCGGCGCCCGGGCCGCCCCTCGGGGAAATCGGTGCTCCGTATTCCCTCCCCGGCCGTCAATACGCCAGCGTGAAGTAGTCGTCCTTCCGGTCGGAATGAAGGCGGAGCAGGTTGGCCTTCGCCAGACTGACGAGCGTCTGCGAGGCCTCCTCCATCGGGATGTCGGCCAGCTTCGCAAACTCGGCCACGGTGATGCGGCCGTAGTCGTCCAGATACCGCATCAAGAGCGACTCCGTCTCCCCGAACTCGAATGTAACGCCTTCTTTCTCGCTCTCCTCCCGCATCATGCGTACCGACTCCGGGCTCGCCTCCACGCTCATCTCCTCCACGCGGACGTAGGCCGGGCCGTCTCCACCCGGCGACTCCGCCACGGTTTCCGCGGCTGCCGCCTGCCCGTTTTTTGCCCCCGGCACGAGGTGGTGCGGCTTCGTCGTGCTCTCCGGCACCGTCACCAGCAGCACGTCGCGGCGATCGGCCACCGGGATGCGCTCGGTGGTGTACTCGACCACCGGCGCGCAGTGCGCCTGTACGGCCCGCCGCAGGACGAACTCTTCCTCGGCAGCATCGTCGACCCCGGTAATGGTACCGTCGTCGTCGACGCCGAGGAGGATCCGCCCGCCGTGGGTGTTGGCCAGCGCGATCAGTTCTTTGGCGATGCGCGTGTCGCGCGGAACCTTGCGCTTGAATTCCAGACTGATCCCTTCCCCAAGGGAGACGATTTGCTTCAGCTCTCGAAGCGTCATGGTCGATCAACATCCAGGTCGCAGGAGTACGGAGGCCGGTGCGGGCCGCACCCGCTCGGCGGAGGCCGGCATCAACCGTTTTCGCGGAGGGCTTCCGGAAGCCAGTTTTCTCGCTTGGCCGAGCGCGTCATGAGCTCTTCGACCCACCGCTGCGGGTCCTCGCCTTCAAAGAGGATGGCGTAGACGGCCTCCGTGATCGGCATCTCGACGGCGTGGCGCTGCGCGAGGTCGTAAATGGACTGCGTGGTGCGCACGCCTTCGGCCACCATGTCCATGCGGTCGACGACGTCGTCGAGCGACTGGCCCTGCCCGATGCGCTCCCCGAGGCGGCGGTTGCGGCTGTGGGCGCTCGTGCAGGTCACCACCAGGTCGCCAATCCCGGCCAGGCCGGCGAAGGTCTGCGCGTTCGCCCCCATGGCCAGGCCCAGGCGACGGATTTCGGCGATCCCCCGCGTGATGAGCGCCGCCTTCGCATTGTCGCCGTATCCGACCCCGTCGCCGATTCCGGCAGCGATGGCGAGCACGTTCTTGGCCGAACCGCCGATCTCGACGCCGATCACGTCGGTGTTGACGTAGACGCGCAGGCGGTCGGTCATGAACCGATCCTGAATGCGCCCGGCCACCTCGGCATCGCGGGCGGCGGAGACGACCGTCGTGGGGCGGCCCTCGGCGACCTCTTCGGCGTGGCTGGGCCCGTAGAGAACCCCGATCCGGTGGGCGGGAAACGGATCCAGGACCTGCGTCAGGACCTGCGACATCGTCATCAGCGTGTGGTTCTCAATCCCTTTGGCGAGGGAGACCACGGTCCGGTCCGCCCGGAGGTGCTGACGCAAGCGCTTCGCCACCGACCGCAGGCTTTGCGACGGCACGGCCAGGGCCCAGAGGTCGGATGCAGCCGCCGCCTCGTCCAGGTCGGACGTCACCGCCACGGTGTCGGGCAGGTCGATGCCGGGCAGGTACCGGTCGTTGCACCGGGTGGCAGAGATGCTGCGCGCCGCCTCTGCCCGGCGGGCCCACAGAGTGACGTCGCGTCCCGAGCGGCCGAGGTGCGCGGCGAGGGCGGTTCCCCAGCTCCCGGCGCCGATCAAGGTGAGCGAAGAGGGCATACAGGCGGGTACAGCAAGGGAGAAAAACGGCGAAAAAGAAAACCGGCGAGGGGGCGGCCGTCGACCGACGGCGGAAACGGTGCGAACCGGGCCGCGGGCGCGCTGGGGCGGCGGGTCGGGCTAGGCGCCTTCGATCTCCCCCCGACCCCGCATTCCCTTTGCGGGCCGGAAGCTCTGCACCCGGTTCTCGTTGCCGGCAAGCAGGCGGCGGATGTTGGACTGGTGCGCCACGATGATGGCCAGGGCGAGAACGATGCCGAAGACGAGCAGGCTCGGACGCAGCTCCGCCGAGAACACGTAGGTGCGGATTGCGATGATCGTCGGAAAGGCCGCCGCTGCCGTGATCGAGGCGAGGGAGACGTAGCGAGAGGAGAGCAGAACGATCGTGAAGACCGCCATGGTCAACAGCGTAGAGAGGGGCGTGAGGGCGAGAAGCACTCCCGCCGCCGTGTTGACCCCCTTCCCTCCCTGGAATCGAGCCCAGACCGGAAACATGTGTCCGATAACGGCCGCAAGACCCGCCAAAATGCCGACAATGGTGTCGGATTCGGCAGAGAGACCAAACGTGGGGAGCGGGTCGATGCGGATGAACGGGGCGAAGACGCCGGCTGCGAGCGCCCCCTTTCCCATGTCGACGATGGTGGCGAGGACACCTGCCTGCCAGCCGACGACCCGGAAGGCGTTGGTGGCCCCGGCGTTACCGCTGCCGTACTCGCGGATGTCGATTCCGTAGAGGGCCTTGCTCGACCAGAGACTTCCCGGGATGGCCCCGACCAGGTAGCTTGCGGCCAGAATCAAGAGGAGAGAAAACATGGCGCCTCGACGGTTGCCAGGGGGACGGCGTCCAGAAATCGTAGTTCATACCGTGGAAATGCCCGGTCTTGTTCCTGATGCCTCCGCACCGGGTGGGCGAACGCCGGTTTATCCGGCGTCTGCGACCGTCCCGATCTCGACCGGCGACTCGCCGAGTTCTTTCAGGACGCGCCGCGCCGCCTCCCGGTCGGTCTCGCGAACGACGGCCACCAGGCCGATGCCGAGGTTGAACGTCTGCCGCATATCTGCTTCCGGCACGTCGCCCCGGTTCTGAATCAGCGAGAAGAGAGCCGGGCGCTCCCACGCGTCGTAGTCGATCGCGGCCGTCGCGCCGTCCGGCAGAACGCGGCGAACGTTTCCGGGAAGGCCGCCGCCGGTTACGTGGGCAAACGCGCGGGCAAGTCCTTGCTCCCGAAGGGCTGCGATCGCGTCAAGATACGACCGGTGCACGCGCAGGAGCGCCTCCCCGACGGTTTCCCCATTCAGCTCGTCCGGGGCGTCGTCGACGTCGAACGCCTCGAACAGGACGGTCCGCGCCAGGGTGTACCCGTTCGTGTGAAGACCGGTCGAGGGGATGCCGAGGAGGACGTCCCCGGGCTCGACGTCCGATCCGTCCAGAATCTCCGGCTTATCCACCACCCCGACGATGCAGCCCACGAGATCGAAGTCCTCTTCGCCGTACACGTCGGGCATCTCGGCAATCTCTCCGCCGACGAG
>CAKZLV010000082.1 GCA_937127285.1 uncultured Bacteroidota bacterium
TGCACGGGTTCTTGCATGAGAGAGACGTCCTCTGCCTCCGTTGAGAGCAGCGGCAGGAAAGCGGCAACGAATCGCGGGAGAGACTCGCGAGAGCGCTTCCCGAGGCTGCCAGCGCACAGCGGGGGCGTCAGGCAAAGACCGCTGCCGTCTCCGTCGGGGCGTCGGCAGTGGTACCGGGGCGAAGCGGCAGGGCGTCGAAGAGGATTTCGGAGCGGCCTTCGTGCCGGCACCGGAGGGTGTAGGCCGTCACCGCCCCCTCTCCCCGGCGGCCCGACGCCACGGGAAAACACAGCCGGATTCGCCCGTCGGCGTCCACCGCCCCGCCGGCGACCTCGATCTCGTGCCAGTAGGCGGCGTCGGCCTGCGTCGAGCCGTCGCTGGAGTGCAGGACGAACGTGGCCGGGAGGTGCCCGTCCCCAAGGCGGGCGCTGACCTGCAACCAGGGACGCCCCACCACCAGGACGGCCTCGCGGCCGGTGCGAATCGCCGCGGGCCGCCCCGGGAGCGTGCGATGGACGGGGCGGCCCGCTTCGGCCGGCACCGGTTCGGAGACGGGATCCGACCGGGGCGGATCGACGATCACCCGGTACGAGCCCGCCGGCAGGTCGGGGTGATGCAAGACCCCCGCTCTCGTCGTCCGTCCGGTGCGAACCGCTCCTCCCGGAAGCAGGAGCCGATAGGGGCAGTCCGGGATTGGACGGCGCTCCTCATCCACAACTCGGGCCGTGAGGGTGTCGACCACCGCGAGCGGCCCCGTCCGGGCGAGAGCCGGATGGCCGGCACGGCCTACGTCCGCGATGTAGTGCGGCGCTGCAGCACCGAGAGAACCGTCGGGGGCGGGGAGCCCCCCTTCGTCGGCGGCGATCTCCGTGGCCGACCAGACCGCACGGACCTGCTCGTCGCGGACCGCCGTCGACATCTCAGCGACGGCTGCTTCCTCTCCCGCCTCCGTACGGCGGCGAACGATGACGCGCACGGGCGTGCCGTCGGCAATCCCGGGCGCGCAGGCAGTAAGGGCGACGGGCTCGCCGGCGCGGACCCGAGGAGCGGTCCACCGGGCGTTGTGGAGGATCTGCACCTGCACCCGGGCGGTGGCGTGCGGCGATTCGGGGCGCAGGTCGATGCGGCCGCTTCCCGGCAGGCGACGGACGTCCCCCGGCCGTCCCGCCTCTGCAACCGAGTGCACCGCTGCGGCCAGGGGACGGCCGCCGGTATCAACGAGACGAACGGACAGGAGGGGGCCGGCTGCCGACGCTGCGGGCGCCGGCGGCGTGACGCCCTCAGCAGACGCCGCACGGGCGGCCCGCACTCCGGGGGACTCCCCGCCGGACGAAGCTTGCCTCCCCGCTGCCCCCGCTCCACCGATCTGGGTCTGTCCGCGCCCCCCGATTCGGGTTAGGCCCGCCCCGCCGCCGATCCGGGTCTGCCCCGGGCCGCCGTCTCCAATGTGAACGGTGGGGGTGCCCGTAGCAATCACGTCCGGCGGACCGCAGCACGTGCATAGATCTCCGACGCGGGCCGCCGGACGACCGGTGATGAGCACGGCGGCCGAGCCGGTTGCCACCGGGCCGCCGGTGTGCGGCACCGCCCCGGACGTGAGCGGACAGAGATGCGCGTCTCCAGCACGCGCGGCCGGAGCCCCGCCAATCAGAACCCTCGGTTCTCCGGCGGCGATCCGTCCCCCGTGGGCAGTCCCGTCTCCCATGCGAGCAGCCGGTGGCATCGCTCCCCCCTCTCGATTTTCCTCTCCGTTCGTGTCCGTTCGTGCGGCCTCCTTCATGCGGCCTTGGTTGCGCGGCTCCGGTTGCGCGGCCACCGGGCCGGCGCAGCGGGCAGAACCCGCCGCCCCTCTCTTCTCCCTCCCGCACAATACGTATTCACCTCATAACATGCAACAAAAGATTTATGTTTATTGGAAGAGACCGTGTGCGGGTGCGGGCGCTTCGTTCGAGGAGAGGGATCGTTCAAGGAGAGGGGCTCCGGTGGCCGAACCTATTGCCGAAACCGAACCGCCGCCCCGCCCCCCGGCGCGAGACGGAGTTGCAGGGTGTCGTTCGCTTCGACCGATTGCGTCTCCACCTCGTAGTCCATCGGATTGGACGTCCAGCCGGCCTCCGCGCCGTCGCGATAGATTTCGGCGGTATAGCTCGTGTCGTCCGCCAGAAAGTCGAGCGCCACCCGCACCGTGCGCGCGGATCCGTCGGTCTTGGCCCCGAGATACCAGTCGTCGGAGGTGCGATCCTTGCGGGCGATGGTGACGTGATCGCCGATGGCCGCGTCGATCACCGTCGTCTCGGCCCAGCTCGTCGGCACGTCCTTGATGAACTGAAAGGCATCGGGATGGGCCTCGTAGTTCTTGGGCAGATCCGCCGCCATGTGGAGCGGACTGAAGAGAACGACGTACAGCGCGAGCTGTCCGGCCAGCGTCGTCGGAACCGAATTGGCTTCCTCTCCCTCCGCATCCAGATTGAAGATGCCGGGCGTAAAGTCCATCGGCCCCGCCAGAAGACGGGTGAAGACGAGGGTCGGAATGTGATCCGGGCCGTTGCCCCCTCCCCACGGCGCGTTAAACTCCTGCCCGCGCGCGCCCTCCTGCGTCATCAGGTTGGGATACGTGCGCCGCAGACCCGTCCCCTTCACCGGTTCGTGGATGTCGAGCATGATGCCGTGTTCGGCGGCGAGCTCGATCGAGCGGCGGTAGTGCCGCACCATGTACTGCCCGTAGTTCCACTCCCGCGCGAGGCTGTCCCCGCCGGTCTCCCGCGGAAAGTCCATTCCGTGATCGACGTAGCCGGTCTTGAGCGCGTTCACGTCGAGACGCTCCAGGAGGTCGTACGCCTCTTCCATCTGGGCCTCGTAGTTCGGCACGTGCCCGGAGGTCTCGTGGTGACCGATCAGCCGTGTGCCCTTCTCCCGGGCGTAGGCGGCCACCTCTTCCAGATCGAAGTCCGGATACGGCTCGGTGAAGGAGAAATCCGCCCCTTCCCCGACCCAGTTGCCGTCCCAGCCCCGGTTCCAACCCTCGACGAGCACCCCGTCGAAGCCGTGCTCGGCGGCAAAGTCGATGTAGTCTTTTGCGTGCTCGGTCGTCGCCCCGTGGTTCGGCCCGGAGCCCCACGTCCACATCCCGAGATGCATCGCCCACCAGATGCCGACGTACTTGCCGGGCTCGATCCAGGAGGTGTCCTCGATCTGATTCGGCTCGTTCAGGTTGAGGGCGATCATGTTCGTGACGAGATCGCCCGGCTCGTCTCCGATCAAGATCGTACGCCAGGGGGACCGGAAGGGCGCCTCTCCGTAGACGCGGACGCCGTTCGACCACGGCGCGAGATCGGCCTGAAAGCGCGTCGGACCGGTGCGCCGCAGCGACATGGCGGCGTAGTCGGTCAGGTTCGCCTCGTGGAGGGCGACGAACGGCCCCTCTCCGGGGAACGCCATCGTGAGCGGCGTATGCAGCGCATAGCCCGCTTCGGAGAGCTTCGTCTCGTTGTAGATGTACTCGTAGCGGTTGTGCTCGTACGCCCGGATCCACCACGTCGTCGGGTCGTCCGCCAGGCGGAATTCGGTCCGCTCGTCCATGATCCGGAAGCGGTCGAGCTCCGGCTGCTCCGGCCATTCGTACCGGAATCCGACGCCATCGTTGAACGCCCGGAAGACGAGGATCATCTCCCGCTCGGGCGGGGACGCGGACCGGAGACGCACGCGAAGTTCGCGGTGATGGTCGCGCACGGTTGCCTGCTGGCCCCAGGGCTGGGTCCACGTCTCGTCGTGCTCGCTCGTCTGCGTCTCGACGACCTCCATCCCGACGCCCAGCGTGTCTCCGTCCCCCAACACGACGCCCAGCCGCGAGCGATCGACGACGGCCTCCCCGTCGGCCGTCACCTGGTAGGCGGGTACTCCGCGATCGTCGAGGTCGAGGTGGACGCGAATCGAACCGTCCGGCGACGACAGGGTGGCAACGGACTGAGCGGAGGCGGGCGCGGCGGGGTCGACCATACCGACGAGGCTGAGTACGAGGAGAAGACAGGGAACGCGACGGGGATGCATGGGGGAAGGGGCGATCCGGGTTTGGGGTGCAAGCGGGCTCAACCGAACCGCAACCGGAACGCGAGTGTGCCTGGCCGGGACGCGGCCGGGCGCGGTCCGGGCGATCGAGAGTCTGGACGGACCCGGCGGGGGACGGAGGACGGTCGATTAGGCTGCAGTGGACTGGACCTCGGCGATGGCAAGGTCGGCGTCCAGGTGAAAGAAGTGATTCGTGGGTCCGTGGCCCTTTCCGAGATCGAGGCTGTGGCGGAGCGCACCGGTGAGGTACCGCTTTGCCCGGTCGATCGCCTCCGGCAGGTCGCGGCCGTGCGCAAGGTGAGCGGCAATGGCCGAGGCAAAGGTGCATCCGGTCCCGTGCGTGTTGGAGGTATCGACCCGCGAGGCGGTAAAGCTCCGAAACGTGTCGCCGTCGTACAGTACGTCGACCGCCTCAGGGTCGTCATCGAGGTGACCGCCCTTGACGAGAACGGACTCCGGGCCGAGTTCGAAGATGTCCCGCGCCGCCTGCTTGACGTCGTCCATCGTCAAAATGTCGTAGCCGGCGAGGAGTGCCGCCTCGTGAACGTTCGGCGTCACGGTGGTGGCCAGCGGGATCAGGGTGTCCTTGAGCGTTCCCACGGCCTCATCCTTGAGGAGTTTGAATCCGCTCTTGGAGATCATAACCGGGTCGACGACGAACGGGAAGAGGTCGTGGGCCTGGACGCGATCGGCCACCGTCTCGATGATCTCCGGCGCCGAGAGCATTCCCGTCTTCGCCACGCGGATGTCGAGGTCGTTGGCCACGGCGTCGATCTGGCGAGCGACGATCTGGGTGGGAAGGTCGTAGGCCATCTGCACCGCCTGGGTGTTCTGGGCGGTGACGGAGGTGAGGACCGAGGCGGCATACACACCGTTGGCCTCCATCGCCTTGATGTCGGCCTGGATGCCGGCGCCGCCGCCGGAGTCGCTTCCTGCAATGGTGAGCGCTACGGGCTTGGTCATCGGGGTGCGGGGAGTGTCTGATCGAAGTTGCGGGGGTGTAGGAAACCGGGGACTGCACGGGCGAGCCGGCGCGGGGCCGGGACGTGCCGCCTGCAGGACCGGGCAAACGAGTGGAACCGAGAGAACGGAAACAAGCGAGCGGGGCCGTTTTACCGCTGCGCCTCTCGCCCGAAATCGACGGTGGAGAGGGCGCGGAGATAGGCGCGAGCCGCCGCAACGGGGGTGTCTACCTCCATGATACCGGACAGAACAGCCACGCCGTGGGCGCCGGCCGCGCGGCAGGAGCGCACGCGCGACGGCGTGATGCCGCCCAGCGCCAGCACGGGCACCGGCGCGGCCGTCCGGCAGAACCGCCGCAGGGCCCCCACCCCGGTGCCGGGATGGTCGGGCTTGCTGGGCGTGGGGTAGACCGGGCTGAAAAAGAAGTAGTCCACGCCGCGAGCCCGATCTCCGTCGGCGTCGAGGTCGTCGTGGGCCGAGAACCCGATGACGGCATCGGCGCCGAGGCGGTCTCGCGCTTCCTGAACGGAGGGCCCTCGCCATCCGAGATGCACGCCGTACGCGGCCTGCTCGGCCGCGGACACGTGCGTGTTGACGGAGAGAAGGACCTCCTCCGACGCCGCCCGAAGGCGGCTCGTCAGCGTCCGGGCACGGTCGGCGAAGGCGTCCGGCGAGGCCTGGTGGTCGCGGAGGTGAACCCATCGAACGCCGGCCTCAACAGCCCGAACGGCCCGGTCGGCCCGCTCTTCACAGGTGAAGCGGTCCGCAATCAAGGCCAGGCGCGGCAGGGAAGCGGGGCGCATGCGGGACGGACGGACGGGCGAAAGGCAGCGGTTCGGGCGAAAGACAGCAGTTGGGCGCGCGCCGGCGGTGACCGGAATCCACCGCGTGGCCGGAATCCACCGCAACGCGCCGGCCCGGGGCAGCGAGACCGGAGCAGCGGGGCCGGGGCCCGGTGATCGGACGGGGACGGCCGACGCGGGACGGTCGAAGCAGGACGGCCGGAACGGAATACCTATTCTCCGACCCGGCCGTGCATCGGTGACGACGCCTTGGCGTACAGGCGCTTCGGGATGCGGCCGGCGCGACGGGCGAGACGGCCGGCTTCGACGGACTTCCGCATCGCTTCGGCCATGTCCACCGGATGCTGGGCCTCGGCAACGGCTGTGTTGACGAGAATTCCGTCGTATCCCAGTTCCATGGCGAGGGCGGCGTCGCTGGCCGTCCCGATGCCGGCGTCGACGATCAGGGGCGTATCGTCCACCTCCTCGCGGATGATGCGGAGGTTGTAGGGGTTCACGATCCCCATGCCGCTGCCGATGGGGGAGCCGAGCGGCATGACGGCGGCGCATCCCATCTGCGCCAGCTTGCGACACGTGATGGGATCGTCGTTTGCGTAGGCGAGCACCGTAAACCCGTCGTCAATAAGGTCTTTGGCGGCTTTCAGGAGCTGCTCGACGTCGGGCATCAGCGTCTCGTCGTCCCCGATCACCTCCAGCTTGATGAGGTCGGTGCCGAGGGCTTCGCGCGCGAGTTGGGCCACGAGGACCGCTTCTCTCGCGGTGTAGCAGCCGGCCGTGTTGGGAAGCACGTGGTAGCCGCCCCGACGAATGAGGTCGAGGTGACTCTCCGGTGCCGGATTCTGGACGTTGACGCGGCGGATGGCGACGGTCACCAGTTCGGTGCCCGCTGCCTCCAGGGCGTCGAGCATGACCTGCGGGTTCGGATAGTTGCTCGACCCGAGGATCAGGCGCGAGGACAGCGTCAGGTCGCCGATCTGGAGAGCGTCCGCATCGGAGGAGGGCTCTTCGTCGGCGTCCACATGACCGTTGGCCTCGCGGGTCGAAACGGGGTTGCTCATGGTCGGGTCGTGGGTCCTCTGGGAGGTTTGCAGCGGCTCGGGGCGTGGGCTCGGCGATCGGCGTGCAGGCGGCTACGGGGAATGCGGGCGACTACGGCCAGCCGGCCGCCCGTGCACTTCACCCGCCCTGCTGCGCCGTGACAATTTCGACGGTGTCTCCCTCGGCCAGGGTAACGTCGCCCCAGTCCTGGCGCCGCACGACGCTCTCGTTCAGGGCCACGGCCACGCCGCGGACCTCGTCGGGATCGACCTCGGCGTCTTCGAGCAACGACGTCAGAGGGTACCCGGACGGGACCGTCCGCTCCTCGCCGTTGACGGTAATCGCAATCGAGGGGTCCGCGCTGGTACTCACGTCGTTTCCGCAGTCGGTGGTGGAAAGGGACACGGTCGGGGGGCGCCGAATGGGGCAAGCCGGGATGGTCCACGCCGACGCCCACGATCCGGCACGAACGGTTAGGAGACTGTCGTCTGAAATCGCATGGGCGAAAACGGCTCCAGCCACGGAGAGGTTTCTCCGGTGCAGACGAGGCGGGCGATCTCCTGGGCGGTGACCGGCGTCAGCAGAACGCCGTGCCGATAGTGCCCCGTCGCCATCACCACGCCCGGTGCATCGGCTGCGCCCAGCAGGGGCGCATGGTCCCGACTGGCGGGACGCAGACCCGCCCAGGTCTCATCCACCGGCAGCTCCCGGATCCCCGGAACGACCTCCCAGGCTCCCTCCAGGATGTCGAACAGCCCGCCGGCGGTAACGGACGTGTCGAACCCCTGCTCCTCGCTCGTTGCTCCGATGACGAGCCGGCCGTCGGACTTCGGCGCGAGGTAGGCCTCCGGACCGCGGACCACGTGGTCGAGAGCAAACGCGCCCTGCATCCGGAGCTGCACCATCTGCCCCTTCACCGGACGCACAGACGGCTGCGCTGCCTCGAGGCCGTCGATCTGGCGCGACCAGACGCCCGCCGCCACCACGACCCGGCGTCCCTCGACGCGCTCCCCCGCTTCGGTCACGACCGCGGGGCGATCGGCGTCGGGCTGGACGGACGCGACGGGGGTCTCTTCGTGGAGCATTCCCCCCTCCTTCCGAAACGCCTCGCGCAGCGCCTCGACAAGACGCCGGTTGTCAACCTGATGGTCGGACGGCGCGTGGATGGCGGCCGACAACTTCGGCGCCACGAACGGTTCGATCTCACGGGCTTCTTCGCCGGTCAGCCACTCGACCTCCAGGCCCTGCTCCCGCTGAAACGCGTAGAGCCGGCGGAGTTTCTCGGCGC
>CAKZLV010000083.1 GCA_937127285.1 uncultured Bacteroidota bacterium
GCGGGCGCCGGTGCGGAGGGAGGTGAGGAAACCGTCGGCCCACTTGTGCACGTCCAGTTCCTCGATCGTCGCCTTCAGTCCGGAGAGGCGCTCCCGCTTCTCGTCCTCCGGCATCTCGAGGGCCGTCTGGATCGCGCGGGCGAGTCCGTTGCGATCGTAGGGGTTGACCTGCACCGCCTCCGGCAGGAGATAGGCGGCGCCGGTGAGTTCCGACAGGATGAGCACCCCGTCCTCGTTGGCGGTGATGAACTCCTGCGTCACCACGTTCATCCCGTCGCGCAGCGGCGTAATGAGCGCCGCATCCGCCGCTCGATAGAACGCGCAGAGCTCGTACTGCGAGTACGTGCGGTAGCGGTAATTGACCGGCACCCAGCTTTCCCGGGCGAACCGTCCGTTGATGCGGCCCACGACCTCGTCGACCTCGCGGCGAATCTGCTGGTAGGATTCCAGCTTCGACCGGCTCGGCGTCGCAATCTGAAAGAAACTGACCCGCCCGTGGTACTCGGGGTTGTCCTCCAGAAACTTCTCGAAGGCGACCATGCGGGAGTGGATGCCCTTCGTGTAATCGAGCCGGTCGATGCCGAGGACGACCTTCTCCGTACCGAGGCGCTCGCGGAAGCTGCGGGCCTTCTCGTTGATCTCCTCGTCGGCCGCCATCTGCTGAAAGCGCGCGACGTCGATCCCGATCGGGTCCGCCTCCACGCGGGTTTCGTGGCCGTCGTAGCGGATCACACCGCCGTCCGGCGTCGTCTCGGCGTTCGCGCCGAGAAGCACCTCGGCGCTCTCGATGAAGTTGTCGACGTATTCCTCCACGTGAAAGCCGATCAAGTCGCAGCCGAGCATTCCGCGCAGCAGCTCCCGCGACCAGGGCAGGATCCGGAAGACCTCCATCGCCGGCCACGGGATGTGCCAGAAGTGCCCGATCGTGGCGTCGGGCCGCTCGGTGCGGATGTGGCGCGGGGAGAGCATCTGGTGGTAGTCCTGGATCCAGATGACGTCGTCCCCCTCGCCCTCGGTCTCCTCCAGAATGGCCTCCGCAAAGCGGCGGTTGACCTGCCGGTAGGTCTCCATGAACGCCTCCTTCAGCTCCAGGTGCTGAATAAGGTAGTGGGACACCGGCCAGAGGACGCGGTTGGCCATGCCGTAGTAGTAGTGATCCAACTCCTCGTCGCTGAGCGGGACGCGGCGAACGAGAAAGTCGGGAGCGTCGGCCGGATACGGTTGCCGGTCGGGAAGATCCGGGTCTTCGCCCATTCCCACCCACAGACCGCCCTGTTCTTGGAGAACGGGCAGAAGGGCCGTGGTGAGGCCCCCGACGGAGGTTTCCCAGCCGTCGTCGGTCTGGCGAATGGGGACCCGGTTGGCGGCTACAGTCAAACTCACAGGTACGAGGCGGTGACAGTGAGAGAGGGTGGCGGAGCGTTCCGGCGCAACATGTAGAGGTTTGCACCACGACGTAGGTATGGTATGAGCCCGGGCTCGTCGCGTGCCCGAGGGGGTCTTTACAGAAGGATATCATCTTCCGGCCAACCCCAAGCCACGAAGAATACATGCTTCGCACAGGTGGGGCGGGATGCGGTTGATCCTTGCGTGCGTTGCTGTCTACTTTCATGTTCCGAGGCGAGGTTCGCCGGACACCGTAAGGCGAGGAGTGACGGGTCGTGACACGTGGATCACCGGTCGTGCGTCTGCGCCCCCATCGATCCTCTCTTTTCCTGCCCGTATCTTCCCCTCCCCTCGGCCGGCACTCGACGGGGTGGTCTCGCCCCTTCGAACCCCAATCTCAATCATCGACTACCGACGTATGGTTCAATTTGACGCCAGCCTGCTGCAGTACCGGTATGACGACGACGCCCCCCGCGGGCCCTCCGGCACGTTCAATCCTGAGAACCGCGAGGAGGTCATCGCCATGATGGAGGACTTGGCCGAGGAAGACCCGTTTCGCTCCGAGGACGAGGTCGCGTACATCGAGGATGTGATGCACAACGAGCTCAGCGCCGAGTCCTCCGCGCGCGACCACTGCCGGAAGTACCTCCAGCGCCAGCGCGAGATTCACCGGATGCTGTAGGCTTTCGGGTTCCGGCTGGAGGATCGAGGGTGGAGGATGGTCCGCTCGCTTCGCTCGCTGAATCGTGAGTCGTGAGTCGTAAATCGTGGGTCGTGGATCGTGGGTCGTGGATCGTGGGTTGTGGATCGTGGGACGTAGCCGTTCCCAACCGTCGATGCCGGTGCTCATCTACCCACCCGGTCCCTCCCTCTCCAGGGAGGGGACTTTGCCCCGAGAGGAGACTTGGGTCCGACCGTGTCGACAGGGGACAGCGTCCTCGGCCTCGATGATGGCCTCGACACCCTGTCGGTCCGCAGCCGCTCTCGCACAGAGACCCGCGCGGCCGGGCATGCGTTCGTTCGCACCGTCTTTACCGACCCAGTCGGAACCGATGGGGATCGTTACAGTGTTGTTTCTCCTGGATCCACCTTCCCCTGGCTCTTTTCCCTCTGGCCATGTCTCGACCTCTCTCGGGCCGCGACTGGACGTGGAGACGTCGCTACACCCTGTTCACGGTGCTAACAACCGCCGCTCTCATCTCCTGGGGCGGGTTCGTCACGAGCATCGAGGCCGGGATGGCGTTTCCCGACTGGCCCACTTCTCTCGGCTCGTATAACCTGATCAACCCGGTCGACCGCTGGTGGGCGGTCACCCCGTATCTGGCCGAGCACGGCCATCGCCTCATCGCGGCGTTCGTCGGCTTCCTGACGATCGGCCTGGCAGGATGGACGTGGTGGTCGGATCCACGCACCTGGATGCGCCGGCTCGGCTTTGCCGCCCTCGGTCTGGTGCTCCTTCAGGGCCTCCTCGGCGGCCTGCGCGTCGTCTGGATCTCGGTCGACCTCGCCATGGTGCACGCCTGCACCGCCCAGCTCTTCTTCGCGACGCTGGTTGCGATGTGGTTCTTCACCACGGACACCTGGCGCAATCGCCGCGGTCTCTTTTCCGCCTCGCCGGAAGCCGCCCGCTTTCGCACCGTAGCGACCGCCGCCACCGCGCTGATCTACCTGCAAATCGTCCTCGGGGCCTTCCTGCGCCAGCACGGGCGCGGCATCGACGAGGGGGCGGCCGCGCTCCACGTCACCGGCGCCTTCGCCGCCACCGGCCTCGTCCTTGCCGTCTTCGTCCTCGCCCAGAAGCACTTCGACGACAACACCGTCATCCGGCGCGCCTCCTGGGTGCTGCTCGGCACCGTCGGCGTGCAGTTCGCTCTCGGCCTCTCCGCCTTCATCGTGATGCTCTACGAGGCCCCGCAGGGCCTCCGGTCGACCCTGCAGGTGCTCCTGACCGTCGGCCACCTCGTGGGCGGCAGCGTCCTCCTCGGCGCGTCCGTCGTCACCACGCTCCTCGCCCGCCAGCCGACGATGGAGGCCTTTTCCACCGCCGCCGACGCCGTGCCGTCGGACGGTGCGCCGACATCTCGTGAACCGGCCCTCGCTCGTCCGCGGACGCCGGCGTCTTCGTGATTCGGCTGGCCCCCTCGCGCCGGCAGCCGGTGCGTTCGCGTCTCTTCTTCTCCGTGAGTTCCCGCATGCCGTCTTCTCCTTCCAACGTCTCGCCCGCTGACCGACCCGCCCCGGCCGCAACCGCGTCGCCCCCCGCTGCGCAACGCTCTGCTCCGTCGGTTGGGGACATCCTCCGGGACTACGTCGAGCTCACCAAGCCGGAAATCTCATTTCTCGTGACCGTTTCGGCGTTGGCCGGGTTTCTTCTCGGCTCGCCGCAGACGCTCGACGGGTGGGCGCTGCTCGCTACGCTTACCGGCGTCGTCCTGTGCGCCGGCGGCGTCGGGGTGCTGAACCACGTCTTCGAGATGCACATCGACGCCCAGATGAAGCGAACGGCCGACCGCCCCCTCCCCGACGGCCGCGTCAATCCCGACTCCGCCCGGTACTTCGGGATCGGACTCATCTGCACCAGCGTCGGCCTTCTCTGCCCGCTGGTCAATGCGCTCACCGCCGTCCTCGCCGCCCTCACCGCCGTTCTCTACCTGTTCGTCTACACCCCGCTGAAACAGAAGACGCGGTGGAACACCGTCATCGGCACCGTCCCCGGCGCGCTTCCGGCCCTCGGCGGTTACACCGCGGCCACCGGAGACGTCGGCGCCGCCGGCTGGGCCCTCTTCGCCGTGCTCGCCTTCTGGCAGATGCCCCACTTCTACTCCCTCGCCTGGATGTACCGGAAGGACTACGCACGCGGCAACTACGCCATGCTCCCCGTCCTGGAACCGAACGGAACCTCCACCGCCGTCCAGATGATCGTCTTTACCGTGCTGCTGATCGGGGCGAGCGTTCTGCCTACAGCCTTCGGCGTCTCGGGGTGGATTTACGCCGGTGGCGTCGTCCCGCTCGGGCTCTGGTTTCTGTGGACAACCATCCGCTTCTACAGCACCCGCACCGGACAGCGAGCCCGCCACGTCTTGAAAGCGTCCATCTACTACATCCCTGCGCTCGTGGTTCTGTTGGGAATCGACTGGATGGTGTAGGGGCCGGGAGAGACGGTCGGGCCTTGACTCTCCTCCCTTGAAGAGGGCCCGTCCCCGCCCCCGATCCGGAAAGGAATCCTTGCCTTCACAGGGACAGGCAGGATGGGTGGAAGGTCACTGGCACCGACCGTGGGCGCCATCACCTATCTACCCCTCTCCGCGGGATGACCTCCCTCCGGTCGGCCAAAGCCCACAATTCCCGATCGACACCCAACGACTGACACCCGACGACTGACGATCCACAACTCACGACTTACGAGTCACGACTTACGAGTCACGAGTCACGATCCAGCGAGCAAAGCAAGCGGACCGTCCCCATCCGCAGTAGCGCTCTGTTCGCATTCTGCAATTTTCGCTCGGAGGGAGCCGGAGCCTGAACCTCCCGGCGGGCCTTCCCGTTTTTCTCTTCTCCTGATTGTTTTCCCGAGCCTCTTGTCTGCATGTCTCAGCCGGCCGTAGACATCCAGGGCGTCACGCATCGCTACGACGACCACCGCGCCCTCGACGACGTAACGCTTCAAGTGGCCGAGGGGGACCTCTGCGGGTTCCTCGGTCCCAACGGAAGCGGAAAAACCACCCTCTTCCGGATTCTGGCCACCCTGATGCCACCGAGCGAGGGATCGGCAACCGTCTTCGCACACAACACCGTCCGCGAGCCGGCCGCCGTACGCAGCCGGCTGGGGTCCGTCTTCCAGGCCTACGCCCTGGACGAAAACCTGTCCGTCCGCGAGAACCTCCGCTTTCAGGGGGCCCTCTACGGGCTCTCGGGCGCGGCCCTCCGCGAGCGCATCGACGAGCTCCTCGACCGCTTCGACGTGCTCGACCGCGCGGAGGACTCCGTCCAGACCCTCTCCGGCGGACTCCAGCGACGCGTCGACCTCGCCCGCGGCCTTCTTCACCAGCCCGACCTGCTCCTCCTTGACGAGCCGACCACGGGGCTGGACCCCATGGCGCGCCGCACGTTCTGGGACGCGATCGGGCGATTGCGGCAAGTCGAAGGGACGACGCTCCTCGTGGCCACCCACCTCATGGAAGAAGCAGCCCGCTGCGATCAGGTAGCCATTCTGGCGGAGGGCGGCCTCGTTGCCAACGGCCCGCCCGACCACCTGACCGCCGAGCTCGGCGAGGAAACCCTCTGGCTCGACAGCCACGACCCGGCGTCCCTGCGCGACCGCGTCCAGGCTCAGTTCGGCGTCGAGGCCCGCGTCATCGGCCCCTCCGTGCAGATCGACCATCCCGACGCCCCGTCGCTCGTCGCCTCTCTCTACGAGGCGCTCGGCGACCAGATCGAACGCGCGACCGTCCGGCGCCCCACCCTCGAAGACGTCTTTATGGTCCACGCCGGCGTCTCGCCCGAACCGGAGGCCGAAACCGTCTTCGAGCGTGAGTCGTCGTAGCGCCTCCGTCACAGGCGTCCGGTCGCCGCTCTCTGCCTCCGGTTTTCTCCGGTCCTCCGCATCACCGACTTCCTGCCCCCCCTCATGACCGCCCTCCGCACCGTCTTTGCGCTGACCGGACGGGAGATCCTCAAGTTCGTCCGCGACCGCAGCCGCCTCCTCGGCGTCCTTATCCAACCGCTGGCGTTCTGGCTGCTGCTGGGGCTCGGGTTCCAGGGCACCTTCCAGATGCCGGAGGGGCCAGCCGCCGGTCTCGGCTACGTCGAGTTTCTCTTTCCCGGCGTGATTGCGCTCGTGATTCTCTTCACGGCGATCTTCTCCACCATCTCGATTGTGGAGGAACGGACGTCCGGCTTTTTGCAGGCGGTGCTCGTCGCCCCCACGCCGCGCACCGCGCTCGTCTTCGGCAACGCCCTCGGCGGCACCCTCCTCGCCACCGGACAGGCGGTCTTGTTCCTCGTTGCGCTGCCTGCGATCAACGTGTCGACGAGCGTCCTCGGCGTGCTCACAATCATCGCCATCTGTCTTCTCACCGGCCTCGCCTTTACCGCCCTCGGCTTTACGATCGCCTGGCGGATGGAGACGACCCGGGGGTTCCATGCGGTGATGAACCTGTTTCTGCTGCCGCTCTGGTTCTTGTCGGGCGCGATGTTTCCGGCGGAAGGCGCGGCGCCGGTGCTGCGGTGGCTGGTGTGGGCGAACCCGGTCTCCTACGCGGTCAGCGGCATTCGCTCCGGCATGTACGGCCTCGCCGACGCCCCGGCCACGCTGGCCTCGCCGGCCGTGTGCCTCGGCGTCAGCACCGCCTTCGCCGCCCTCATGCTCGCCGCCGCCGTGTGGACGGTGAAGCAGCCGTTTTATGAGACGTAGTTGGTCACTGGTGATTGGGTGCTCGGTATTCGGTACTCGGTATTTGGGGATCGGGGGCCGACTGGGTTGGCCCCTTACCCCACAGTGCATTTGATGCCCGAACCAGCTCCCAACGACCAGTACCCAGTACCCAATAACCAGTACCCAATAACCAGTACCCAGTACCCAGTACCGAACTCCCGAAACGCACACCCAGTCTCCGGCGTTTAGCGTCGTGTTATGACCGATCAACCTTCGACCGACATCACCGGCGCCGACCTCCCGAGCGGGGACGGGGCGCCTTCTGCGAATACGCCCGCCGCGAACGGGTCTCCGGGCACCGCGCCCGAGGACACGCCCGACGACGCCGGTCGCACGGACGACCGCGACCGGGTGCGCCTTAAGGCCCTCGGCCGGGAAGAGCTGGAGACCTTCGTCGAGGACCTCGGCCAGCCCTCCTATCGCGGCCGGCAGCTCTACAACTGGATGTATGCGAAGGGGGTGACCGACTTCGCCGAGATGTCCAGTCTCCCCCAGTCCTTCCGAGACGAACTCTCCGACGTCGCGACCGCGACGAGCTTCGAGGTCGTGACGCAGTCGCAATCCGCCGACGGCACGGTGAAGGCGCTCTTCGAGCTCCCCTCCGGCGAGCAGGCGGAGATGGTGCTGATCCCCGACATCGACGAGCGGGGCGAGGCGCAGCGGCTGACCGTCTGCGTCTCCAGCCAGGTCGGCTGCGCGATGGGCTGTACCTTCTGCGCGACCGGGATGCTGGGCTTTCGGGAGAACATCCCGGCCGGCGCCATCTACGACCAGGTCTGGCACATGAACGAGGTCGCGCAGGAGCGCTTCGGCCAGCCTGTCACCAACGTCGTCTACATGGGGATGGGCGAGCCGCTCCTCAATTACGACGGCGTCCTGAAGAGCATCGATCTGCTCACGGACGAGGATACGCTGAACCTCTCCATCCACCGCATCACGGTGTCGACTGTCGGGCTTGCCCGCCGCATCCGGGATCTGGCCGACGACGGCTTTCGCTCGCATCTGGCCGTGTCGCTGCACGCGCCCGACAACGAGACGCGCAGCGACATCATGCCGATCAACGAGGCGGAGAAGACGAGCCTGCCCGCCCTGAAGGAAGCCCTCCAGTACTACCACGACGAGACCGGCCGGCCCGTCACCTACGAGTACTGCCTCTTTCACGGCGTCAACGACTCGGTGGCGGACGCGAAGCGCCTCGCGACGGTCACCCGCTGGATTCCCAGCAAGGTGAACATCATCATGTACAACCCGGTCGACGGCCTGAACTACGAGCGCACGCCCGAGGACAAGCTCGACGCCTTCGTGCAGGCCCTCGTCGAAGAAGGCGTCACCGTCACCGTCCGCCGCTCCCGCGGCCAGGACATCGACGCCGCCTGCGGCCAGCTGGCAAACAAAGGATGATGCGGTTGGACGTTGAGGCGTTGGGCGTTGAGACGTTTTGCGTTGAGATGTGGGACGTTGGGACGTTGAGGAGTGCGGGGGACGGGCTCCGCGTAGGGATCGAGCAGCACCCCACGACTCACGATCCACGACCCACCATCCAGCGAGCAAAGCGAGCGGTCGATCCTCCACCTTCCATCCTCCATCTCCCCCCGATCCGATGTTCACCGACGACAATCTTCTCTCGCGCATCGCGCAGGGACTGCTCGGAGCGCTGGGGATCTACGCCGCGATCCGGTTTTTGCCGCGCCTGTTCAAGTCGCTGACGAAGCGATTCGTCGTCGGCCTCATCGGGGAGATCCTCCTCGTCGCCCTCTCCCTCTTCCTCACCGACCGCGCCACCCGGGCCCGCCCCAACGGCTCGCGCGAACCGGACCGGTGACGGGTTGTGGGGTTTGGGTTGTGGGTTGGACGGTTGGACGTTGCCCGTTGGGGCGGCCGATCCGCCGTCTCCCCGATTCCCCGTTTCTCCGTCTCCCGATTCGTCGCTCGGACTTCCTTTTCGTTGGGCTGGGCGTTTGGACATCCGCCCACACGCCCAACCGCCCACACCTCCACCCATCCATCCTTCCAACCTAAGACGCTCAGCATGCTCGACGGCGGAGACAGCTTTCGTGAGGAAACGCTCGGGATCATCACACACGGCTCCCTGACCGACGGGATCGAGATGAAGCTCGAACCGGGAACGTCCGTTGAAAGCGTGACGGCCGGGACGTTCGCGGTGATCGAGGGAGAGCAATTCGACTTCTTCTCGATGATTACGGACGTGGAGCTGGAGGCGGCCAACGAGCAGATCCTGCTCAACCCGCCGACTCCCTCTGACACCCTGCTGCGAGACGTGATGCAGGGCTCCGGAACCTACGCGACGGTCGAGCTCAAGCCGATGCTGATGATGCCGAATCAGGATCACCCGGAGCTGGCCGATGAGGAGCCCCGCTCCGTCAAGACCATCCCGGCGCACTTTTCCCGCGTCTCGAAGGCCAGCGCCGACGATGTGGCCCGCGTGTTCGGCCACGAGACGCATGACGGCGGAACCCGGTACTTCCACGTCGGCCACCCCATCGGGATGGAGGAGAGTCCCGTGTGCGTCGATCTGGCGAAGTTCGCCGAGCGCTCGAACGCGGTCTTCGGCAAGACGGGAACCGGCAAGACGTTTTTGACGCGCCTCCTTCTGGCCGGGACGATCTGCACCGGTCGGGCCGTCAACCTCGTCTTCGACATGCACTCCGAGTACGGCACCGGCGACCGGCAGGAGGCCGAAGACGGGCAGGCAGCGTTCGTGAAGGGCCTCCGCGACCTCTTCCCCAGCACGGTCAGCATCTTCTCCCTCGATCCGAGCACCACCCGCGAGCGCGGCCACAACCCCGACCACGAGGTGCACCTGCACGCCGATCAGATCAAGCCGGCGGATATTCTTCCGCTGCAGGACACCCTCAACCTCAACGCCACCGCGGCGGAGAGCAGCTATATGCTGCGCAGCGCGTACGGGGACGACTGGCTGCGCACGCTTCTGGAGGCGCGCGGCGACGAGATCGAGCGACTCGCGGACGAGACGGGCGCCCATCAGAGCTCGCTGGAGGCGCTGAAGCGCAAGCTCGCCCAGTTCGAGCAGTACGACTTCTTCACCACGCGGCCGTCGCAGGACGACCACGACGTTCTCGACGCGCTGCTCGAAGCGATCGACAGCGGGAAGTCCGTCGTCCTGGAATTCGGCCAGTACGACGATCTGAAGGTCTACCTCCTCGTCGCCAACGCCATCACCCGCCGCATCCGCAAGGCCTACGAGGCGAAAACGAATCGCTACCGGCAGACGCAGAACGCGGCCGACAAGCCGCGCCCGCTCATGATCACGATCGAGGAGGCGCACAAATTCCTCGCGCCGGGCATCGCGCAGGAGACCCCGTTCGGCAAGATCGCGCGCGAGATGCGCAAGTTCTTCGTCAGCCTGCTGGTCGTCGACCAGCGCCCCTCCGCCATCGACGAAGAAGTGCTGAGCCAGATCGGGACGAAGATGATCGCGAAACTCAGCGACGACAAGGACATGGGCGCCGCCCTCGTCGGGACCTCCGACGCGTCGAGCCTCCGGTCGATCCTCGCCTCCCTGGACGCCAAACAGCAGGCGCTGCTGCTCGGGCATGCCGTCCCGATGCCGATCGTGGTGAAGACGCGAACGTACGACCAGGACTTCTACGACGCGCTCCGATCGCATCCCGCCCGGTCGAACGGGTCGGCCTCCTCGCCGGATGAGCAGGACCAGGAACTGGGCGAGCTCTTCTACTGACTCGCGGGGCGGACGGGACGGGGTAACGACGGAACGGACCCCTCCTCCCCCGGCGGGCCCGGGGTCGGCCGTAGCCTTCACGAGACGCTCGGTGTCTCGTACACTGCACAGCCGACGACCGACCGCTTCTCCCTGCAGATCCGCGTCCCGCTGTCGAGGCGGAAAAATCGCGTCCTCCCGCTCGCGTGCGGAAGGAAGCGGCGGCATCGGCCGCGGGCGGTTGTCGTCGAGCAACGGAGGCACGTTTCTCGCACCCGTCGCCGGTCACCGATCCCGTGTTGATGATCCGCCCTGCACCTGCACGGAAGCGGCTCCTTTCTGCACCCGTCGGTTGTTGGATCGCTGAATCACCGATCGTCCCATGTTTGATTTTTCGTCGTCCTCCGGCTCCTCCTACGAATCCGTTGCCACCCGTCCGTTCGGCGTCACCCTCCTGACACTGTACGACGGAGTAGTGGTGGGAGCCATTCCAGCCGTTTTTACCTACCTGCAGTACTTCGGACAGCCGGCTGCCAACCGTCCCGACGTCCTTACGGTATTCGCCTCCTTTCTCCTGAGCGCCGGCGTCATCGTCGCCGCAGCCAGCGCCTGGCGCGGCGAAAACACCGGCCGCTTTTCTCTGCTCGTGCTCACCACCATCTACTACGTCGGCCTGCTGGTCGGGGCCGACATCACGGTCGACCTCGCCTCCCACCTGCACCCTGGCGACTCGTCCCTGGAAACCGCACTTCGCGCCGGCCGATCCCTGTTCTGGATCGGCCTCCACGGGTGGTACTTCCTGTTCGGGCGGGCGGCAGACTTTTTCGCGTCGCCCTACCACCGGTAGGGACACCCGTCCCACCGGGCGTCTCCTCCCGTGCCGGCGGGGCAGCCGGAACCCGTCGTCGGAACAGCTACATCGGAACGAACTCGTGAAAGCGGCTCCTGCGCTGCGTAGGCGGTCCATCCTAGGCGGCATCCGGGCGTGTAACCGGTCGATTGCCCTCTCAAACTGCTGCCTGTGTGCGCTCTTCCATGACCGACCGCGTCGTGCTCGTCGATTCGCAGGACCGCCCGCTGGGCAGCGCCGAGAAGCTGCAGGCCCACCGGCAGGGCTGGCGGCACCGGGCGTTCTCGGTGTTCGTGTACGATCGCCGCGGCCGCCTGCTCCTGCAGCAGCGCCACCCGGGCAAGTACCACTCCGGGGGACTGTGGTCGAACACGTGCTGCAGTCACCCGCGACCGGGCGAATCCGTTCAGGCCGCCGCGCACCGGCGCATCGCGGAGGAGATGGGGTTTTCCTGCTCGCTCCAGTCGGCCTTCCGGTTCTCGTACGAGGAGGCGGTCGGGGACGGGCTCGTGGAGTGCGAGGTGGATCACATCTTTATCGGCCGCGTCGACTCGGTGACCGTGCAGCCGCATGACGACGAGGTGATCGACTGGCGCTGGGCCCCCTCGCAGGCACTGCGTTCCGACGTGCAAGCCCGCCCCGAGGCGTACACGGTCTGGTTCCGCCTGTTGCTGGCGCGCGGTGCCGCGTCTCCGTCGCGTACCCACCCCGACTGACGGTACGCCGCGACCGATGTGGAGGACCGAACGCTCCGGGACCGAACGCTCCGAGACCGAACGCTCCGAGACCGAACGCTCCGAGACCGAATGCTTGGGGACGACGTGCCCGAGGCGGGGCCGTCTCTTTTGGTCTTCTTCCGGCAGCCCCTTCCGGCAGTTTCGTTCCGGCAGCCTCTTCCGGCCATCCCCTTCGGGGGTCGGTCGAGGTGCACTTGGACCTCCTCAGGAGGCTTCTTCCGGTTCCTCCTCGTCCGGTTTCGGTTCCTTCCCGGAGGCGTTGCCGCGCGCTTGATCGTCCTGGACGTGGGGGAGAGAAATCGTGAACCGGCTTCCCTCGCCTTTCGCACTCTCCACATCGATTTCCCCGTCGTGGAGATCGACGAGGCGGCGGACCACGGTTAGACCCAGTCCGCTCCCCTCGTACGTGCGGCTCGTCCCGCTCTGCTCTTGCTTGAACGCATCGAAGAGACGGGGAAGGAACTCGGGATCGATCCCCACGCCTGTATCTTCGACCTGGATCACGACGGCGTCGTCCCGATCGTGAAGGCGGACATCCACGCGGCCGCCGGGCTCTGTAAACTTGAGGGCGTTCCCGACGACGTTGTCCAGGATCCGGTGAAGCGCCGCCGGGTCGAGCACGGCGGTGACGGATGTCGCCGGGGTGTGGGTACGAAGCGAAACCTCGTTGTCGTCGGCTCGAGGCTGGAGCAGGTCGACCGTCTCGTCCAGTTCCGCGGTGACGTCGACTGGTTCGCGCTCGAGGGTCGTCATTCCCGCTTCCAGACGGGACAGGTGGAGCACGGAGTCGAGCGTTTGCATGAGGCGGCTTCCAGCCCGGTGGATGAGGTTCGACATGCGGCGGTGTCGCTCGTCGGCCTCTTCTTCCAGCACCTCCGCAAATCCGATAATGGAGGTGAGCGGGGTGCGGATCTCGTGGCTCATGTTGGCGAGAAATGCACTCTTGAGCTGGTTCATCTCTTCGGCCTCCTGTTTCGCTTCCAGGAGATCCCTCTGGCGCTGAACGCGGTCGGTGACGTCGCGGCTACCGGTTTGGATCTGAGCCACCCGTCCGTCGTCGACCACGATAAGGCGCGAGAGCGTCTCCAGCCAGATGTAGTGTCCGTCCTCGTGCCAGAATCGGTACCGGACCGGATCGCCGTTGCGCCCGTCCTCGAGGGCGGCGTGGTAGGCCCGGACGCGGTCTTGGTCGTCCGGATGAATCCAGTCGAACGGATTCGTACCGATGATGTCTTCCGGCCGGTAGCCGACCACCTCGCGGGCGGAGGGACTGACCCACCGGTAGGTCCCGTCCGGTGCATGCAGGCAGACGACGTCCCGAACGTTCTGTGCCAGCAGGCGATAGCGGGCTTCGCTCCTGTGCAGCCGGCGTTCTCGCTTGCTGCGCTCGATGGCGATGCTGGCGATGCGGGCCACTTCGCGCGCCAGGGTGCGCTCTTCGTCGTCGGGGCGGCCCGGCTCCGACCGGTAGAACCCGAACGTGCCCAGCACCTCCCCCTCTTCGCCGCGAATCGGGATGGACCAGCAGGACCGCAGGTCGTGGGCGAGGGCGACGTCCCGGTAGTCCTCCCAGGCCGGATCCGTGGCGATATCTTCGGTAACGACCGATTCGTTGCGAAACGCGGCAGTACCGCAGGCCCCGGCCCCGGGCCCGATCTCGATCCCGTCGACGCAGTCCACAAATGCGTCCGGCAGATGCGGGGCCGCCCCATGCTGCAGGCGGCCGTCGTCCGCCAGAAGGATCGAGCCGGCCAGGTCCGGGCGCTGGCCTTCCAGCAGGTCGACGATGGCCCGGAGCACAGCCGACAGGCATTCGCCCTCGACCACCTGGCGCAGGATCCGGTTTCGCCCGCTTCGGAGCTGCTGCATCCGCTGTGTGCGGGTCATGTCGGCAAAGACCGCCATGAACCCGAGCACCTCGTCCGGGCCGTGAACGACGGCGCTGGCGTTGACTTTCACGCTGCGAGGCGCACCGTCCGGCGTCCGTACGCGGACGGTGCCCGTCCACGACGTCCCGTCCCTGAGGGTTGCCCAGATCTGAGCGGCCTGGGGGGCGTCATCGAGCAGCGATCGCAGGCCGCCCCGCTCCTCGAGCTCGGCCGCGGTGAGGCCGAACAGTTCGTTGAATCTGGGATTGTGGTAGATGGGCGTTCCGGTTTCGTCCATGATCAAGACGGCGTCGGTCGTGTAGGCGACCGCCGTCCGGATGCGCTGCAGGGTGCGCTCGGTCCGGGCCTGCTCGGCGACCGTCGTTCGGGCCTCGATCAGGGTGGCGACGAGGGCAGCGAGGTCTTCGAGGGAGTCGAGATCGTCGTCCGAGACCGACCGTGCCGCGGTGTCGAGGGCGCACAGCGTGCCAATCCGTGCTCCGTCCTCGGCCGTCAGCGGCACGCCGGCGTAGAACCGCAGATGCGGCTCCGACGTCACATAGCGATTGTCGGTGAAGCGCGGGTCCGCCGATGCATCCTCCACGACCATGGGCCCCGGCTCCTCGATGGTGTGGACGCAGAACGAGTGTTCGAGCGGGACGTCGCCCGGGCGGTCGATCCCCGCGCTGGCCTTCGACCACTGCCGGTCGGCATCGATCAAGTTGATCAGGGCGATCGGGGCGTCGAGGATCTCGGCGGCCAGCCGGACGATGCGGTCGAACGCCGCTTCGGGGGGCGTATCGAGAAGACCCGTTTCCCGCAGGGCGTGCAGGCGCTGCGGATGGGGGGCGGAAGAGGACGGATCAACGTCTGAGAGGGGCGGGGGGGAAGGAGAGGAAGACATACGACGCGGGCAGCGTGGAGGTAGAGAGGGCATCCGGCCGTGCACGGAGAGCGGCAGAGGAGCCGCGAGGAGGAGGGGCGACGGCACGCGGCTGTTTGCCGGCCTGTCAGCCGGCATTGTCAGCCGGCATCACAGGTGTAAACCGATACCACGAACAGGCTGTGTCAGACCAAAAAGCCTGCCACGTTGATTCGCGGCGGCGCGTTCTCGCTGCTTCGGCCGCTCTGCCTCCGCCTTCGCCTCTCTGATTTTGCCTTTCTGATTTCGCTTTTCTGCTTTCGCCGCTACGCTTCCGCCCGAAGAATATCCAGGGGGGGACGCTCGTACACGCCCCGGCTGTTGAGGAGGCCGATGCCGATCGTCAGGAGCGTCACGATCGCGAGGGCGGCGAGGAGGGTCCAGCCGGGAAGCAGGAAGGGGCCCTCGAAGACGAAGTAGGACAGCGCCCACGCCGCAGCAAGCGACAGGATGATGCCGGTGAGGGCCGCAAACAGGCCGAGGAAGAAGTACTCGATGGCGGTGATGCGTTGCACGACCGAGCGCGAAGCGCCCAGCGTTTTGAGCAGGACGCTCTCTTCCATGCGCTGAATTCGGCTGACGATGACGGCGCCGACGAGGACGATCAAACCGGTGACGACGCTGAAGAGCGCCATAACGCGAATCACCGTAGACAGCTTATCGAACAGGTCCTGGAAGGTACTCAGGACGAGGGAGAGATCGATCGTCGACACGTTCGGGTACTGGTCGACGATCCGTTCCTGGACGGATGCAGAGGTCGCCTCATCGGCCGCCCGGCTGAGGACGACGTTGATTTGCGGCGCCTGTTCGAGGACGCCGGGCGGGAAGACGACGAAGAAGTTCGTCCCGATGCGCTGCCAGTCCACCTGCCGGATGCTGGAGACGGTGGTGGTGACGGGCACGCCCTGCACGTCGAACGTGAGCGTATCGCCGATGCCGACGTTCAGCTCCTCGCGGGCGATTTCTGCTTCGATGGAGATGGGGACGGCTTCGCCGGTCTGAAGGGGGTCGCCGCGCACCGAATCGGCCAGTTGGCCTTCGAGGAGGGTTTCGCTCTCGGAGAGGGTGCTCCGGTAGGTGACGCGGTATTCGCGCTCGTGGGCCCAGGTGGCCTCGGTGGTGGAGTCCTGTTCGATCTCTTGAACGGTACGGCCGTTGACGCCCGCGAGGCGGGTGGTGACGATCGGGACGCGGTCCATGACCGGCAGGCCTTCCGCTTCGATGGCGCGGGTGACGCCCTCCACCTGATCGGGCTGCACGTCGAAGAAGACGAGGTTCGGCTGTCCGTCCCCGCCCGTGACGCGGATCTCTTCGAGGAGCGTATCCTGCACGAGGACGAGCGTCACCATCAAGAAGGTGCCCAGCCCGAGGGCCAGCATGAGGACGGTCGTCTGGTTGTTCGGGCGGTAGAGGTTGGCGAGGCCCTGCCGCCACGGGTAGGACCAGGAGCTCGGGAAGTAGCGGCGGACGCCCCACGTGATGCCCTGCGCGACGGCGACGAGGGCGAGGAAGACGCCGGCGATGCCCCCGGCGTAGCCGAGGCCGATTTCCCAGGTCGGCGCCTGCACGACCGCAAACCCCGTCACGCCGCCGCCGATGAGCAGCCCGACGGCCCAGCGCAGCGGATCCGTCCATCCGCCGTCGGTCGGCTCGACGTCACTGCGGAGGGCGCGAAGCGGCGTCACGTCGCGAACGGTGAGAAGCGGCCAGAGCGCGAACAGGAGCGTGACGCCGACCCCGATGCCGAGGCCCAGGAGGACGGCCGGCCACGAGATGAAGAAGTTGACCTCCACCGGCAGGAAGTCTTGCAGGAAGCGCGGGACGAGGGACTGGATGCCGACGCCCAGGGCGCTTCCGACGAGCGAGCCCAGCAAGCCGAGGACGGCGGCCTGGATGAGGTAAATCCGAAACGTGCGTCCGGCCGAGGCTCCCAGGCAGCGCAGCACCGCGATCGACTCGAGGCGGCGGCGCACGTACACGTTGACGGCGCTGGCGACGCCGAGGCTTCCCAGCAGCAGCGCCACGAAGCCGACGAGGCTGAGGAAGCGGTACAGGTTGCCGAGGCCTTCGCGCCAGTTGCCGGCTGCCTCCTTCACTGTGTCCGACCCGATGTCGTTGCGCGCCAGGTACGGCGTCAGTTCTTCTTCGATCGCCTGCACGTCGCGGCCGTCCTCGAACTTGAAGTAGACCTCGTACTCCGCCCGGCTGCCGCGCGCGAGAAGAGTGGTGTCGACCTCCGAGCGGGGAATGTAGATGCGCGGGCTGATGGAGGAGACGACGGACGACTCGCGCGGCATCTTCACGAGCTCGCCGGCGATGCGGTAGCCGTAGCGACCGACGCGGACGGTGTCTCCCACCTGCAGGTCGAACTGGCGGATGAGGGTGCCGTCGACGAGGGCCTGGCGGCCGCCGCCGAGGTAGGTGCGGGCGGCGCTATCCGGGCGGGTAACGACCTCGCCGTAGAAGGGGTAGTTGCCCTCGATGGCGCGGACGGTCGAGAGGCGGGTGCCGCCGTCCGGGAACCGGGCGTTCGTGTTGAAGGAGAGGCGCCGGGAGGTTTCCCCGCCGAGGGAGTCGATGATCGCCTCGGTGGAGTCGCTAAACGGCTTGTTGTCGGACTCCAGGCTGTAGTCCGCCCCCAGAAGCGTCTTCGCCTCCTGATCGATCGTGCGGGTGAGGTTGTCGCCAAACCCCTGTATGGCGACCAGCGCCGCCACCCCCAGCACCATCGACGAGAGATACAGCAGCAGGCGCCGCCGGCTCCCCCGGCTGTCGCGCCACGCCATCGAAAGGCTCCAGCTATTCATTTGGGGACGGGGGATTGGGTACTGGGTACTCGGTGTTGGGGATCAGGTACTGGGAATCGGGGGCTACATGATACTTCACCCACTCAGAATCAACTGTATAATATTTATTATATTCACTATATTATTTGGTTCGCCATACACAACTTAACGTATCTACCGGAACGACATGGATGTCAGAGATCTGGAGGTTTATCAGCGGGCGATGGTTTTGGGAGAACGTGTGTGGACGCAGGTGATGGAGTGGCGCTACCTGGAGCGCTCGACAATTGGAAAGCAACTGATCCGGTCAGCAGATTCCATCGCGGCCAATGTGAGTGAGGGACACGGTCGGTACCATTATGCTGAAAAGCGGCGGTTCTGCCAGTTCGCGCGCGGATCCCTGTACGAAACCCGTACGTGGCTGCAGAAGGCGCACAATCGGAATCTTGTGGACGACGCTAACGTTCTCGCAGCTGGACCAGGACATCACCCGGCTCGCAAAAATGCTAAATGGATACCTCCGCTTTCTCCAGCGTGCCCGCGAAGAAGCAACGTAATTGCAGGAGCGCCCCTCCGTTGCCCCCAACCCCCTCCACACACCGAACACCCAATACCGAGTACCCAATACCGAATACCCAACACCGAATACCCAATACCGACCCCCCCTCACGCCGCCTTCGCCTCGCGGAGTTCGTCGGCTTCGAGGGCTCCGCCGCGGAGCGTGAGCACCCGCTCGGTGCGGTCGGCGAGTTCGAGGTCGTGCGTGACGAGCACGAGCGTCGTGCCGGCCGTCCGGTTGAGGTCGAAGAGAAGGTCCTCGATGCGCGCAGCCGTCTCGGTGTCGAGGTTGCCGGTCGGCTCATCCGCAAAGAGGATGCGGGGACGGTTGATGAACGCCCGCGCCATGGCTACGCGCTGACGCTCCCCACCGGAGAGTTGGGACGGGTAATGGTCCAGCCGGTCTCCAAGCCCCACCTGGTCCAGCAGGTCCGCGGCTCGAGAGCGCACATCGGCCGCCCCCTGCAGTTCGGCCGGTACCATGACGTTCTCGACGGCCGTGAGCGTCGGCAAAAGCCGGAACGTCTGGAAAACAAACCCGACGTGGCGGTTGCGAACGTCTGCCCGCTCGTCCTCGTCCAGCGGCGTCAGATCGACCCCGCAGAGGGTGACGCGCCCGCTCGTCGGACGGTCGAGACCGGCACAAAGACCGAGCAGCGTCGTCTTGCCGCTTCCGGAGGGACCGACGATGGAGCAGGTCTCGCCCTCTGAAACCGAAAACGACACGTCGTCAAGCACGGTGAGGGTGCGACCGCCGCTGGGAAAGGTCTTGGTGAGATGCTCAACAGCAAGAACGCTCACAGAAACAACGAGGGTCTTTCGGAGAGAAGCGAGGGGGCATGCCGGCAGCGGGGCATCGAGATCCGAACCGCGGCTCGATCATCGCATCCGGCCGTCGAAACCGTGTGGTCGACCGGCAGGTTCACGGATACCGTCGGCTCTTTGTGACTGCCCGTTGCCCCACATGTGCATATCGCGTCTGTACCTGTTCGTCGGCATCCTGGTTCTATGCCTGTCCGGTTGCGGTCAAGATCGTTCCAATCGAGCGGTGCCGCAGGATGCGGAGACGCCCGACACGGCAGCGGCACCGTCGAACGGGGGCCCGGCGACGAGCTCCGCGTCGCCCTCGACGAACGGGTCGGCACGCGAAACGGCGCTCCAGGTTCTCGTCCTCGGAAACAGCATCGCCGCCGGCTACGGGTTGCCCAACGATGCCCCCGCCTTTCCGGCCCTCCTGCAGCAAAAGGCCGACTCGCTGGGATGGGCCGTTCGCATCCGCAACGCCGGCGAGAGCGGCATGACCACCGCGGGCGGGCGAAGCCGCATCGGATGGCTGCTTCGCCAACCGGTGGATGTCCTTCTTCTCGAACTGGGCGGCAACGACGGCCTCCGGGGCGTCGATCCGGCCGCAACCCGCAAGAACCTGTCGGCCATCATCGACTCGACGCTGGCCCGGTACCCGGATGCCCGCGTCCTGCTGGCCGGTATGCAGATCCCGCCGAACCTGGGGCCCGACTACACCCGCCGGTTTCGCGAGGTCTATCCGTCGGTGGCCGACCGCTACGATCAGGTGACGCTCATTCCCTTTGTCCTCGAAGGCGTCGGCGGGGTGGAGCGCCTCATGCAATCGGACGGGATCCATCCGAACGCCACCGGACAGCGTCGCGTCGCCGAGACGATTTGGAACGACCTGCGCCCCCTCTTGGAACGGATGCGCCGGGAAAAGGCGGAAGCGTAAGGGGGTGGGGGGTGTGGGTTGCAGGTTGTGCGTTGGGGGTTGTGGGTTGGGGAGTCGGCGGCGATCCGGTCGGGTCGTGGCGCTCAAACGAGCCTCCCTTCACCCGAGTCGGTAGACCTCAATCCCATCATGCTTCTTGGAATCATGCTTCTTGGAGCGTCTTGATCTCGTCGGCGATGCCGGCGATGGCTTCTTTGGCGTCGGAAAAGAGCATCTTCGTGCCGTCCCGGTAGAAGAGGTTATTCGGCACGCCGGAGTAGCCGGGGCTGAGGCTGCGCTTGATGACGATGGTCGTCTGCGCCTCGTCGACGTTGAGGATCGGCATGCCGTAGATGGGGCTGCCCTCGTCCTCGCGGGCCGCCGGGTTCACGACGTCGTTGGCGCCGACGACGAGAGCGACGTCGGTCGACGGGAACTCGCTGTTGACCTCGTCCATCTCGTAGAGCTTGTCGTAGGACACGTTGGCCTCGGCCAGCAGCACGTTCATGTGCCCGGGCATGCGTCCGGCCACCGGGTGGATGGCAAACTTCACCTCGATGCCCTGTTCTTCCAGCAGGTCGGCCACCTCGCGCAGTTCGTGCTGCGCCTGCGCCACGGCCAGCCCGTACCCGGGCACGATGATGACGCGCTCCGCGTAGCTGAGCAGGATGGCAGTGTCGTCCGGCGACGTCTCGTTGACGGTCTTCCCTTCGGGGATGTCGGGCCCGCCGGTCGCGCCGTCGCCGCCGAAGCCGCCCAGCATGACGTTGGCGAGCGAACGATTCATGGCGTCGCACATGATGACCGTCAGAATCAGTCCGGCCGCGCCGACGAGCGTGCCGCTCACGATCAGGGCCGTATTGTCCAGCACGAAGCCGGTCGCCGACGCCGCGAGGCCCGAGTAGGAGTTCAGAAGGGCAACCACGACGGGCATATCCGCCCCGCCGATGGGAATCACGAGAAAGACGCCGAGAAGAAGGGCCGCTGCGGCCAGTCCTGCCGCCGCATACACGACCGGATCGGCCGGCGAGGGAAAGAGGCTTCCGGCCGCCGCCCCGGTCGCTTGCAGAATCAAGAACGCGATGGCGGCAATCGCCCCGCCCAGCAAGACGACCGTGACGACGCGCATCCCCGGGAACGACGTCGGGTTGCCGGAGAGCCAGCCGGAGAGCTTGCCGTTCGCGACGATGCTTCCGCTGAAGGTCACCGTCCCGATGAGAATCGAGAGCCCGACGGTGAGGGCGATGACGCCGGTAAACGGGTCTTGATCGATGGCCGACCCTTCGACGTACTGCCCGAGTTCGGCCCCGGCCACGAGCGCCGAGGCGAGGCCCCCGAAGCCATTAAAGACCGCCACCAGTTCGGGCATCGACGTCATTTCGACCGTCCTCGCCAACCATACCCCGATTCCGCCGCCCAGCACCACGCCGGCAATCATCATCGGCCAGGAGAGAATGTCGTACAGAAAGAGGGTGGCGACGACGGCGACGAACATTCCGCCCGAGGCCAGCGCATTGCCGGAACGCGCCGTGACGGGCGACTGCATTCGCTTCAGGCCGAAGATGAAGAGGACGGCCGAGGCGAGGTAGGCAAGATCGATGACTGCGGTTTCCATGGTGGGGTCTGCGTTCAGAGGATGAAGAAGACCGGGCGGCGAGCCTGCCAACCGGGAGCACGGTGGAGACGGGCAGCCGTGGAGGAAAGGCTCCCCCAGAGATCGGCTGGGAGGACACGGCTACGGCCGACCGTTGACCTGGGCGGCGTCGACGTTCGCAGCGCCCCGCTCTTTCTTGGCAAACATTTTCAGCATCCGGTCGGTCACGAGAAAGCCCCCGACGACGTTAATCGTCGCTACGACGAGCGCGCCGAACCCAATCCAGGTCGCCCACTGGCCGCCGGCCATTCCGGCCGCTACCAGCGCTCCGACGATCGTGATCCCGCTGATCGCGTTGGCCCCGGACATCAGCGGCGTGTGGAGCGTTTGCGGGACCTTGCTCAGGATCTCGGTCCCGACGAACGCAGACAGCACAAAAATAATGATGTTGTTGAGCATTCTCGATCTGGGGGTTGGTGGTTGGGCGGTAGACTGCTTCGATCTCCTTCCGGGTCTGCTCCTTCCAGGTCTGCTCCTTCCGGGCGGGGCCGGGGTGAGCGGATGCGGGGGCCGTGCCGATCTTCTCCGGGGCCCCTTCTCCGAGCGGCTTAGGCTTCTTCGGTGAGGAGGCCGCGAACGCGCTCGTTGCGAACCTCGCCGGCGTGGGTCAGGCAGGCCTCATCAACGATCTCGTCGTCGAAGTCGGGGGTGAACCGGCCGTCTTCGCTAAACGCTTCGATGAGGGAGGACACCGTTTTGGCGTAGAGCTGGCTGGCATGCACCGGCATCTCGGCCGGGAGGTTCGTCGGCCCGAGGATGGTGACATCGCTCACCCGGGTGGTCGCTCCGGCCTCGGTGTGCACGCAGTTGCCTCCGTTGGCAGCGGCGAGGTCGACGATCACCGAGCCGGCGTCCATGGCGTCGACGGCCGCCTCGTTGATGAGCAGCGGCGCCGGGCGACCCGGAATCAGGGCCGTGGAGATCACCACGTCGGCATCGGCGATGTGCGGCTGCAGCAGTTCGGGCTGGCGCTCCTGCTTCTCCTTCTCCAGCTCTTTGGCATACCCGCCCTCGTCTTCCTGGTCGCCGATGTCGACCGTCAGCTCCACGAACGTAGCCCCGAGGCTCTCGACTTCTTCCTGCGTGGCGTCGCGGATGTCGTAGCCAAACACCTTCGCCCCCAGGCGCTTCGCGGTGGCGATGGCCTGCAGCCCGGCCACGCCCGCACCGAGAACGAGAACCTGAGCGGGGCGAATCGTCCCGGCCGCCGTGGTAAGAAGCGGAAAGAACTTCGGCAGCTGCTCGGCCGCACGGATCGTCGCCCGGTATCCGCCCAGCGAACTCATCGCCGAGAGCGCATCCATGTTCTGCGCCCGGGAGATGCGGGGGACGAGCTCCATCGCCAGCGAGGTCACCCCGGCCGTCGCCAGCCGCCGCGCGGTGTCCGGGCGGTCCAGCGGACTCAAAAAGCCCACGATGGTTTGCCCCTCCGACAGCCGCGCGACTTCGTCGCTCGATGGCGGAGCGACCTTGGCCAGAACGTCGGCCGCAAACACGTCGTCCCGGTCGACGGTCTCGCATCCGGCCGCTTCGTACGCAGCATCGTCGTGATAGGCCTGCGCCCCGGCCCCCTCTTCCACGCGCACCTCCACCCCGTCCAGCGTTTTCCGCATCCGCTCGGCAACGGACGGGATCAGCGCGACGCGGGTTTCGCCCTGCTGGGTTTCTCGGGGAACTCCGATCGTGAAGGCCATGGTGGGATGGGTTGAATCCAAAAAAATCGACGAAGGCGAAGGCCGTACCGTCCCGGATCGCCCCCTCTCGAGCTGGACCGGATGGCGGGCATCCAGAGCAAGTGTCGCCCGGCAACAACGAATGGACGGATCAAGCGGTGCGAACGTTTGGAGCGCCGTGCCTATTTCTAGAATCCGTCACAACTTCCAACACGAATGTTACGCCCCCGCCGCTCCGCTCCGGAAGCGGTGCCAGGAGTTGTCGGACAACAGAAAACGGGTCGTGGATCCTCGCGAAGATCCACGACCCGCTGTGCGGCCCCCGCGTCCGGGGCGAACCCGCGGCCAGTCACGGGTGAATCACGGGCGGGTCACGGGGAGGGCCGTCGACGCAGTCCGGCCTCAGCCGTGCGTCCGTTCGAACTCATCCATGAAGTCGACAAGCAACTCGACGGCCTCCACCGGAAGCGCGTTGTACATCGAGGCCCGCATGCCGCCGACCGTCCGGTGCCCTTTCAGGCTCATCAGGCCCCGCTCTTCCGCCTTCTTGATGAAGAGCGGCTCCAGATCCTCGTCGTGCAGGCGGAAGGTGGCGTTCATGATCGAGCGATCTTCCGGCTCGACGGTGCCGACGTAGAAGTCGGTCGCGTCGATCTTGTCGTAGAGCATCTTCGCCTTGCGCTGGTTGATGGCGTGGATGGCGTCAATGCCGCCGAGGTCGATGAGCCAGCGCGTGACTTTCTCCACCATGTAGATCGGGAAGACCGGCGGTGTGTTGAACCGCTTGCGGGCGTGCGTTCCGTAGTCGAGCATCGTCGGGAGCCCGTCGTTCTTCTGCTCCAGGAAGCTGTCGCGCACGAGAACGATGGTGACGCCCGCCGGGCCGATGTTCTTCTGGGCGCCGGCGTAGATGAGGCCGTAGCCCTCCAGGTTCATGGGGCGGCCCAGCATTTCGCTGGAGGCGTCCGTGACGACCGGGACGTCCAGCACCGGGTCGTCGGAGAACTGGTTGCCGTTGACCGTTTCGTTTGTGGTGACGTGCACGTAGGCCGCATCCGGGTCGAGGTCCCAGGTCTCCACGTCCGGGATGTGGCTGAAGTCGTCGTCTTTGCTGGAGGCTGCCTCTCGTGCATCCTCGACGATGCGCGCCTCCTTAATGGCCTTGCGGCCCCAGCGGCCGGTCACGACGTAGTCGGCCGAGCCGCCCTCCGGGATGAAGTTCAGCGGCACCTGGTGAAACTGCATCGACGCGCCGCCCTGCAGAAAGAGGACGTTCCAGTCGTCGTCGAGGTCCAAGAGCGTCTTGATATGATCGCGGGCGGACTCTTCGACCTTGTCGTAGGCCGGCGAGCGGTGGCTGATCTCCATGACCGAGGCGCCGGTGTGGTCGAATACCGGAAGCTCGTCTTTCGCCTCCTGCAACGCCTCCACCGGGAGGGTGGCCGGGCCGGCGGAAAAATTGTACAGCCGCCGGCTACCGTCCACCGGGGCGTCGGGAGAGGTTGAATCGGCTACTTGCATGGCACGTCGAAATTGTTCGGGGGATGGAAAGACTTGCTGCACTCTTCACCTGTGTCACGAGCAGGACGGGTCGAAGATTCTTCGTTTTCGGTTTCTTATCTCGATTTGAAGCCCCTCCGAGAGGGCTCTCGGCGGGATCCGGAGCGGACGCAAAAGCCGAAGGTGGGAACCGCAAGCAGGAGCCGGGAGCTGCCGAGAGCGAGATGAACGCGCCGGAGCGGATGGCGCCGGAGCAGATGGCGCCGGGCATCAGAAAACACAAACGCGCTCCTGCACGAAGCAACCGTGCAGGAGCGCGACCAGTCGTTTCTCCGCACCGCGTCGGTGCATGGAGGAACGGGGCAGGCATCCGGAAACCGCCGCCGAACTGTCGGGGTCCGGGCGGCACCGGCGGCCCAACTACGGGGTGACGATGTTGCCTCCGCCCGCCTCCGTGCTTCCGCTCGCACCATTGGCCGACACGTCGATGAGCTCAATCTCAAAGATCAGCGTCCGACCGGCCAGCGGGTGGTTGGCGTCGATGGTGACCGTCTCTTCGCCGAGGGCCGTAATCAGCACCGGCACGGTCTGTCCGTTCTCCAGGCGAAGCTGCAGCTGCTGACCGACGTCCGGTTCGACGTTCTCCGGAATCTGGTCGCGGTCGAGCTCCATCACCATGTCGTCACGGTGCTCGCCGTACGCCTGCTCCGGCTCGATTTCCGTCGTCTTCGTGTCGCCCGGCTCCATGCCAACCACGGCCGACTCAAATCCGGGAATCACCCGGTTCTCGCCGATCGTGAAGCTGAGCGGGTCACCGTCCTGCGACGTGTCGAAGACCGTTCCGTCTTCAAGTTTGCCGGTGTAGTGGACTTGAACCTCGTCTCCTTCCTTCGCTTGTCCCACAGCGTTGTGTCGGTTTGGTGGTGGAGTACAGTAATAAATATCGAATAGCAGAAACGCACCACCGGGTCGAGTGTTCGCCTTCGCTCGATCCCTCCTTCGTTTTGACGCGATGCGGACACAATGACCGGCTGACCCAGCAGCGGCCGGGCCCGGCAGACGACCTTGCCGCCGCCCGCTCTCGACCTTTCACCCGCCATCCCCTACGTTATCCGTTCACCCGTGCTCATTCCCGCGCCGTCTCTCTTCACGCCCATGTCCATTCTCCGCCTCCTCCTCGCCGCCACGCTTCTCGGCGGGGTTCCTGCAGCGGCCGTCGCGCAACCGGCCGACACGACGCCCGAGCACACCTCGACGCTGTCCGTCGCTCAGATCATGCAGGAGCCCGAGGAGTGGGTTGGAGACTGGCCGGACGATCTGCGGTGGCACGCCTCCGGCAACCGGCTCTACTTCGACTGGAATCCGGAGGGACAGTTTACGAGCGACTCGCTCTACGTCGTCCCCCGCAGCGGCGGCGAACCGCAAAAAGTCGCTCCCGCCGACCGGCGCTCTCCCCTTCCGTTCTTCGACGGCTGGCACCACGGCGAGCACGTCTACACCGCCGACCAGGAGCAGATGGTCTTCGCCGACGACGGCGACCTCTACGTGTACGACCGGGAGACCGGCGAAACCACGCGGCTGACGGACACGCCCGTCCGGGAGTCCGACCCGCGCTTCTCGCCGGACGGCGGCCGCGTCGTTTTCACCCGCGACGGCAACCTGCACAGCCTCGACCTGGCGACCGGCCTCCGGCGGCAGCTGACGGATCTGCACGCAGGAGAGGCCGACGAGGACCCCGACCCGACCCCGCAGGAAGCCTTCCTCGAAGAGCAGCAGACGGCTCTTTTCGAAACGCTTCGCCGGGAAAAAGAGCGCCAGGACGAGGCCGAAACGGCGGAAAAGCGCGACCGCCAGGCCGACGATCCGCCGCCGACGTTTCATTACGGCGAAGGCGACCTCGGACAGCTCTCGCTGGCCCCCACCGGCCGCTTCGCCTCCTTTACCGTGACAACCGAACCCGCCGACGCCGATCCGACGCTCGTGGCCGACTACGTCACCCTTTCCGGCTTCGCCGAGCCGGAGCAGGCCCGCCCGAAGGTCGGCATCGCCCCGGAGGGCTTCTCCCTGTACATGCAGGACCTGAAGCGAGACACCACCGTCGAGGTGAACCTGCACCAGCTTCCGGGCGCCTACGAGATTCCGGCCTACCGGCAGGAGCAAGGCGTGGAGATGGACTCCTCGGAGGCGAAGCGCGCCCTCTACAGCTACGGGCCGTACTGGAGCCCCGACGGCGACGAGGCCGTCCTCGTTGTGCGCGCCGACGACAACAAGGACCGCTGGATCGCGCGCCTCGATCCCGAATCCGGCGATCTCACGGTGCTCGACCGCCAGCAGGACGAGGCCTGGATCGGCGGCCCCGGCATCGGATCGTACGGCGGACCGGGAACCGTCGGCTGGATGCCGGACGGCGAACGGTTCTATTTCCAGAACGAGGCGACCGGCTACAGCCACCTCTACACCGTCGACGTCGCCTCGGGCGAGACGACGCAGCTGACGAGCGGCGAGTGGGAGGTCGAGAACGCGCGCCTCTCCCGCGACGGCGGGACCTGGATCTTCCGGGCCAACCGGTTCTCGCCCCACCAGTGGGGGATCTACCGGATGCCGGCCGACGGCGGCGAGCCCGTGCAGCGTACCGAACCGGGCGGCTCGTATACGGCCGCCGTCTCTCCGGACGGCCGGACGCTCGGGCTCCTCTACCGCGCGACGAACCGGCCGCCGGACGTCTACCTGCAGGAGGCCGTCCCGAACGGTGACTCGAACATCGACAGGACCCGCGTCACCGCCTCGCCCGCCGACGCGTGGTCCAGCTACGACTGGCGCGATCCCGAGATCGTGGAGTTCGAGGCCTCCGACGGCGTCGACGTGCCGATGCACATCTTTCGGCCGGAGGACCCGAACGGCGCCGCCGTTCTCTTCGTCCACGGCGCGGGCTACCTCCAGAACGTGGGCGACAACTGGGCGCCGTACTTCCGCGAATACATGTTTCACAACCTGCTGACCGATCTCGGCTACACGGTCGTGAACGTCGACTACCGGGGCTCGGCCGGATACGGGCGCGACTGGCGAACGGCCATCTATCGCCACATGGGCGGACGCGACCTGCAGGATTACGTGGATGCCTCCCGGTGGCTCGAAGCCCGTGAAGGCATCGGCCCGGAGCGGCAGTTCATCTACGGCGGGTCGTACGGCGGATTCATAACGCTCATGGCGCTCTTCACCGCCCCCGACCGATTCGGCGGCGGGGCGGCGCTGCGGTCGGTAACCGACTGGGCGCACTACAACGACGTCTACACCTCGAACATCCTGAACACCCCGCAGACGGACTCCCTCGCCTACGCCCGCTCCTCTCCCATCTATCATGCCGACGGACTGGAGGACCCGCTCCTGATGCCGCACGGACTCGTCGACACGAACGTGCAGCCGCAGGACATCTTTCGCCTCACCCAGCGGCTCATCGAACTCGGGAAGGAAGACTGGGAGCTCGCCCTCTATCCGGTCGAGGGCCACGGGTTCGAGGAGCCTTCGAGCTGGACGGACGAATACCGCCGCATTCTGGAGCTGATCCAGGAGAGCGTCGGCCCGGACCGTTCCGCCCCGTAAGACCCGTCGGTAAGACCCGGATCGCTCGGCATCGGGGAACCGGTCGGCAAGAAATCCGACGCGAACTCCGGCCGGCCCTTCCCCGTCGGGCTTGACCCGGAGCAGTGTTTGCTGTTACATACACCATTCCCACCGTCGGGAAACGGGCGGTGCGCCCGCCTGCTTCCGCGCCGCACGGCCCGTCCCGAACCGTACCGCTCTGCACGTCCTCTCGCTCCTGCTGACCCGCCCGCTTTCATGGCCTACCAGGCTCGCTCCGCTTTCGCTACCCTTCTCGTTCTCGGTCTGTTTCTTACCGGGTGCGAGACCCTGTCCGGATCCTCGGACGCCTCGGAACCGGAGGCGCAGGTGCAGGCCGACGCCGACACGGTCGATGCGCCGGTCGACACGAGCCGCCTGGATCCGCGGGTCGTTCGTCTTTACCGCCTCGAGGCCGAGCTTCTGGCTGCCGCCGGGGATTCCGCGAAAACCGGGCGTCTTCTCAATCAGGCGATGGCCGAGCTGGCCGCCTTGCTGCAGGCCTCCCCCGAAGCGATCGAGCGCAAACCGGTGCGGGAGGTGTACCGGGGCCTGACCGCCGAGTACCGCCGCTTTCATGAGTACGGGACCGACCCCGACTCCATGGTGACCGCCCGGGCCAATATCTTCCGGGTTCGCGCCGAGCTGTTCTCCACTCTCGAAGGAGTGGACGAGCCGCTGCTGGAAGACGTGATGATGCCGGAGGATGCTCGCGAGCTGGACACCCGGATCCCGCTCACGATGAACCGGCTCGTGAAGCAGAGCATGGAGTACCTGCAGCGAACGCCGTCGAAGCACATCGACCAGTGGCTGCAGCGGTCGCAGACCTACTTCCCCATGATCAACCACGTGCTGGAGGAAGAGGGCGTGCCGCAGGAACTGCGCTACCTGGCAATGATCGAGAGCGGGCTCAACCCTCGGGCGCGAAGCTGGGCAGGCGCCGTCGGGATGTGGCAGTTTATGCGGGGAACGGGCAAGATGTACGATCTGGAGGTGGGTGCCTGGGTAGACGAACGGCAGGATCCGGAGAAGGCCACCCGCGCCGCCGCCCGGCACCTGAAGGACCTGCACGACCGGTTCGGCGACTGGCAGCTGGCGCTTGCCGCCTTTAACTGCGGCGGCGGCTGCGTGAGCCGGGCCGTCCGGCGCAGCAGCGAGCCCGACCCGACGTACTGGGACGTGTACGACCGGCTGCCCCGCGAGACGCGCGGCTACGTCCCGATGTTCATCGCCACGACGCTGATCGCCTCCAACCCGGAGGCCTACGGCATCGACCCGGCCCGTCCAGCTCCCACCTACGCCTACGACTACGTGTGGGTGCCGGGCAGCATGCTGTCGCTCGGAGAGATTGCCGACCTCGCAGGAACGGAGCGCAGCGTCATCCGCGCCCTGAACCCGGAGCTTCGCCGCTCGACCCTGCCGCCCTCGCGCGACGGCTACCAGCTGCGCCTGCCCCTCGGCAGCTATCCCCAGTTCGCGCTCAACTTCGCCGAGCTGCCCGCCTCCAAGAAGCGCCCGGCGACGACCTACCGCGTGAAGCGCGGCGACACGCTCTCGGAGATCGCCCAGATGTTCGGCACCTCCACCGGTCGCCTGCAGCGCCTCAACGACATCCGCGGGTCCATCATTCGCGTCGGCGACCGCCTCGTCGTGCCGGTTCGCGAGTACGACGGCTCGTTTACCGCCCGGACCGATCAGCCCGTCCGCGTCCAGTACGACGCCGATCCTCCGGTTCGCTCCATCGA
>CAKZLV010000084.1 GCA_937127285.1 uncultured Bacteroidota bacterium
CGGGCACGCCCTTCTGCATCACCGTCGACTTCGACACGCTCGACGACCAGACGGTGACCGTGCGCGATCGCGACACGATGGAGCAGGACCGCGTCGCCATCGACCAGCTCGCCACCTACATCTTCGACCACACCCGGACGTGGGGGGAGGACCACTGATCATTGAAAATTGAGAATTGAAGATTGAAAATTGGCCGTTCAGGCGAGAAGGATCAGTTGGACCCCACGGTTTCGGGCAGGTCGATGACGCCGTTGTCGGCGAGGGTGTGGATGTCGGCGGGGCGGAATCCGCGCTGCTGGAGAAGGCTGGCGGTGTGCTCTGCGTAGTGCGGGGCGGGGGCGAGAGCAACCGCCGATCCGGGTGAGGCCGAACCGGTGGAGACCCGGTCGGGGCCGTCGGCCGGAGCGCCGTCCGCGGGGTTCTTCCCGGAATCCTTCGGAGACCCGTGCCGGGATGAATCGAGGGCGAACGCCGACTGTCGGAGTCCGGCGAGATCGTCTTCGGGGCGCAGAACCATCGCGTCGGCGGCGGGCTGGTCGAAGACGGCGTCGATGCTGCGGGCTTCGGCGGCGGGGACGCGAGCCTCTTCGAGGGCATCGAGGAGGGGGGCGGCCTCCATCTGGCGGATGCGGACGGTGAGAACGCGCTCGAGGACATCGCGGTGTTCGACACGCGCTTCGTTGGTGGCGAAGTTGGGGTTCTGCGGGAGCGCTTCGGTGCCGATGATGTGGCACAGCGCCTCGAACTGCCGGTCGGTGCCGACGGCGAGGACGACGGCGCGGTCGTCGAAGGTTTCGTAGGCGGTGCCGTACGGAGCGATGTTCGGATGCCGAGAACCCATGCGGCGGGGGACGTGGTCGCCGACGAGGTAGTTCGTCGCCTGGTTGACGAGTCCGCTCACCGCTGCCTGCAGGAGGGAGACCGGTACGTAGGCGCCGTCGCCGGTGCGCTCGCGGCGCAGGAGGGCCATCAGGAGTCCTTCCTTGAGCTGGTGGGCGGCGAGGACGTCCATCAGCGCGACGGGGAGTTTCATCGGCGGGCCGTCGGCCAGGCCGTTGATCGACATGAGGCCGCTCTCGGCCTGGATCGCGGCGTCGTAGCCGGGCCGCTCGTCGGCGGGGCCGTAGCCGGTGACGTGGCCGTAGAGAAGAGCGGGGTTGAGGTCGGAGAGCGTTTCGTAGTCGGCACCGAGGGCCTCGGCCGTGCCGGACCGAAAACTGGCGAGGACGACATCAACGTCTTCGACGAGGTCGTGCAGGAGCGCCCGCCCGTCGCCCGTCGAGAGGTCGAGGGCGAGCGACTGCTTGCCGTGGTTGCACGCGCAGAAGTAGGCCGACCGGTCGTCTTCGTCGCCGGGTGATTCGGTTTCACCGCCATTCTTCGGCGTCGTCCACCGCCGCGTGACGTCCCCCTCGGTTCGGGGGTTTTCGACCTTGATGACAGTGGCGCCCCATTCGGCGAAGAACTGGCCGACGCTGGGCCCGGCGAGGACGCTGGCGAGTTCGAGAACGGTCAGGTCGGAGAACATGAACGGCAGGGGTCGTTCGGAAGAGTCGGCGGGGATGCTCAACATGGCACGGCAGCCGGTGGTCCCTGCCAACAATCCCTGCCAACAAACGGACCGCGGTGTCCACGAACGTGCGTCGGGACGGGGCGTATGGCTCGTGTTCGAGCACCGACACTCTCTCGTCATCCGCCGCCCGATCGCCCGATGTCCATCGACGGCCTTCTCCTCCCGCTCGACGGCGTTTGCACGGCCGCGAATGCCCTGCACGCCCGGGCCTGGGCAACGGTGCTGGACGCGCGCGGGGTGCAGGTTCCGGCCCGGCGGATGCAGGCGGAGATCGGCCGGCCGGAGGCGGAGATCCTGCGGAGAGCAACCGGGTCCGGGCCGCGTCGCCGGTACGGCCCGCGGATCGGCGTCCGGCAGGCGGAGGTCTTTCGCCAGCTGGTTGCGACGGAGGGCCGGCGGCTGCGGGACGGCGTGCCCGACCTGCTGCAGACGCTCCACGACCGCGGGATCCGAACGGCCGTCGTCACGGGGCTCGGCGAAGAAACCGCCACGGTGCTCACGGAGGCGGCCGGGTTCGATCCAGACGAATCGGCTGATGCGTTCGTTCATGCCGGGGAGGACGAGGCGGCCGGTGCGCTTCCGGAGAAGGTCGTTCGCGACGCCCTCAATCGACTCGGCGTGGAAGCGGGGGAGGCTGCGGCGATCGTCTCGTCCCCGCACGCTCTGCGGCGCGGAGATGCGCTCGGGCCCGTGCTTCGCCTCGGGCTGACGGCGGCTGCGGTACCGGACGGTCCGTTTGAGGCCGAACCCTTCCGCGCGGCCGGGGCGCGCCGCGTCGAGGCGTCGATGCAGGCGCTGGCCGACGAGACGGATAACGTGCTTCGGCAGCTGGGTCCGCAGACCGTCTCGCTTGCGAGCGAGCAGCTCCTGAAGTGGATGGAGGAAGCCCTCTCCGCGGCCCGGAAGGGAGGCGAGGCGGGAGAGATCCCGATCGGGAGCGTGGTGGTGGACGGCGACGGTACGATTCTCGGGAGAGGATGCAACCGGGCCCGAGAAACGGGCTCCTACACCCGCCATGCCGAGATCGAAGCCCTGGAGGATGCCGCGGGATCGGATCTTCCCGACCGGAGCGGCGTGGTCCTCGTCACGACCCTGGAGCCGTGTGCGATGTGCCTCGGCGCTGCAGTGGAAGGCGGCATCGACGCCGTCGTGTACGCCCTCGAAGCGCCCGAGAACGGTGCTGTCGGACGCATGCGGCCGAGCCGCGCACCCGCAGGCACCCTCCCGCGATTCGTCGCCGGAGTCCGAAGAGAAGAAAGCCGCCGTCTGCTGGCGGAGTGGCAGGCGGAGCACGGCTCCGGCTTTGCCCGGCGACTTCTCGCACGCCTGGACCGCAACGATGCGGCGTCCGATGCACGCGAGGGTGCGCAGTCGTGAGGTCGCCGGCGCCGACGGCGGTCGGTGCTGGACCGAGACATCCCGGTTCCGCATTCAGCCCCTCGCACCGCCGATGCCTCGCACCGTTGATGCAGCGATTCGGTACCGTATTTGCGCTCGCACACAGCGGCGCCGGGGAAGGTGTCCCCGGATTCGTTCCCACGGTTCTCGTTCTCCGGATCCTCTTGATTTCCGCTTCCAACCCCGCACTCATGGATCGACGTTCTCGGCTTTCGGATTCGGCCTGGTGCTTTTCTCTGCACGGTGGCCTCGGCTCCCGTCATCGGGTGGTCCGGGCTCTTCATGTTCTGGTTGCCGTCGTCGCGGTCGGCGTTCTCGTCGCCTGCACCGGCGGCCGGTCGGCCGGGGCCGGGGACGGGCCGGTCGCCTCCGAGCAGCGGGGGACGGCGAGCTACTACGCCGATAAGTTCGTCGGTCGCCAGACGGCCAACGGTGAAACCTACCGCCACGACAAGATGACCGCCGCCCACCGTTCGCTTCCCTTCGGAACGGAGGTGCGAGTGAGCCGCATCGAAACGGGCGAATCGGTCGTCGTCCGCATCAACGACCGGGGGCCGTTCAAAGCGGGGCGGATCATCGACCTGTCGAAGCGGGCGGCGCGGGAGTTGGGCATCGTGCGGATGGGGCTGGCGGAAGTGACCGTTCGCCCCGTTGGGGCCGGTCCGGCTCCGGACGAGTCCTCGAGTGAAGGTCGCACGAGCACAGGCTGGTGAGGCGGGACGGCGGACGTAACGATGAAGGGTTGCTCTCCGTTGTGCAGGATGTGCCGCCCGATGCCCGCCACCCTTTCCTTGCAATCGCCCGCCGTTGATGCCTGACGCCCCTGCCGTTTCGGTCACGAACCTCACCAAAACCTACCGGAGCGGGCTCGTTCGACGCGAGAGCGTCCGTGCTCTCGACGGCGTGACGCTCTCGGTTCCGCCGGGAACGATCTTCGGCTTGCTCGGCCCGAACGGCGCCGGCAAGTCGACGATGGTCAAGATCCTCCTCGACGTGGTTCACGCTTCCTCGGGAGAGGCCGCCCTCTTCGGCGTTCCGTCGACGACGCCCGCGGCGCGAGAGCGGCTGGGTTATCTGCCGGAGGATCACGAATTTCCGGGATTCCTGACGGCCGAGCAGGTCCTGCACATCTACGGTCGCATGGCCGGGGTCTCGTCGGCCGACCGGGCGGAGCGCATCCCGGAGCTGCTCGATCGCGTCGGACTCGCGGAGCGCAGCGGCTCGAAGGTGCGCGGGTTTTCAAAGGGAATGGCCCAGCGTCTCGGCATCGCGCAGGCGCTTTTGAACGAGCCCGACCTCTTGTTTCTGGATGAGCCGACCGACGGGGTCGACCCGGTGGGGCGGCGCGACATCCGGGATCTGCTCCTGTGGCTGCGGGATCGGGGGACGACCGTGTTTCTCAACTCCCATCTCCTCTCCGAAGTCGAAAAGGTCTGCTCCCGCGTGGCGATTCTGCAGGACGGAACGGTCGTCCGGCAGGGAACGACGGAAAAGCTGACGGCCGTCGAGCGGGTGTACGACATCGTGGCCACGCCCATCCCGGATGAAACTCTTCACGAACTGGACGGCAGGCTTCGCCGGGCGGATGAACCGGCGGCCGAGGAGGGACTCCACCGCTATCACGCTCAGACGGAGGACCGGGCCGGACTGAACGGGATCCTCGACCGGCTGCGGAGCGCGGGCGTCGAACTGGAGTCCGTCCAGCCCCTGCGGCAAACGCTCGAAGACTACTTCATTGACGTGGTCGGGACGACGGAGAAACCGGAGGCGGCCGGCGAATCGGAGCCGGCATCCCCCAATGGTTGATCCGAGGTCTGCCACTTCCAGCCTCCCGCCCGTTTCTTCACCCAGCACACGTCGGCACCGCACATGATTTCGTTTTCCGGCATCCTTCTCCTCACGATGCGCGAACTGTGGGCGAAGAAGGTCGTGATCGGCCTGTTTGCCGTCAGCTCGCTCGTCCTTATCAGCGTCGCCTTTGCCCTCAACCTCGATGTAGTGGACGGCTCGCTCGCGAGCGTCCGTCTCTTCGGGCAGAGTGAGGAGGCGCAGATCTCGCTCGAACAGCTCGTCTTCGCCATCGAGTCCGTCGTGGCCGGGGCGGCCTACTGGATCGGGATTCTGCTGGCCCTGTTCGCCTCGGCGCCCTTGTTCACCACGCTCGTCGACGAAGGGCACATCGACCTGCTCCTGTCGAAGCCCATGGCGCGCTGGAAGCTGCTCGGCGGGCACGTCGCCGGCGTGTGGGGGACGATGCTCGGGCTCGTCGTGTACCTGCTGGGCGGCGTGTGGCTGCTGATGTCGATCAAGTCGGGCGTCTGGAATCCGCAGTTCCTCCTGGCCATCTTCCTCGTCGTCGGACTCTTCGCGGTGATGTACGGCGTCGTGGTGCTGATCGGGACGTGGACGGAGAGCACCGCGCTGTCGCTCATCGTCACCTACGGACTCATCTTCGTCTCGCTCGTTCTCGCGGGCGTCAACCAGATCACCCCGCAGCTCTCGACCGGGAGCCGGGCAGTGTTCTACGGGCTTTATCATACGCTCCCGAACTTCGCCGAGGTCACGACCATCGTCTCCAGCCTCGCCCGCGGAAAGGCCGTCGCCGACTGGTATCCGCTGGTCTCGTCGCTTCTCTTCGGAGGCGCCGCCTACGGCATCGGCGCCTGGATCTTCCAGCGGAGGGATTTTTAGGGAGGGGAGGGGTTCTCGGGTGTTGAGGTGCTCCGGTGTCCCGGACAGACCGAATCGTCTCTGAAGGCCCGGGTCGTCGTAGCGACGGACAGCTGCCGAGGCGGTCCAGGGTCATTGGATCGTCCCCGTCGCGGGCAGCGTTCTCGTCCCCGTCTACTCTCGTTCCCTACGAAGGCTTTCCCTACGACGGCTTTCCCTGCGACAGCAGACCTTTCTTTGCAGCGATCTTTGCAGCGATTCCCGACCGAGTGCTGGAGGACGAGAGTCTGTGCCGGGCAAGCTGGGGGCCGCAGCCCATGCGATTGCCCACATCGACGACAGGGCAGACGTCTCGGCCAACAAACAATACGCGGCCCGTTCTGGACGGGAGGTTTAGAAGGGGCCCCTCAACGCGCACCGGGTATTTGGGGAGGGTCATGGGGAACAGCCGAACCTTTCGCCGGTCACGGCTGACGACGTCAGCGTCTCAAAAACAGGCTCGCCCCCCACAACTCACGACCCACAACTCACGACCCACAACCCAGGCCCCGTCTCCCCGCGTTTCCCCGTCTCTTACCCCTCCCTCGCCCTTCCCACGTCGCACGCACGGGTTGTCCCCTGTAACACCCGGGCGGAGCGCTGCGTGCCTTGGGGCGAACCTGATGCCTCGAACCCGCCCAGCCTGCCATGATCCCTTTGATCCGCCGTTCCTTCGTCCTTCCCCTTGCGCTTCTCGTTGCGTTTTTCGGAACCGGGTGCGAGTCGAGCGTCGACTCGGCCGACGCCCCGGACCTGTCCGCCGAAACGAAATCCGCTTCAGCTCTTCTTCCCGCCAATGCCCGGATGACGGCGATGGTGGACCTGAAGTCCTTCCGGGAGAACGGACCGGATCGCGTTCGCGAGATGCTATCGGACGGCCCGATGGCGGGCGCGTCCGAGCAGGCGGCGCGGATGCGGGACTTCCTGGAAGAGAGCGGCATCGACCCGTCGGCGGACATCGATCGGATGTACATGGCCGTCTCGGAGGAAAACGGCCGGGAGACCCCTTCTTTCGTCGTCTACGGCGCGTTTGATCGCGACCGTATCGAGGAGAGCGTGCGGTCGTCCTTTGGGGACGATCTGACCCAGACGGTGCATGACCGGACGACGATTTTCGAGGCCTCGGCGGACCGGGGTAAACGGGGAGATCGAACGCTGAGCTTCGCGGTCGTCAACGACGACATGATCGTCGGCTCCGCCTCGACGCCGGGCGTTACGGCCATGCTGAACCGCCGGGGCGGCACCGCGTCCGGCGACGACGACCTGGTTCGCCGGGCGTCGCAGGGGCAGAGCGTGTGGTTCGTTGCGCGGGACATCGGCGCGCCCACGGGCAGAGACCGCTCCGCACAGAAGGGCTCGGCCGACATGCGCAAGCTCGGGCGGGCGGTGCAGACGGCCGCGGGGAGCTTCTCGCTGGCAGAGGACGGAACGCTGGACGGTCAGATGTGGCTCGTCCCGAAGTCCGGTGCCTCGCCCGACGATGTCGCCGACGTTGCGCGCGGCGCCCTCGCCGCCGCGAAGCAGCGGGCGCAGGACAAGCCGGCCTGGGCGCAGATGCTCGACGACGTCACCGTCTCCTCGCAGGGCGAACGCGTGGCCATCACCCTTCGCGTCCCGTCCGACCTCCTCGACGAGATGACCGCGGGACGTGACTCGTGAATCGTAAGTCGTGAATCGTAAGTCGTGACTCGTGGGACGTGAGTCGTGGGGCGTGAATCGTGGGACGTGAAT
>CAKZLV010000085.1 GCA_937127285.1 uncultured Bacteroidota bacterium
GGCTCGAACCCGAGCGGGGCGGTGGACCCTGTTCCGCCTGTCTTCGTACCGCTTCCTGGTGCACTCCCCGGCCTCTGCTCGTCCGTCTGCTAGCCTCTGCCGGTCTCTGCTCCTTGCATTCCCGACCCGGCCCGTGCCCGAATCCATCCTGCTGGACATCACGACGGTCGTCGTTCTCGGCATCGGTGCGCAGTGGCTGGCCTGGCGCGTCCGGCTTCCCTCCATCCTCTTGCTGCTTCTGGGCGGCTTCCTGGCCGGCCCCGTTCTCGGGATTCTCGATCCGCAGGCGCTGCAGGGCGACTGGGTGTTTGCCTTCGTCTCCGTCTCGATCGGGATCATCCTCTTCGAGGGGGGCCTCAGCCTGCGCCTGTCCGAGCTTCAGTCGGTCGGGTCGGCCGTGCGCAACCTCATCACCGTGGGGGTTCTGGTGACGTGGGCCGGCGCGGCGGGGGCCGCCTACTACTTCCTCGACTTCAACATCAGCCTCTCGGTGCTGGCGGGGGCCATCCTCACCGTCACGGGCCCGACGGTGGTGGTGCCCCTGCTCCGACACGTCCGCCCGAAGGGACGCGTCAGCACCGTGGCGAAGTGGGAGGGCATTACGATCGACCCGGTCGGCGCCATCCTGGCCGTGCTCGTCCTCGAAACGCTGCTGCTGCTCAACGAACCCGGCAGCGCTCAGCAGGTGCACGCCGGCCTCAGCGCCGCCGCGGAAGAGGTGGTGCGCGGGCTGCTGCTGGAAATCGTGGTGGCCCTCGGCGTGGGGGTGGCCGGCTTCTTCGCCCTGGTCGGCATCTTGAGCCGCCGCCTCGTGCCCGACTTTCTGCGCAATCCGGTCACCCTCATGATCGTGGTGGCCGCGTTCGTGGTGTCGAACGAACTGCAGCATGAGTCCGGCCTGCTCACCACCACCCTCATGGGCATCGCGCTCGCCAACCAGCCCTATGCCTCCGTCCAACGCATCATCGAGTTCAAGGAGAACCTCCAGGTCCTGCTCATCGGGTCGCTGTTTATCATCTTGAGCGCCCGCCTGGAGATGAGCGCCCTGCAATTCGTCGACTGGAACGCTCTCCTCTTCCTCGCCATCCTCATCGTGCTCGTCCGGCCGGCGGCCGTCTTTTTGTCGTCGCTGGGGACGAAGCTGCAGTGGGAGGAGAAGATTTTCCTCAGCTGGCTGGCCCCCCGCGGCATTGTGGCGGCGGCGGTCGCGTCGCTGTTTGCCTTCCAGCTCCGGGACGTCTACCCGCAGCAGATCGACGCGCTGGTCCCGACCGTTTTCCTCGTCATCGTCGGTACGGTGGCCGTCTACGGGCTGACAGCAGCGCCCCTGGCGCGCTGGCTCGACCTCGCCGAGCCCAACCCGAAAGGCGTCCTGTTCATCGGGGCCAGCCCGTGGGTACGCAAGGTGGCGCGCTTCGTACAGCAGCTCGACCACCGCGTCCTGATGGTCGACAGCAACAGCGAGCACGTGCGCAAGGCGACGGAAGAGGGACTGCCGGCCCATCGCGGAAACGCCCTGTCGGAGTCGATCCTGGACGAAGTCGACCTGAGCGGCATCGGGCGCCTGCTCATCACCATCCCCAACGACGAGGTGAGCTCGCTGACGGCGCTTCACTTCTCGGAGGTGTTCGAAACGACCGACATCTACCAGCTCGGAGCCCAGCAGGAAAGCCGCGCCCAGACCGACGGCGAGATGCCCCGGCACCTGCGCGGCCGCCCCCTCTTCGGCGAGCATACCAGCTTTCAGATGCTGCAGGACCACGTCGAACGAGGCGACGAACTGAAAGTCTTCCGGGTGTCGGCGGACTTCCCCGACGACGAACGGAAGGAGTTCTACACCTACGACGACCTGCAGGAACAGTACGGAAATCTCTCGATCATCCCCCTCTTCGTCTTTCGCGACGACGACCTGATCATCGTCTCGGAGATGTCGCAGTTCAGCCTGCGCGCGGCCGACCGGCTGATCGCCCTCGTCGGTCCGGCCCGCCGCGAGGAAACGGACGAGAGGCCGCCGCCTCAGCCGGATCGGGCGTCTGCCTTCGAAATGGAAGAACCGGAACCGGACCTCGACGATGCGGTCAACGAAACCACCGGAGAGCCGGACACAAACGGAAGTCCCTCGGAGGACGTCGAGGATTCCCCCTCCAATCCGTTCGCCCGTGGATGACTCGGCCTGCCGCACACCGGGCGGAACCGTGGGAAGCGGCGACGGCGGGGAGCGGCCGGTGTAACGACGACGGGGGCTGGCGAACCCTCCCCCCGACCCCGGCCGGATGCCGCCAGCAAGAAGCTCCTCACGGGATCCTTCAGGAGACTCCTCAGGAGACTCTTCGGGGACCGTCCCGATGACGCCGCCACGGCAGGAGAAGCGCTCGGGCAAGGGTCGAGGTCGGGGGCAGATGCCCGGTCCGTCACATCCGGGCCGTACGAAACGCAGCGCGACGCCCGTTTGGCTCCCCGAGCGCCCCCGTCTTCGTGCTGGGGTTCCGACGGTCCGTTCGATGGCCCCCGGCCAGAACGCTTCCGCGGCCCCACGGCTGCAGGGTCGCGGGCGACGCGGGCGCTCCCTACACGAATCCCCGACTAGGCCCTACATGCTGCAGGATCGAAGGGAGGGATGGCGAGTCCAAGTCATGGATTCCGGGAGCCCGGTGCGGTTTCGTGGCAAACGGCCCGCCGTCCGGCCTTCCAGTCCGGCCTCCCGGTCCGGTAGCCGCCCGACGCCCAACAGCCGCCTCCATCGTTCACGACGTTTCCTCACCCTCCGTTCTGTGATTTGAGCCTCGCTACCGTTATCTGACGTCCGTTCGACTGCTCCACGGGTCCTGCTTTCGCAGGTACACGGGCAGCAGACGAAGCTTCCGGGCGTCGCCCCGGCTCCTTCCTTCGTCGACGCGTTCCCACCATGACCTGCCTGTCCCGATTCGCCCGTTTCCTCCTGCTTTTTCTTCCGCTCGCCGCCCTCGTTGCGCTGCCCGCGAACGCCCAGTATTTCGGTCGGAATAAGGTCAACTACGACCAGTTCGACTTCCGGGTGCTCGAAACGGAGCACTTCGAGATTCACTACTACCCGGAGGCCGAAACCGCCGTCCGCGACGCCGCCCGCATGGCCGAGCGGTGGTATGAGCGGCACACGCAAACCTTTCTCCACCGCTTCACGGAGAAGAAACCGATTATCCTGTACGCCAACGACGCCGACTTCCAGCAGACGAACGTCATTGAGGGAACGATCGGGGAGGGGACCGGCGGCTTCACGGAGTCGGTGCGCGAGCGCGTCGTCATGCCGCTGACCGGCGTGTACGGATCGACCGACCACGTCCTCGGCCACGAGCTCGTTCACTCCTTCCAGTACGATCTGGCCTTCAACCAGGGCAGCGGCCGGAACGTAAACCTGCGCCAGATCCCGCTCTGGCTCGTCGAGGGCATGGCCGAGTATCTGACGATCGGGCGGCACGACCCGCACACGGCCATGTGGATGCGGGACGCCGCCCTGCGCGACGATCTACCCACCATTCAGGACCTCAACAACCCGCGGGCGTACTTTCCCTACCGCTACGGACAGGCCGTGCTGGCCTACATCGCCGGCACGTACGGCGATCAGGCCGTGCCCAACCTGTTCAAGATGGCCGGGCGCGTCGGCGTCGACTCCGCCTCCGTCTTCCTCTACGGGCAGTCGACGGACTCTCTGTCCGCCGAGTGGGCCCGCGCCGTCCAGGACGCCTACCTGCCGCTCGTCGAAAATCGCACCCCGGCCGACAGCGCTGGACGCCGCGTTCTGGCGAACGACATCGACGGCGGCCGCCTGAACGTCGCCCCGGTTCTGAGCCCCGACGGTCGCTACGTGGCCTTTCTCTCCGAGCGCGACCTCTTCGACATCACCCTCTACGTGGCCGACGCCCGCACCGGCGAGGTCCTGACCTCGCTCGGCAGCATCGCCACCGAGCCCGACCTGGACGCGATCCGGTTCATCAGTTCGGCCGGCTCCTGGGATCCCGCCGGGGAGCGGCTGGCGTTCGTCAGCTTCGCGGAGGGCGACAACGAGATTTCCATCTGGAACGTCGAGGAGAACGAGATCACGCAGTCGTTCCGCGTCCGGGGCGTCACCGCCCTCAAGAATCCGGCGTGGTCGCCCGACGGGCAGTCCATCGCATTTACAGGGATGGACGGCGGCATCAGCGACCTCTACGTGCTGGACCTCGAAACGCGGGCGGTGCGCCAGCTTACCAACGACCGCCATGCCGACCTGCAGCCGACCTGGTCGCCGGACGGGCAGACCCTTGCCTTCACCACCGATCGGCGTTCGACGGACCTGTCGGTGCTTCGGACCTCGCAGCGAATGCAGATCGGCCTCATCGACGCGGAGAGCGGGGCGCTGGAGGTCATCGAGCCCTTTCCCGGCGCGCACCACCACAACCCGCAGTTCGCCCCCGACGGCCGCAGCCTCTACTTCATCAGCACCCACGACGGGTTCAAAGACATTTACCGGACCGTGATCGCGGAAGAGACCGGCAATGCAGGGGCTCTCTACCAGGTGACGCGCCTGCAAACCGGCGTCAGCGGCATCACGGCGCTCTCGCCTGCCATGAGCATCGCCCGCCAGAGCGGGGATATGATGTTCAGCGTGTACGACGGCGGCGAGTACGTGGGCGTGGCGCGCTCCCGCAACGCCATCGAGGGAACCCCTCTCCCCCCGTCTCTCGTCGGCGACGCTCGGCCCGACCGGCTCCCGGGCGCCGCCTCCGCCGACACGAGCGATTCGGATTCGAGCGATTCGGATTCCGCCGCACCGGAACCGGACGCGTTGCGCACGGCCGAGGACGGCCCGCCGCGTGCCGGGGTGCTTCCGCCGTACACCGCCGCGGCAGAGGGACTCGTCGACACGTACCTCAGCGACGCCTCCGGCGGTCTTCCATCCGCAGGCACCTTCACCGAGCACGAGGCGAGTTCCCGGCTGTCGCTGGAGGGCATCTTTCCGCCCACGGTGGGCGTCTCGGTCGGCGGGCCGTTCGGCGGCGGCGTAGGCGGAGGCGTGGGACTTCGGTTCGGCGACATGCTCGGCAACCAGCGGCTGGACGTCGTCGCCCAGGCGAACGGCACCTTTCGGGATATCGGAGGCGGGGTGGCGTACCTCAACCGGGCGCGCCGCCTCAACATCGGCGCCTCCGCGAGCCACATCCCGATTATCTTCGACCAGGACCTGGTGCGGGGGCCGACGGGACGGCTGAACATCATCACCGAACGCCTCTTCATCTCGCAGATCAGCCTGAACGGCGCCTACCCCCTCAGCACCACCCGTCGCTTCGAGGCCGGCCTCGGCGGCGTCCGCTACGGGTTCGGGACCAACGTGAACGGACCGGACGACCGGCGGATCGAGGACGAAATCGACCGGATCCCCACGCTGAATCGGGACACCGAGTATTTCGGGCGGTCGTCGCTTGCCTTCGTGATCGACACGGCCGACTTCGGGTTTACGTCGCCCGTTCGCGGAGGGCGCTACCGCCTGCAGGTAGCGCCTCAACTCGGCACGGAAAGCTTCGTGAACGTCCTGGCCGATCTGCGCCGATACCTGTACGCCCGGCCCTTTACCTTTGCGATGCAGGCGGTCCACGTCGGCAACTACGGCGCGTCGATCGACGATATTTTCGGAGACGAGTACCTCGGCTCCGCCTTCAGCCCCACGTTTGTGCGCGGGTACAGCTTCCGGTCGTTCGACGAGTTCTCTGACTGCACGACGAGCGACTGCGAGGCCGATTTCGACCGGCTCATCGGGACGCGTGCCGCCAAGATCAGCGGCGAGATTCGTCTGCCCATCCTGGGCGTTCGTCCGCTCAGCCTGGTCTCCTTTCCCGTTCTGCCCACGGAGCTGACCCTCTTCGGCGACGTCGGCCTGGCGTGGGCGGCCGGCGACGACGTCGATTTCGACTTTCGCCGGGACGCCTCGTCTGCGCGGCGGACGCCGGTCGCCTCCGCCGGCGTGTCGTTTCGCGTCAACCTCTTCGGCTCCATCATCCTCGAGCCATACTGGGCCTACGCGTTTCAGCGCGAGCAGCCGAGCTTCTTCGGGCTTCTGCTCCAGCCCGGCTGGTAGGCACGCCCGTCCCCCGGCTGCACCGCCGACCGCTGAATCACCGACGGTCGTACCAAAGACGATCGTACCAGAGACAGTCGCACTGGAGACGGTCGCACCAGCAACGGCAGGGCCTGCGCGTTCTGCAGTCGTGCGTGTTGCGGGCGTGCTCTTGCGACCGCGCTCTTGTGGGCGTGCTCTTGCGGGCGTGCTCTTGTGGGCGTGCTCTTGTGGGCGTGCTCTTGTGGGCGTGCTCTTGTGGGCGTGCTTTTTGCCGCGGTGCTTCGTGCGGTTGTACGGCGACGAAGCGCAAATTGGCGACACGAACCATTTGCACACCCCCATTTGCACACCTTTGCACACCCGAGGTCAAGACGCCGACGCCCCTCTTTTCCGATACCGTCAAGCTTGAGAACGAACGGCTCGGAAATGAACTTCGTGTAAGGCCTTGTACGAATCATACACGGGTGCTCCGGTACACCCGGGATGCGCTGCCGGAACGCGGAGCGTGTATACCGATCGTACTCCGCTGCAAACGGGGCCCCGACTCTGAAGACGGACGGTCGTACAGAGCGGTTTGTCTACTCGGCGAACCCGCCTGCTGCGGCGATGGAGGCCGCCCTACCCGTCCTCGTCGATCTGTTGCACAGTGGCATCGATCCCATGCGTAGATGGCTCGCCCTTGCCAGCCTTCTCCTCGTTGCTGCGGTCTGGACCGTGCCTTCGGCCGAGGCCCAGTACTTCGGCCGCAACAAGGTGCAGTACGAGGACTTTCAGTTCAAGACGCTCGAGACGGAGCACTTCGTCTTTCACTTCTACCCGGAAGAAGAAAAAGCCGTTCGCGACGCCGCCCGCATGGCGGAGCGGTGGTACGACCGGCACTCTCAGCTTTTCCTGAGCGAGTTTCAGGAAAAGAAGCCGATCATTCTGTACGCGAACGACGCGGACTTCCAGCAAACGAACGTCACCGAGCAGCAGATCAGTCCGGGAACCGGCGGGTTCACGGAGTCGCTGCGCGAACGGGTCGTGATGCCGCTGTCTCCGTCGTACGGCGAAACCAACCACGTGCTCGGGCACGAGCTCGTGCATTCCTTCCAGTACGACTTGGCCCTCAACCGGGACCTCGGTATCAGTCCCAACGCCCTTCCGCTGTGGGTGATTGAGGGAATGGCCGAGTACCTGTCGGTGGGCCGCAAGGACACGCACACCGCCATGTGGATGCGCGACGCGGTCCTGTACGACAACATGCCCACGTTTGAGGAGCTGGCCAACCCGCGGGAGTACTTTCCCTACCGCTACGGCCAGGCCTTTCTCGCCTACATCGGCGGAAAGTACGGCGATCAGGCCGTGACCGACCTCTACAAGCGCGGCGGCGCCATCGGCGGGGGGCGCGGGCGGCAGGTGGCCGCGCTCGACAGCGCCTTCGTGAGCCTGTACGGCGTGCGGGGCGACTCCCTCACGCAGGAGTGGGCCGAGGCCACGCGGCGGGCCTACGCACCGCTGATGGACGGTCGAACCCACCCCGACTCGCTGGGGCAAACCATTCTCTCGAAGGAAAAGAACGGCGGCGAGATCAACATCTCGCCGGTCCTGAGCCCGGACGGGCGCTACGTGGCGTTTATGTCGGAGCGCAACATCTTCAACTTTACCATCCACGTAGCCGACGCCGAAACCGGCGAGGTCATTGCCGACCTGGATGCGGCGGGCACCACCCGCCACTTCAACGCGCTCCGCTTCATCGGCTCGGCGGGAACCTGGTCGCCCGACGGGACGCGGCTGGCGTTCGTCAGCTACAAGGACGGCGACAACCAGGTGACGATCTGGAACGTCAACGACGAAGACATCGAACAGAGCTACAAGGTGAAGGGCGTCACCTCGATGAAGAATCCGGCGTGGTCGCCGGACGGAGAGCGCCTGGCATTTACGGGAACGGACGGCGGCATTAGCGACCTCTACGTGCTCGACCTCCAGACGAAGAAGGTCCGCCAGCTCACGAACGACCGCTACGCCGACCTGCAGCCGACCTGGTCGCCGGACGGGGAGCGCCTGGCATTTACGACCGACCGCGGCGACACGAACCTGCAACTCCTCGCCCCGGCGCAGGACATGAACCTGGCGCTGATCGACGTGGAAAGCGGCGACATCACCCTCAAGCAGCCCTTCGGCGACGCCCACCACCACAACCCGCAGTTCTCGCCGGATGGACGCAGCCTCTACTTCATCAGCGACCAGGACGGGTTCAAGGACGTCTATCGGCTCAACCTGCAGAGCAATGATCTCTACCGGGTGACGCACCTGAAAACGGGCGTCAGCGGGATCACCGCGAAGGCCCCCGCCATGAGCGTCGCGGCGCAGAGCGGAGAGATGGTGGTCTCGGTGTACAACGACAACACCTACACCGGCGTACGCCTGGATGCCGAAGCCGCCGCCGGCAAGCCGATCGGGGCGACCGCCTCCACCGAAACCGTCCCGCCGAACCCGGCCCTGGTCGGCGAGGCGGCGGCCGGCGACGTTCCGGCCGACACGAGCGAGGCCGCAGCAGAGGGGCCCGACCGGCGGGCGACGAGCGACACGTCGGAAACGGCCCTGGCCGGCACCCTGCCCGCGTCGCCCGCGGAACGGGCCGGCGTCCTCCCGCCCTACTCGTCGACCTCAGAGGGCCTCGTGGGGTCGTATTTGGCCGACAAAGAAAGCGGGCTGCCGCCGGCGTCGAAGGAGTACGACACGGAGGACTTCGACCCGTCGCTCTCGCTGGAGGCCATCACGCCGGCGCGCGTCGGCGCCCAGGTCGGAGGCTTCTACGGAAGCGGCGTGCAGGGGGGAGTTGCCGCCCTCTTCGGCGACATGCTGGGCAACCAGAAGATGATCGTGTCCCTGCAGGCACAGGGGTCCTTCCGCGACATCGGCGGCGGCGTGCAGTACGTCAACCGCGGCAGCCAGTTTAACTACGGCGGCAGCCTCTTTCACCGCCCGATC
>CAKZLV010000086.1 GCA_937127285.1 uncultured Bacteroidota bacterium
GATCGTCCCGACGTTAACGTGCGGCTTGCTCCGCTCAAACGTGTCCTTCGCCATAGCTATTACTCCTGAGTGTTCTCGATAAAGGGGTAGGTTCGGTGGTGTAGACGGGGCGCCGGTGGCGCCCCGCGGGGGCCCGTGGGGCCGCCGGCATGGTTACGCCGCGGCACCCACCGACTCGTCATCCATGATTTCCTTCGCGAGCTCGTCCGGAACCGGCTCGTACGTCTCGAACTGCATCGTGTAGAGCGCGCGGCCCTGCGTGATCGAGCGCAGATCCGTCGAGTAGCCGAACATTTCAGACAGCGGCACCATCGCGTTGATGACCTGCGCATCGTTGCGCTGGCCCATCTGTCCGATACGGCCGCGGCGGCTGTTCAGATCGCCGATCACGGCGGCTTCGCGGAAGCCGAGGCGACCGGCAATCTCGAAGGCGTTCTGGTCGGAGTCGACTTCGTGGTGCGACCCGTCGTAGAGGCGAATCTTGACGCCTTCCAGCGGGTAGCCGGCCAGCGGCCCGTCCGACATCGCGCTTTCGGCGCCCTTCTTCACCGACGGAATCATCTCCTTCGGAATGACGCCGCCGCGGATGTCGTCCTCAAATTCGAGGCCGGTGCCCTCTTCGTTGGGGCCGACCTCCATGTAGACCTCGGCAAACTGGCCGCGGCCACCGGTCTGCTTCTTCAGCACGTAGTGCTCGTCGACCTGGCGGGTGAGGGCCTCGCGGTAGGCCACCTGGGGCTTGCCGACGTTGGCCTCAACCTTGAACTCGCGCTTGAGGCGGTCGACGATAATCTCCAGGTGGAGCTCGCCCATCCCGGCGATGATCGTCTGCCCGGTTTCCTCGTCGGTCGACACCGAGAAGGTCGGGTCTTCTTCCGCCAGCTTCACCAGGCCGGAGGTCAGCTTGTCGCGGTCGGCCTTCGTCTTCGGCTCGATCGCAATCCGGATCACCGGCTCGGGGAAGTCCATCGACTCCAGAACGACCGGGTCGTCCTCTTCGCAGATCGTGTCTCCGGTGCGCAGATTCTTCGGACCCACGACCGCGGCGATGTCTCCGGCGCGGATCATGTCCACGTCTTCCCGGCTGTTGGCGTGCATAAAGAGCAGCCGGCCGACGCGCTCCATCTCGTCGCGCACCGAGTTGTAGACCTTGTCGCCGGAGTGCAGCGTGCCGCTGTAGCAGCGGACGAACGTGAGCTTTCCGACGTACGGGTCGGTGGCAATCTTGAAGGCGACGGCGCTGAACGGGTCGTCCTCCTTCGGACGGCGGATAATCTCCTCTTCCTCGTCGCGCGGGTGGTGCCCCGTGACCGGAGGGACGTCGTTCGGGCTGGGGAGATAGCTGATGATACCGTCCAAGAGCCGCTGAACGCCCTTGTTCTGGAGGGCGGTTCCGCACATCACCGGCGTGATGTCTCGGTTCAGCGTCGCCTCACGGATGACCTCGCGGAGCTCTTCGGGCTCAATCTCGTCACCCTCGAGGTACTTCATGAGGAGCTCGTCGTCGTACTCGGCGACGCTCTCCAGCAGGTTGATGCGCCAGTGGCGCGCGTCTCCTTCCAGGTCTTCGGGGATGTCCATGACGTCCCACTTCATCCCCTGCGACTCGTCGTCCCAGACGACGGCCTTGTTCTCGATGAGGTCAATGACGCCGCGGAACATGTCTCCCTGCCCGATCGGGTACTGGATCGGGATGGGATTCGCGTTCAGGCGGTCCTTCATCATCTCGATGACGTTGACGAAGTCCGCGCCGGTCCGGTCCATCTTGTTGACGAACGCGATGCGCGGGACGCCGTACTTGTCGGCCTGCCGCCACACGGTTTCGGACTGCGGCTCCACGCCGCCCACGGCGCAGAAGAGGGCCACGGCTCCGTCGAGCACGCGAAGCGAACGCTCCACCTCGACGGTGAAGTCGACGTGCCCGGGCGTGTCGATGATGTTGATCCGGTGGTCGTCCCAGTAGCAGGTGGTTGCGGCCGACGTAATCGTGATGCCGCGCTCCTTCTCCTGGTCCATCCAGTCCATGGTCGCGGCCCCTTCGTGGACCTCGCCCATCCGGTGCAGACGCCCGGTGTAGAACAGAATGCGTTCGGTCGTGGTGGTCTTCCCGGCATCAATGTGCGCCATGATGCCGATGTTGCGCGTTTGGTCGAGCGGGAAGCCTTCGTTTTTCTTCGTAGCCATGGGTGCCAATGATCTCTTTCGATGTCCGAGCATTCGTGCGGCCGGGGCCGCCGGGAACCGGCAGGAGGGCCTGCCGCCCGAATGCGCCTGTGGGAGAGACGGTGCGGCGTGCGGCGTCGCGGCTGAGGGCCGCGGGGCGTTGTGCGCTCGCACCGCGCACAGGAAGGGTGCCGGCCTCGGGCTGCGTGCGGCGCAGGCGGGCCGGTGAGGGGTTCGAGGAGCCGCGTCGGGCTCAGAACCGGAAGTGCGCAAATGCCTTGTTGGATTCTGCCATGCGGTGCGTGTCGTCTTTCTTCTTGACGGCCCCGCCTTCGCCGCGCGCTGCTTGCACCAGCTCGCTGGCCAGGCGGTTGACCATACTTTTCTCTTTGCGCGCCCGAGCGTACTGGATGATCCAGCGGAACGCGAGCGTGATGCGCCGGTCCGGGCGCACCTCGATCGGAACCTGGTAGGTGGCGCCTCCAACGCGGCGGCTTCGCACTTCTACGAGCGGGGCGACGTTGTTGACGGCCTTCTTAAAGACCTCGAGGCCCTGCTCGCCGGTGCGCTCTTCGATCACGTCGAAGGCGTCGTAGACGATGCGTTGCGCGAGGCTTTTCTTGCCGTCGCGCATGACCGCGTTGACGAACCGGGAAACCAGTTCGTCCCGGTAGATCGGATCGGGTTGCGTGGTGCGCTTCTTGGCTGCTTTGTCTCGTGCCATGCCGTGCGTGCGGTTCGGTCGGAGGATTCGGTGTGCCGCGTCCCGGCGGGGAGGCGGAGCGGGAGGAGCACCGATACGGTCGGTTCGGGTGCGGCCCGGCAGACGGGCGGGCGGCGCTAGGCGCGCGGCTTCTTCGTTCCGTACTTGGAACGGCCCTGACGACGATCTTCGACGCCGGCCGCGTCCAACGCGCCGCGCACGATGTGGTACTTCACCCCCGGAAGGTCCTTCACACGACCGCCGCGCACGAGCACGATGGAGTGCTCCTGCAGGTTGTGGCCCTCTCCCGGGATGTACGCGGTCACTTCGTTGCCGTTGGTGAGGCGAACGCGTGCGACCTTCCGCAGGGCGGAGTTCGGCTTCTTCGGCGTGGTCGTGTACACGCGGGTGCACACGCCGCGGCGCTGCGGGCAGTCCCCCAGAGCCGGGGCGTCGCTCTTCTTTTCCTTCGACTTGCGACCCTTGCGGATCAACTGCTGTATCGTCGGCACGTCGGGTTCGGGTCTCTGTGCGAATCGTCGGTTCGGGGCAAAGCAGAAGGCACGCCGTGCGGGGGCGGCGTGCACCGTGCCCTGCGTCGAGGGGCTGGGGATTTCTCCGTACAGCCTTTGGATATAACGAACGAAGCGCCACGGGTTCAGATTCATCCACCAAGAAGAAGTGAATTGAACCCAAACTGCCCGCAGCGCCGGTGCGGGCCGCTCGATGGCGGGACCTGATTGTTCGATTGGTACATACCGAACAACCAGTCCGGTGACGGGCCGTACGGACCCGTCCCTCCGCCTCGACCTGCTTCTCTCTTCCCCCGCTTCCCTCCTCGCTCTCCTCCGTTCCCCCCCGTTCGTCCCGGCCCGATCGTCCCGGCGGTGGGCTGCCAGGGGTGCTGAAGCCGGGCGCCCGCGTCGCGTCGCAAACGGGGTCAACGAAGGAACCAGAGACTGGGTTTCCGACCCCGGCCGGCGGCGTTATTCGGACTCGTCGGTCTCGACGGCGTCGGGATCGGAGGCCGGAGAGCCCGGCTCGGACGGCGGTGCCACGCGCGCGGCGTGCCCGTCGCCCTGTTCGTCGGCGCGCTTGAGCGCCTTGCCGCTGCCGTTGACCGATACGTACTCGCCGTGCGGGCGCTCGCCCAGCAGGTCGATCAGGTCGCGCGCCCCGAGCACCTCGTTCTCGAGAAGCGCCTGTGCCATCTCGTCGAGCAGGTCGCGCTTCTCCGTCAACGTCTCGCGGGCGCGCTCGCGCGCCTCGTCGATAAGGCGCTTCACCTCTTCGTCGATCGCCTCGGCCGTGGCGTTCGAGTACGGCTTGTCGAAGACCGGCTGGTCGTCGTCGCGGGAGGACACATTGAAACTGATCGTTCCGACCCGCTCGCTCATTCCGTAGTCCACGACCATGGCGTACGCCATCTTCGTGATCCGTTCCAGGTCGTTCTGCGCTCCGGTCGTGATGCTTCCGAAGACGATCTCTTCGGCAATTCGCCCCCCGACCATCATCGTCATGCGGTCGAGAAGCGCCTCGCGCGAGTACAGATACCGTTCCTGCGGCAGCGACTGCGCGTAGCCGAGGGCCGACAGCCCGCGCGGGACGATGGAGACCTTGACCACCGGGTCCGTGTTCTCCAGAAACCAGCCGACGATCGCGTGGCCGGACTCGTGGTACGCAATTACTTCTCGCTCTTCCGGGGAGATGAGCTTGTTCTTTTTCTCCAGCCCGGCGATCACCCGGTCGATCGCCTGCTCGAAGTCCGACATTTCGATCGCGTCTTTGTTTTTGCGCGCGGCGAGGAGCGCGGCCTCGTTGCAGATGTTGGCGATTTCGGCCCCGGCAAAGCCGGGCGTCTGGCCGGCGAGCACCTCCAGGTCGACGTCGTCGCCAACCCGCAGGTCGCGCACGTGAACGCGGAAGATCTTTTCCCGATCGAGCCGGTCGGGCTTGTCGACGAGGATCTGCCGGTCGAAGCGGCCCGGCCGCAGGAGGGCGGAGTCCAGCACATCCGGGCGGTTCGTGGCCGCCATGATGATCACACCGGCGTCGGAGTCGAAGCCGTCCATCTCCACGAGGAGCTGGTTGAGGGTATTCTCCCGCTCATCGTTGCCACCGACCATGGAGTTGCGCCCGCGCGAGCGCCCGATGGCGTCCATTTCGTCGATAAAGATGATGCAGGGGGCCTTTTCCTTCGCGTTCTTAAACAGATCGCGGACGCGCGAGGCCCCGACGCCGACGAACATTTCCACGAAGTCCGACCCCGAGATGGAAAAAAACGGCACACCGGCTTCTCCGGCGACGGCCTTGGCCATGAGCGTTTTGCCGGTGCCAGGCGGACCGACGAGAAGCACGCCCTTGGGCAGCTTGCCCCCCAGGCGCGTGAACTTGTCCGGGTTTTGCAGAAACTCGACCACCTCAACGACCTCCTCTTTGGCCTCTTCGAGTCCGGCGACGTCGTCGAAGGTGACGTTGTTGTCGTCGCTGGCGTCGAAGAGTTTCGCCTTGTTCTTGCCAATGTTGAGGACCTGGGAGCCCGGACTCATGCGGCGCATGATGAAGATCCAGATCGCGACGAACAGGCCGATCATGAGGATCCAGGGCAGGAGGCTGCGCAGCCAGTTCTCTTCGGTCACGGCGGTGAACGCGACCGTCGGGGTGCCCGCCTCGGCCGCCGAGGCGTTGTAGGTGCGGAGGAAATCGGTCAGGTCGTGGTCGGCCGGCTTCGTGGTGGTGAACCGCCGTGCGTCGGCCGCCTCGCGATTGCCGAGAAGGTCCGACTCCGGTTCCGGCGGGGCGACGGCGCCCTCGGAGACGGCCGCCTCCGTGTAGCGACCACGGATCTCTCGGTCGTTCACCACCTCGACCGCCTCCACGTGTCCGGCCTCGACGGCCTCCAGGAAGGCGCTGTAGCCGATCGTGGTTCGGTCACCGCCGGTCCAGTAGATGGCGAGATGAACGGCGAGAGCCAGAAAAACGGCCAGGTACACCCAGTGAAGGATCTGCGGACGGTTGGAGCCGGACGGGTCGGTGGTGCCCCGGTTGCCCGTATCCCGATTGCCTTGGTCTCGGCTGCCCCTCTCCCGCTCCCGACGTCCCCGCTCGCGACGTCCCCGCTGGCCCCGGCTACGGGAGGAATTGGACCGGCGGGGGCCGGGCCGATCCGTGCCGTCGGGCCCGGAGGGCTCGGCATCGGTGCCGGCCGGCGCGTCTGTGTCCGTACCGGAGGCGAAAAGGGCGGCGTCGAACGGGCGACGGTAAGGCGAGGACATAGACGTAGGGCGACGAGGCGGGGGCCGGTCGGAGCGGGAGAGCAGCAAGCGAGGAGGCCGGGGTCGGCAGTTTCAGAGACTCCAAAATCTTCGGTCACAACCGCCGGTTCGAGGGCTTGGTTCCTCTCCACCGACCCGTCCACCAACCCGGCCCCGGTTCCGGCCGTGGCAAACGGCCGGCATCCGGCCGCGACGGGGACGCCTGCGCGCACGCGCCGGGCCAGCTCTACCGTCCCGCGCGCTCTGTCCCGCGCAGTCCATCACGCCCC
>CAKZLV010000087.1 GCA_937127285.1 uncultured Bacteroidota bacterium
GCAGGGTGTCCTGGTAGTTGGAGTTGCCGCCGTCGACGACGATGTCGCCCTCGTCGAGAAGCCCGAGGAGGTCGTCCAGCGTCGCGTCGACGGCGTCTCCGGCCGGGACCATGACCCAGCAGACGCGGGGCGGCTTCAGCGCGGCGGTGAGCTCCGAGAGGGAGGAGGCCCCGCGGCCCCCGGCCGCCTGCAGGTCGGCGACGGCGTCCGGATCGAGGTCGAAGCCGACGACCTCGTGGTCGTTGCGCAGCAGACGGCGGGCCATGTTTGCGCCCATTTTACCGAGTCCAATCATTCCGAGTTGCATAGGAGAGCAGGTTGCTTGTGGGAGAGAATGAGTCGGCCGGCGCCGGCTGCTGTCCGGCCCCGGTTGTCAATGATTGTCAAGGAATCGCGAGGGTACGGTGGGCACCGTATGGGGAAACGGACTTACCCGGAGGAAAGATCGGCGAGCAACCGGTCGACGGTCGCCGCGACATCGGCCGGATCGTCGACGATCCATGTCGGGTCGAGGGGGCTGTCCTCGTAGAGACGGCGCCGCGTGAACGGCGTACCGACGGCGATGCAATGCAAGCCGGCCGTTACGGCCGCCTGTGCGCCGGTCGGGGAGTCCTCGATGGCGAGCGTACGGGACGGCGGGACGCCGAGCTCCACGGTACAGAGACGGTAGATTTCCGGATGGGGCTTCGTTTCGGTGACGTCGTCCGACGTGGCGACGAAGTCGAAGGTGCCGGCGAGATCGAGTACATCGAGGACGCGGCACGCCTGCTTCCGCCTCGATGTCGTGGCCAGGGCGACGGCGCACCGGTTCCGGCGCGCCCGCTCCAGAAGGGCCAGCGCATGCGGCCACCGGTGGGCGCGAAGAACGTCGGGGTCCTGAACGAGCGCCTCGTAGTAGTCCAGTCTCACCTGTACGAACGCCTGCCAGGGCGCGTCGACGGCGTCCATTGACTGCATGCGGTCGCGGGCGGGCTCCTCCAGATGGAAGCGCTCGACGAGCGTGGTGGCAACCGTCCGCCGCGACTCGCCCACCACGTCCGCGTAGGCGTCCATCACGTCGCTTTCTTCGATCACGTCTGGACAGAGATCGACGGCGGCGCGGGCATACGACTGTGCCTTCAGCCGTTCGGTTTGGACGAGGGTGCCGTCGAGGTCGAAGACGAAGGCGTCGATCATGCAGGGAAGCGGAAAGAAGGTGCGGGAGGGCGAGCGGTCCGAGTCGGCGGTGGATCAGGATTTCCGGATGGCGCTCCGAATTCGGTCGATGGAACGAGGATCGACGCGAACGCGAAGGACCGTGCGACCGGCTTCCCGCAGGGCCTGGTAGTCGCCCGTTGCCTGGGCGGCGATGAGATCGGCGAACGTGAAGTCGGTTTCGGGTACGGGGAGGTCCTCCTCGGGCGTGTCTACGAGCTGGAGGAAGAGCCCGTCCGGCGGGCCGCCCTTGTGCAGCTGCCCGGTGGAGTGGAGGAAGCGCGGGCCGTAGCCGAGGGTGGTGGCGAGGCCGGTCTCGTCGCGCAGGGTCCGTTGCAGGTCCTGCAGCTGCCGGTCGGTTTCTTCCGTTGGCGCGAGGTAGGCCTGAACTCCGATGTAGGCATCGGGGCCCGCCTCGGAGAGCCACTCGCTCATCTCGACGTCCAGCGCTCCGGTGTCGTCGGCCGCAATCGTCCGGGTGTCGAACGCCTCCGTGCCGTCGCCGGCCATCGCTTCTCGCGCGAGCCGCTTTGCCGCCTCCACGTTCGGCTGGTTGAACGGGTGGATGCCGAGGATCGCTCCCGCGGCGGCGACGCCCATCTCCCACCGATACATCTCGCGGGCGAGGTCGTACCGGTCGCGGAGACGTATGTGAAGAACGGGGTGCCCGGCATCGGCGAGCGCCTGAACGCCGTCGGTCGTGTCATCATCCGCATCTTCCAGAAGCTCGAAGTAGACGAAAAGGCGGTCGTCGCCGTAGGCGTCCGGCGCAGCGAGGGGTTCTCCCGCCACCGGAACGAGGCCCGTATCGTCTTTTCCTGTACTCTCGGCGATGAGCTGCTCCAGCCAGTCCGGAAAGGCCGTAAGGGAAGGCGAGGTAAAAAAGGTCACTTTGTCACGGCCCCGGTCGGCCATCTCGCCGAGAACGGCGCCGAGCTCCAGGCCTGCGTTGTTCGGGGCGTCTACGCAGAACGCCGACGCCTCCGAGGCCGACCAGGCGCGACTCAACAGGGTCGACAGGTCGAGCCCGGCGAGGGCCGCCGGCACGAGTCCGAAGGGCGTCAGCGCAGCGTACCGGCCGCCGACATCGGGAGGGGCAAGAAACACGTCCCGGAAGTCCCGCTCCGCCCCGAGTTCGGCAAGCGGAGTGCCGGGATCGGTGACGGCGACGAAGTGGCGCCCCGGGTCGTCGCTCACCTTCTGAACGCGGTCCCAGAAGAAGTGGAAGAAGGACAGGGTCTCGGTCGTGGTTCCCGACTTGCTGGCGACCACGAAGAGGGTCCGCTGCAGGTCGAGTCGCTCGGCAGCCTTCCGGACGGCTTCGGGGTGGGTGCTGTCCAGCACCTGGAGGTCGGGATAGCCGTCCATCGATCCGAACACCCGACCGAGAAGGTCCGGGGTCAGGCTGGAGCCGCCCATGCCCAGCACGACGACGGTGTCCACCTCGCCCGCGACCGCGTCAGCGAAGGCCTGGATGTCCTGGGCCGTCTCCTGCATGGTTTCGGGGAGGTCCAGCCATCCCAGCCGGTTGGTGATCTCGGGCGTGTCCGCGTCCGCCCAGATCGTCGGGTCTCGGCGCCAGAGTCGGCAGGCCACGTCGTCGTTCTGCCACACCTCCAGCTGGTCGACGACGGCCTGCGCCGCGCCGGGAAGGTGGAAGGACACCGCCTCGGTCTCGTCGCCGAGCACGTCCGCCCGTTTCTCGTCGAGCGTCTGCAACAGGTCGTCGAACGGCTCAACGAACTTCTCAACGCCCCGCTGCTGCAGCGTCTCCGTCACGTCGTCGAGGTCAATCCCCACGTCGTCCAGCCCCTCGAGGACCGCTCGGGCCCGGTCGAGGTTCTTGGCGACCGTCTGTCCCTCCACGCTCCCGTGGTCGCGGAACGCGTCCAGGGTGCGCGGTGGGATTGTGTTCACGGTTTCGCGTCCGATGAGCGTTTCGACGTAGAGGACGTCGGAGCGGTTCGGGTCCTTCGTGGAGGTGGAGGCCCAGAGCGGGCGCTGGATGGCGGCGCCGGCGTCGCGCAGGTCGGCGAAGGCGTCGCCGTGAAAGATCTCCCGGAAGCGAGCGTACGCCATCTTCGCATTCGCGATGGCGACGTCGGCTCCGCTGAAGTCGACCCGGTCGGCCGCGCCCGCGTCCTCAAGGCGCTGATCGACTTCTCGCGCGACGCGGCTGACGAAGAACGACGCAACGGAGAGGATGCCGCTCGGGTCGTCGGCCTTCCGGAGACCGCGCAGGTAGGCCTGGGCGACCTTCTCGTAGTCCGCGAGCGAAAACATGAGGGTCACGTTTACATGGATCCCCTCGCTCACCAGCTGCTCGATGGCCGGGATGCCGGCGTCGGTGGCCGGCACCTTGATCATCAGGTTCGGCCGGTCGACCGTTTCCCACAGCCGGCGCCCCTCTTCGATGGTCGCCTCGGTGTCGTGGGCGAGATGCGGATTCACCTCCAGGCTCACGACGCCGTCCACCCCCGTGCGGTCGTAGATCGGGCGGAGGGTGTCCGCGGCCCGCCGGATGTCCTCCACGGCAATCTGCTCGTAGAGGTCGTGAGCACTCAGCGAGGCATCGGACGCGAGCGCCGCCTCGATCTCGTCGTCGTACTCGTCGCTCCCGCTGATGGCTTTCTCAAAAATGGCGGGATTGGACGTAAGTCCCCGCAGCCCATCTTCATCGATGAGGCGTTGGAGCTGTCCGCTCGTCATGAGGCTCCGGCGGATGTAGTCGAGCCAGAGCGACTGTCCTTCGTCGTGGAGGGCACGGGTCGGAGATGCGATGGCATTCGGTTCGGTCATGGCAGAGGTCGGGTATCGGTGCCGGTAAGAGAGATCGGAGCGGAGATGAAGGAAACAGCCGAACGGGGAGACGGCGAGAGGGGGCGCCGTTGAGAACACGTGTTCGCTCCCACGGGAGTGCAGCGATCGGATCACGAGGCAGGGGAGCGCGCCGCACGGACAACCTCTCGGGCGGTATCGGCAACGCGGTCGGCCGTGAAGCCGAGTTCGGCAACCACCTCCTCGCCGGGACCGGAGAGTCCGAAGCGGTCGAGGCCCACGACCGCGCCGGTGTCTCCGACGAGATGATGCCAGCCCCGGGTGATGCCCGCCTCGACGGCGACGCGCGGTACGCCGGGAGGGAGGACGGTGGCACGGGATTCGGCGTCCCGCGCTTCAAAGCGTTCCATGGACGGCATCGAGACGACGCGGACCCGAAGATCGTCCTCGCGCAGACGCCCGGCGGCCTTGCGGGCCAGGTGTACTTCCGAGCCGGTGCCGATGAGCACGACGTCGGGCGTCTCGCCCGGGTCCACGTCGTCGAGCACGTACGCCCCCTGCGCGGCGGCGTCCTCCGGGACGCGGTCGGGCGGAAGAACCGGAAGTGCCTGGCGGCTCAAGACGAGGCCGACCGGCCCGTCGTGCGTGACGGCAAAGCGCCAGGCGGCGGCGGTTTCGTTGGCGTCGGCGGGCCGGAGGACCGTGTATCCGGGAATGGCGCGCATCGCCGTGAGGTGCTCGACGGGCTGATGCGTGGGGCCGTCCTCCCCGAGGGCGACGGAGTCGTGGGTAAAGACGGTGATGCGGCGAATCTGCATGAGCGCCGCGAGGCGCAGGGCGGGACGCATGTAATCGGAGAAGGCGAAGAACGTCGCGTCGTACGGAAGCAGTCCGCCGTGCACGGCGATGCCGTTCGTGATGGCGGCCATCGCATGCTCGCGAACGCCGAAGTGGAGGTTGCGCCCGCTGCGATCGGCCTGGAAGTCGCCGTAGCCCTCCAGGTGCGTCTTGTTGGACGGCGCCAGGTCGGCCGACCCCCCCACGAGCGTGCAGATGTTGCGGGCGAGCGCCTGCAGGACCTGTCCGGAGGCCTTTCGGGTTGCGAGGGGACCGTCTGAGGGATTGAAGACTGGCACCTGCCCGGCCTCGTACTCCGGCACGGTGCCGTCGAGGGCGGAGAGAAAGAGCCGGCAGGCATCGGGATGATCCTGTCGGAAGGCGTCGACCCGGTCGTTCCAGGCGGCTTCGGCTGCGCGGCCCTGCTCCCGGGCGCGGCGGGTGTGTTCGTAGACCGCGTCGGGGACGAAGAACGGCTCATCGGTTGGCCACCCGAGCGCGTCTTTCGTCGCCGTGACGCCGTCCGTTCCGAGGGGAGAGCCGTGAACGGCCGCGGTGTCCTGCTGCGGGCTCCCGTACCCGATGTTGGTGCGAACGCAGATCAGGGACGGTTGGTCGGGGACCTCTTGCGCCCGGCGGATGGCGACCTCGATGGCGTCGAGGTCGGTGCCGTCCTCGACGTGTTGCACGTGCCAGTTCTGCGCTTCGAAGCGGGGGGCGACGCGTTCGGTGAAGGCGAGGTCGGTTTCGCCCTCGATGGAAATGCAGTTCTGGTCGTAGAGATAGACCAGCTTGCCGAGGCCGAGGTGTCCGGCCAGGGCGCCTGCCTCCGCCGAGATGCCTTCCATCAGGTCGCCGTCCGAGACGATCCCGTACGTGTAGTGATCGACGATTGGATGCTCATCGATATTGAACGTTTCGGCCAGGTAGCGCTCGGCCACGGCCATCCCGACGCCGGTTGCGAACCCCTGGCCGAGCGGCCCGGTGGTCGTTTCCACTCCGGGCGTGTCTCGATATTCGGGGTGCCCGGGCGTTCGGCTGTGGAGCTGTCGAAACCGCTTCAGGTCGTCGATGGAGAGGTCGTAGCCGTAGAGGTGGAGCAGTGCGTAGAGGAGCGCGGATCCATGTCCGGCCGACATCCGCCGCGAACCGAGCGAGTTCCTCACCAACCACTTTCCCCAGCTGGTGGCGGCGCTTCGGGAGGAGCAGCCCGCCTGATCCGCCGCGTCCGGCCCGGTGCACCGACCGGACCGTCCTCTACCGTGCACTGCCTGGTTCCCTTACTCTGCCCTCTCATGCGCGCTTCCAATTCTTCGCCTTCCTCGTCTCCAGACGACGCATCCTCAATCTGGAGCTGGTCGTCTCCGCGACCGGCCGACGGCTCCCCCCGTCTGCACACGAGCGCCCTGCAGGCAGCCGAGACGCCCCGCATGGCGCGGCTCGTGATGATCGGGTCGCTGGTGGTGCTTGCGGCTCTCGCCACCGCGATGACGTTCGTTCCGTGGCAGCAGACGGTCACGGGCTCCGGTGAAGTCACCGCATTCGCTCCGGAAGCCCGGCCCCGAACCGTCGAGTCGCAGATTCCCGCCCGGATTCAAGAGTGGCGGGTGTCGGAGGGAGAGAACGTCGCGGCCGGAGACACGATCGCGGTGCTGGAGGACATCAGTTCGACCTACTTGGACAACCGCTTCGCGGAGCGTCTGGCCGAGAACCGGGCGAGCGCCCTCGAGTCGATGCGTCTGCAAACCGACCAGGCCCGTCGCAAGCTGTCGCAGGCCCGCCAGAAGCGGCGTTCCGCCGAGGCGAAGGTGGAAAACGCCGTGATGGAGACGGCGACGGCGCGCGAGCGATACCGGCGGATCGACACGCTCTACGCCGAGGGGCTGGTTTCGAAGCGCGACCTGGAGAGCGCGCAGCTCAAGCTTCAGAATGCGCGATCGGACTCCATCGCCGCGGCGGCCGACCTGGAAGCGGCCCGAGAGGAAGTGGAGGCGGCCCGGATCGGGGTCCGGCAGAAAGAGCAGGACCTGCAGGCGAAGCGATCCGAACTGGATCTCAAGGTCGACAACGCCCGCGAGCGGCAAGCCGCCTCGATCGTTCGCGCCCCCATCGACGGTACGGTGGCGCGGATCAGCCGGCCGGGAGCCGGCCAGACGGTGAAGAAGGGAGGCGAACTGGCATTGATCGTGCCGGAGACGGACGATCAGGCCGTGGAACTGTTCGTGAGCAGCGTCGATGCTGCGATCGTGGATCCGGGCCGGCCGGTCCAGCTGCAATTTTCCGGCTTCCCGGCCCTGCAGTTCGGCGGGTTCCCCGGAGCGTCGGTCGGCACGTTTTCCGGAGAGGTGTCCTTCATCGACCCGGTGGACGACGCGGCCGGTCGGTACCGGGTGGTCGTCGTGCCGGACACGACCGGGCCGCAGCCGGAGTGGCCGGACAAAACCTACCTGCGCCAGGGCTCGGCCGTGACAGGCTCGATCTTGCTCTCGAGCGTCTCGCTCGGGTACAAGATCTGGCGGCGGCTCAACGGATTGCCACCGCAGGTCCCCGTGCGCGAGAAGGCGTTCAAGCGCAAGCCGAAGTGATCGGTGCACGGTTGAGCGGCAAAAGGTTCTCCGGCATCCGGGGAAGCGACAGACGGTGAACCGGGGAAGCCGGTAGGGAGGGGCGGTCGGGTCTTCAGAACGACAGGTGCTTGCACATGAAAACGTACGTCTTCGGGATGCTCATTGCGATGAGCGTGGCGGCCTTCGGGCTTCCGTCTGCCGCCGCACAGCCCGACTCGATGCGCGTCGGCGACCCCTCACCCGGCGAATCGATGACCGGCTGCCCGGACGAGGCGGAATGCCCGGTCCTGACCCTCGACGCATTTCTGGAGCGCGTCCGTCGGTTCAACCCGGCCGTCACCTCCATCCGCCTCTCCGGAGACCGGGCCGCGGCGACGCTTCAGGGCGCGCGCGGCGCGTTCGACCCGACGTTCGTCTCCGGCTACGAGTACAAGACGCAGAACGGGGACGACAAGCTGAACGTGCTGCGCACGGGTCTGGATGTGCCCTTCAATCTGCCGATGAGCCCGAGCTTGATCGTCGATTACCGACGGGGTCTGGGATCGAGCATCGACCCGTCGGTGAAGACGACCTTCGACGGAGAGACGAGTGTGGGCCTGGCGTTCGAACCGCTGAGCGGCCTGTTCCTGGACAAGAAGCAGGCGTCGCTCCAGAAGGCGCGGCTGGAGCCGCGCCGCGTCGACGCCGAGCAGGCCGAGGAACGCAACCGCCTGTTGCTGGAGGCGACCCGGGCGTACTGGAAGTGGGTGGAGTCCGTCCGCAAGGTGGAGGTGGCCGAAGACCTGCTGGAGCTCGCGACGCGCCGCCGGGACCTCGTCATTCGGCGCGCTCAGACCGGGGAAGCAGCGGCCATCGACAGTACCGAGGCCAAGCTGGCCGTCGCGAACCGGCGCGATCAGCTCGCCGCCTCGGAGAAGACCGCCGCGCAGGCGCGGGTGAAACTGGCCACCTACCTGTGGAGGCCCGACGGACGGCCGGAGGCGTTCGCCTTCACGCCGCCTCCGGATTTTGCCCCGGACGGTATCGACGGCTTTGACGCGGCAGCGGCTTCGCAGGCGGCTCTCAACCGCCGGCCCGAGCTCCGCCGCCTGGAGATGAAGCGCCGGCAGGCGGCCATCGAGGAGCGCCTGGCGCGCGGCCAGCAGCGCCCGGATCTGAAGCTGAAGGCCCAGGTCGTGTCGTTTGAGAACGGTCCGACGGACGTGAGCGACGTCAAGCTCGGATTCGAAATCAGTCAGCCGCTTTTCTTTCGCGACGACCGCAGCGACGCCGACCTGGCGAGAATCGAGCGGCGGCAGGTGACGCTCAAAAAAGACCAGACCCGCCGGAAGATCCGTGCCGACGTCGAGGGAGCGTTCGTCGACCTGCGGCAGTCGCGCCGGCGGGTCGAAGCTGCCCGCGAGCGGGTCGACCTGGCCCGGCGCCTGCAGGAGGCGGAGCAGCGGCGGTTTGAGGTGGGGGAGAGTACGCTCTTCCTGGTGAACAAGCGCGAGCAAGACTTTGCAAAAGCCCGCAAGGCGCTCGTCGCCGCCCGAGCGAGCGTCGCCCGGGCGGTGGCGGAGGTCCGGTGGGCGACGGGAACGATCGCGGAGGATCGCCGGGCCGATGCCGGGAGCGCGAACTGACGCCGCCCGTGTGGGCGTTTGGGGCGTACGGGCGTCTCGGGGGACGAGGCCGATCAAAGCCTGTACCGCAACTCCGGGGAGGTCCGGTTCGGTCGCCCCAATACGCACCTTGCGTCAGGTCGATCAGCGCAGCGTCAGCGTCCACGCCCACCGGTCGACGGTCTCATCGAGGCCGTCCAGATCGATACGGTACGAGAGTCCCACCTCGACGCGAAACCCGTTTACCTGCACGCCGAGCCCGCCGGTCGCGGCGGCCCGGCGCTCGACGAGGGCGGGTGCGCCGCCGGCGTCCACGCGATACTGCGCCTGGCCCATCCCGAATCCGTAGAGGGCGTCGACGAAAACAGGGATCAGAACGGACCCCCGGTCGACGTACCAGAGCGGCTGGGTGATGCGGAGGTCGAAACGGAGGTAGTTGCCGGCGTCCGGCAGGGCGGCACCGAGGTCCCGATACCCGCGCAGCGCGAAGCGCTCGGTATTAAAGATCGACCCGCGGTTCTGGGTCAGGTACGAGGCGGTTGCGCGGACCCCTCCGCTCACTGCCGAGAGGACGGGGAGGTAGAGGTCGGCGCGCTGGTTGAAGGCGCGGCTGCCGGAATTCCCCTCGGGCGCGCGCAGGTCCACCTCCGCGACGGTCGTGGTGATGAGGCCGGTACGCGGCACGAGGTCGCGGAGGTTCTGCTGGGTGCGGATCAGCGCTTGAAGCGTCGGTCGAAGGGTCAACCGGTCGATGTACCGATTTCGAAGCGGATTGCTCGATTCGTCGATGGGGCGCGTCTGTCGAAACTCCGCTTCCGCCGAGACGCCGACCGCGGTGGTGGTGACGTTCTGATGGAGCGTGATCTGCTGGCGGATCCCGAGTCCGAGACCCCGCTCCTCGGTGATGACGCGCCGGCCGCGGCTCAGGGTCTGAAACGGTCTCCGAAAGGCCGACACGGACGGCGTTCCCGGGATGAGGCCGGTTTCCAGCCGGAGGGTCCCCCAGAGGTCCTGGTTTCGGACGAAGGCTTCGGCATCGTAGGCCC
>CAKZLV010000088.1 GCA_937127285.1 uncultured Bacteroidota bacterium
ACCCACGACTCACGACTCACGACTCACGATTCACGACTCACGACCCACGACCTACCATCCCGGGCGGAGGATGATGCCGAAGTCCCAGTCGCGGGTGCGTTGGAACGTGCGGGCGTAGAACATCTCCAGCACGACGGCGCCGAGCAGGTTGATGCGGGCCGACATGCCGGAGCTGACCACCGGGCGGGCCTGCAGGGGGCGGAGGGCGTCGCCGGTCGCCCCCGCTGCCTCTTCCGGCACCGTCGTTGTGAAGGTGAGTGAGCGCAGGTCCTCGCCGGTCCACGCCACTCCCGCGTCCGTAAACAGGACCAGTTCGGTGGGGAGGTAGGGAAAGCGAAGGAGCCCGAGAGCCTCGGTGCCGAGGAAGGGAAGGCGGAGTTCGACGCTGCCCACGGCCACGCGCGACCCGTAGAGCCGGTCGAGGTCGCAGTTGTTAGCGAGGCGACAGGCCGGCTCGTTGAGCACCGAACTGAAGGCGTAGCCGCGGACGAAGGCCAGCTGGTAGGGGTCGCCGAGGGTTTCTCGGACGAAGGAGTCGGAGATGTCGTCGGTCAGGTTCTCGCGGGCCGCGCCGTAGTTGCCAACGTGGACCCCGCGAAAGGCGACGGTAACCGGTTCGAGAAAGAAGTAGCGGCGGTAATCCGCCAGCACGCTCACGAACGACCGGGTGCCGACGTGCGGGGTCACCTGAAACCGGTAGCGCCCGCCCTGCAGCGGAGACACGAAGCCGAAGTTGGAAAAGTCGCCGACGTACGCGAGGCCGGCATTGGCCAGGTAGATGGTTTCCGGCTCGGTGAGGGGCAGCTGGTCCGCATCCAGTTCGCGGAGGCCGGTCGGGCCGGCAGCCCGGGCGCGGACGTCGAACCCGTACCGCGTTCCGCCTGCGCTCAGCTCGATGCGACGCGTCTGGGACAAGGGGTAGCTGGCCCGCACCGTGCTCTGCGTACGGAAGATTCGCTGCTCGACCAGGACGGTGCCGAAGACGGGGTCGAAGTACAGCTGGCTGTACAGCGTCGGGATGTGGAAGGCGCCGACGCCGTAGTTGAGGCGGCGGCTTCGGTTTGTGTAGAAGCCGCACCCGCCGATGTCTCGAAACGTTCCGTTGGCCTGCAGGAAGACGTCCAGGCTCTGGTTGCCGAGCATGTCGCTGAAAAACAGGCCGACGCCGCCGGCGAACTGCGTGCCGTAATACCCCCCGGCCCCCACCCCCAGCGTCGGAGGCGCGATCCGGTCGAGGCGAAGGCGGTTGCTCGCCGCGGTCGCCTCAAAGTCTTGGGCCGGAGGCAGGCCCGTGTACGGGTCGTCCAGGTAGCTTCCGACGAGCCCCTCCGACGGGTCCTGGGGCGGCGGCAACCGCCCGGCTGTGGAAGACCCCGCTGTGGAAGACCCGGCCGCGGCAGACGCGGCATCGTCGTCCGGCGGCGGCACGCGCGTGCCGCGGGTGGCATCGGCCCCGAGCCGAACGATCGAGTAGCCGTTGTTCGCGTACACGGAAAACATCATTCGCCCGCTTTGCAGCGCTACCGACAGGGCAGGCGAGAGCGCCGTGATGCCGCTGACGCCGGTCTGCACGTCCGTCACCCGAAAGAGGCTGCCGTCGGCCAGTTGGTAGCGGTAGACGTCTTTGAACCCGTCGTGGTCGGAAATGAAGAAGAGGCTGCGGCCGTCCGGGCTGAACTGCGGGTTGTGGTGCATGCCGGCCCCGAACGGCTGCAGCGTTCCGATCTCTCCCGTCTCCACGTCGATCGTCCCGATGCGGTAGTCTCCCCACTTCAGCGCGTCGAAGTTCGTGCCGTCGCGGTCGGTCGTGAAGGCGATGGTCTCACCGTCTGGCGACCAGGTCGGCTGCAGATCGGCGTAGCGGTCGTTGGTGAGCTGGCGGACGCGGTCGGTCTGCAGGTCGAGGAGGTAGAGGTCGCTCAGCCCGCCGTCGAGTCCCGAAAAGGCGATGTACCGGCCGTCCGGCGACCAGGACAGGTTGTGGATGGCGCCGACCCCCTCCACGGACGTCCGCTCGACCAGCTCCCCGCTTTCGACGTCGAACGTGTTGATCTCGTTGTCTCCCTCCACGAAGGTGACGAACGCGAACGTGCGGCCGTCCGGCGACCAGGTGCCGGCCGAGTTGATGAAGCGAAGGGCGTCGAAGTGGGGGTTGGATTTGGTGCCCTCCAGTTCTTGGATGATCTCGCCCGTTTCGGCATCGGCCACGAAGAGGTTCGTGTTGAAAACGTCGCGGCGGGAGATGAAAGCCACGTAGCGTCCGTCCGGGCTGACCGCCGGAGAAATGTTGAAGGCCCGTTTTTCGCCGGGCGTGCCGAGGACGGGTGTGCCGACGGAGTCGACCGGCGTACGGGTGGGCAGGTGGGGAGCGTAGGCATCGCGGACGGCCTCTTTCCATTCGGCCGAGAGCGAGTCGGCCGTGATACCGAGAGCGTAGACGAACGCCGAGTCGACACCGACGCGGCCGCTGAGCTTGTACAGGTTGGCGATGGCGGCATCGCCGTACTTGCCGCCGATGTACGCCATGTAGGCCTGCCCGTAGCGATACGGAAAGTAGGCGTACATGTCGCGCGTCATTTGATCGACGGTCGGGAGGTCGTCGCGCAGGACGGCGTCGCGCATCCACATCGCGGTGTGCGGGTCGTCGCGCCCGACGGAGAGATACTCGGCCATGCCTTCGACGAGCCAGAGGGGCAGGCGGCGCAGGGAGAACCCGGGCACGTCGCCGCGCAGGGCGATGTCGTACTGAAAGGAGTGCACGAGCTCGTGGCCGAGGACGTGGTCGGTTTCGGCATAGCTTCCCGTCAACGGCATGACGACCCGCTCCTTCAGGCTTTCCGTGACCCCTCCGGTTCCCTGCCCGATGCGCCCGGAAATGACGTTCGTCTGCTGAAAGTCGGCGTCGTTCGCATAAAAAATCAGCGGCTTCCGCTCATCGAACTCACGCAAAAAGGTGCGCGCGTGCCGCCGGTACCACCGCTCCGCCATGCGAGAGGCGTCCTCCACAGCCTGTTGCTCCTCCGGGTAGAAGTATACCTCGAAGTAATCCGTCTCCAGCACCTGAAAATCGAACTGGTCGTACTGAACTTTATTCTGCCCGAAGTACTGGGCGGCGGCCGGGGGCGCCGTTGCGACCATCAGTCCCCCCACGGCGAGGACGAGGCCAACGATTCGGGCGGAAAACGAAACGACGCGGTCGGCGTGGAGGCGGAAGACGCAGCGGAGAAAACACATGAGGCAGGGGTCGGGCCGGTCACACTTAAAGAAAAATGCACAAAGACAGGGGATCTACGCGCTTACCGCCGCCGGGGTTCAGCGGTACCGGCTCTTCGCCGGCACCCCCGTCCTCTGCGGCATGCTTTACCGGTTGATTGCATGATCGTCCGCGATAGGCCGCCCAAGACGTGCCGCCCGCGATATGCCGCCCACGATATGCCGCCCGGGACGTGTTTGCGTGATCGCTTCGGACGACCCCCCCGGCCGTCTGCGCGCTCTCACACCCCCGATCACGGCGGCTTCCTTCCCACGGCGGCCGGTTCGCGTCCCGCGGGCTGCTGCCGCCGGGTGCCGCCCCGACCGGGCGCGAGGGCGCAACTCGATCGGGGGCGATGCGTATGCGGAACGGTTTGTGTGGCCGTCACTTTTGAGCAGATGTTCGGGGCCTGCTTCACGCCCGTCTGCCTGGCCGCTCGCTCTCGTCGCTCGCTCGTCGGGGTCCGGTATGGATGAGTACCAAATTCGAGTTCGGATTTACGCCGGTGTCGTCGTTGCCGTCCTCGCCATTCTGGGAATCCGGTTGGTTCAGCTCCAGGTGCTCAATACGGATGCCTACTGGGGCGCCGCGCAGGGCAATGCGGTGAAGGAGCGGCGCGTCGAGCCGGCCCGCGGCGCCATCTACGACCGGAACGGCACCCTGCTGGTCGACAACCAGCCCAGCTACACGATCATGCTGACGCCCCGGTACTTCGACGCGTCGAAGACCGGGCTCCTGGCCGACCTGCTCGGGGTTGCCGACACGACGGTGCAGCGCAAGTTGAAGGCGGCGCGCTCCTGGAACGCGTTTCGCGCCAGCCGGTCGTTCCGCGAAGTCTCCTTCGACACCTTCAGCCGCGTGCAGGAGCACCTCTTCGAACTGCCCGGCGTCTCCTACGAGGTCGAGCAGCGACGCCGCTACCATACCGACGCTCGGGCGACGCATGCGCTGGGCTACGTCCGGGAAATCGACGGCCGGGCCCTCGACCGGCGTCGCGACGACGGCTACCGGCAGGGAGACTACGTTGGCAAGACCGGCCTCGAGGACGCCTACGAGCCGCGCCTGCGCGGCGACTACGGCAGCGAGTACGTCCTCGTGAACGTGCGCGGCATGGAGGTCATGCCCTACCGCGACGGTCGCAACGACGAGCCGCCCACGAGCGGGTACGACCTGCACCTTGCGCTCGACCACACCGTGCAGGCCCTGGCCGAGTCGCTCTTCGTCGGCAAGCGCGGGGCTGCCGTGGCCCTCGACCCCGATACGGGCGAGATCCTCTCGTTTGTGAGCCAGCCCGACTTCGACCCGTCGATCTTTTCCCGCTCCGTCAGCGACGCGGCGTGGGACAGCATTCGCCACGCTCCGTCCGACCCCCTCTACAACCGCGCCACCATGAGCGGCTTTCCGCCCGGATCCACCTGGAAGCCGTTCATGAGCCTCGTCGCGCTCGAGGAAGGCATCATCGGCCCGAACGAGCGGGTGGACTGTCCGCCCGGCTACCGCGTCGGACGCCGAACCTTCAAAAACCACGGCTACAAAGACGAGGGGCGCATCAACGTCAAGAAGGCGCTGGAGGTGTCGTGCAACACCTTCTACTACCATCTCATGATGCAGATGGACGTAAACACGTGGCACGACTGGGCCAACGCATTCGGCTTCGGCACGAAGGTGCCCTTTCGGGCGACCAACCAGTTGCCCGGCTTGATTCCCGACTCGACGTACTTCAACGAGGCCTACGGGCGGTGGACGGCGGGCTACACCGTCAACCTGGGCATCGGCCAGGGCGACATGGCCGTGACGCCGCTGCAACTGGCCCGCTACACCGCCGCCATCGCCAACGGCGGCACGCTCCCGGCCCCGCACTTCGTCACGAAGATGGTACATCCGGAAACCGGCGACGTGCTGCAGCCCGACCTGCCGCCGGAAACGGAGATTCCCATCGACGAGGCGCACTTCGCCACCGTGCGCGAAGGCATGCGGCGCGTCATGGAAGACGGAACCGGACAGTGGGTGCAAATCCCCGGCATCTCCAGCGGCGGCAAGACGGGAACCGCCCAGAACCCGCACGGCGAAGACCACTCGCTCTTCATCCTGTTCGCCCCGTTCGACGACCCGGAGATTGCCATTGCCGTTGCCGTTGAGAATGCGGGCTACGGAGCCACCGCGGCGGCCCCGATCGCCAGCCTGATGGCCGAGCAGTACCTGACCGGGCAGGTCGACACGACGAGGTGGGACCGCCGGCACTGGATCAAGCGGCTGATGGAAGAGGTGCGCAGCGCCCCGCCGAAGGGCTTCGGAGGAGCGCCGGATGGGTCTCCGGCCGATTCGTCGGTCACCCCGACGCCGCCGGACGACGACCCGCCCGTCCCGGACGAATCGACCCTTCGCACGGACGCCGGCCCCGACACCACCGGCGCGCCGTCCCGTGCCGTCCGCCTGCGCCCGGCCGAACCGGTGAACGCATCCGGCCAGGCGAACGCATCCGGCCAGGACGGCACCTCCCCACAACCCTCCCCACAACCCTGACGCGAGACGACCTCTTCGCCGGGCGGCGGGGGCGCCGGCTCCTGTTGCCCTCCCGCTGTCTCGTCTCCAACGAGTCTCGTTTCCAACGACGTGCCCCCATGAGCCGAAACGGAACGAGCCGCAGCTGGCAGCGCAATCTCGACGTGTGGACGCTGCTCCTGTGGGTGGCGCTGTGCGCCGTGGGGCTGGTAGCCATCTACAGCACGACGCACGGGCCGGCCGCGGCGCAGATGGCCGAGAGCGTCAGCGACAACTTCTACCGGCAGCTTACCTGGATGGGCGTCTGTGCGGTGGGCATCGCGATCGCGCTCATGCTGCCGGTTCGGTTCTTCCGACAGGCCGCCTATCCGATCTACGGGCTGACGCTGCTGCTGCTTCTGGCTTCGCTCGTCGTCGGCACGGAGGTCAACGGCGCCCGCTCCTGGCTCGTCTTGGGGCCGCTCCGCCTGCAGGTGTCCGAGGTCGCCAAGGTGGGCACGGTGCTGGCGGTCGCTCAACTGCTCTCCGAGCGCCGAACGAAAGCCAGCGCCGGCAGCGTGGGCACCGCCCTGAAAGCCGTGGCGCTGATCGTGGTGCCGGCCGGCCTCATCATCCTTCAGAACGACATGGGGACGGCGCTTGTCTTCTTCGGACTCGTGCCGATCATGCTCTTCTGGAGCGGACTGCCGCTGCACATGATCGTGCTGATGGTTTCGCCCGCGGTTGCCGGGTACCTGTCGCTGGTGTACTGGCCGGCCGCCGTCGTCTTCGCGCTCCTCTTCACGGCGGGAATCTGGTACAGGACGCGCCAGCCCTCCCTGGCCGCGATCGCCGCGACGTTTACCGCCGGCGTGACGGTGGTTACCTCGTTCGCCATCTCGTACCTGCTTCAGCCGCACCAGGTGGCCCGGCTCGTCTCGTTCACCAACCCGGAAGCCGAGGAGTTTCGGCAGGGCGTCGGCTTCCACCTCGTGCAGTCGAAAGCGGCCATCGGCTCCGGCGGATGGTGGGGGCAGGGCTTCATGAACGGAACGCAGACGCAGGGCGCCTACGTCCCGGCGCAGTCGACCGACTTCATCTTCAGCGTGATTGGCGAGGAGTTCGGGTTCGTGGGGTCTCTCGTCGTTCTCAGCCTGCTCGGGGCCCTCCTGCTACGCGTGATTCGCCTCGGCGTAGATGTAAAACACCCCTTCGGCAGCATCGTCGCCGCTGGGGCGGTGGGGGTCTACCTCATCCACATCTTTATCAACATCGGCATGGCGACGGGCATCCTGCCGGTCATCGGAATCCCGCTCCCCTTCATCTCTTACGGCGGCTCCGCCATGCTCGCCAACACCGCCCTGCTCGCCATCGTCCTCGACACCCACATGCGGCGCGACGACCTGTCAATTTATGGGTATTAGGGGAGGCGTGGGGGCTTTGGGAGCGTGGGGGCTGTGGGCGTGTGGGGGCTGTGGGCGTGTGGGGAGGGAATGGATCAATGATCCTTGTGCATTGATCAATGAGACGATCCACGACCAACGATTCACGACCCACAACTCACGACTCACGACTCACGATTCACGACTCACGAGCGACGTGCCGTAGGCTTTCACGACGAAAACCGGGACGGGGGCGGAGCGGATGACTTTTTCGGCGACGCTGCCCATCAGGAATCGCTCCAGTCCAGACCGGCCGTGCGAGGCGAGAACGACCATGTCGACCGCCTCTTCGGCAACCGTATCGAGGATTTCGACCGGCGGGTTGCCGTGGCGGATGTCCTTGTGGATGCGCTCGGCGGGGAGCGCCACCTGCTCGATCAGATCGTTCAGTTCCTGGTGCGCGTTGCGGGTCAGCGCGTCGACCACGTCCGTCTGCGGCGGCAGCGCGCCCTGGTAGATCCCGGGAAGGTCGTAGTTGGGGCCGGGCTGCACGACGTGGAGCAGGCGGAGGTCGGCCTCGTACCGGCGGGCCAGTTCCACGGCGTGATCGAGCGCGACCAGACTGTGTTCGGAGAGGTCGACCGGGACGAGCACGTGATCGACCGTCGATGGGGTTTGGGCGTCGTCTTGCTGCCGGACCGCCAGCACGGGCCGGTCGGCTCCGCGAATCACCTCTTCGGCCTCGCTGCCCAGAAAGAAGCGGCGGACGCCCTGGCGGCCGTGCGTCCCCAGCGTGAGGAGATCCGCGTCGACGCGGTCGGCCGCCTGCAGGAGGGTGGCTCCCACCCCGTCGTCGCCGCGGTCGATGTGGACCTCGACCTCCAGATCTCCGAGGTCGTGCGCCTCCACCAGGTCGTAGAGCCGGCTTCGCACCTCGCTTCGGTGCTCCGTTTCTTCCGCCCGGACCCCGGCCATCGGGTATCCGGCGGCGACGGGAACAACGTGCACAAGGTGAAGCGCCGCCCCGGCGTCGCGCGCCAGAAATGCGGCATGAGACAGCGCCTGGTCTGCGCACGGAGAGAAGTCGGTCGGGACGAGGATGCGGGTAAGCGAAAGCATGGAATCCAGGTTCAAGGCACGGGCACGTCGGGAAGCAAGGAACGGCCGCCCTCGAGAGGGTCGGCCGGTTCGGAAGCTGCGGGGGGCTCTGGCCGCACCGTCCGCCCGGCCGCCGGTGTGCGGCACGGTGCGGCAGAGGCGCCCGGCCGCCTCCGGCTCGCGAACACGTCGATCACGGGAAGAAGCCCATCTGCTCGTACGAAGTCGCGATCTTGTTGATGGCACTGATAAACGCAGCCGTCCGCATATCGGTGCCCTTCTCCGTGCGGATCACCCGAATTTCCTCGTAGGCGAACGCCATCGTATCCTCCAGGCCGGAGTTGACCAGGTCCTCCTCACTGGCGCCGAAGCCCACCCGCTCGACGAGGCGCTCCATCAAGTCCTCGTCGAACTTCTCCTCCGTCAACTCGTCGACGGCGCGCAGGATGCGTTCGGCGTTGCGCTCTTCGAAACGGCGGCTCATGCGCCCGTGGCGGACGTGGGAGAGGTTGCGCAGCCACTCGAAGTAGGACACCGTCACGCCGCCCGCGTTCAGGTAGACGTCCGGAATGACGAGAACGCCGCGGTTGCTCAGCGTCCGATCGGCCGACGCGGTGACCGGGCCGTTGGCCGCTTCAGCCACGATGGACGCCTGGATGTCGTCTGCGTTCTCGGTTGTGATCACCCCCTCCAGGGCGGCCGGAATCAGCACGTCGCAGGGAAGCTCCAGCGCCTTCTGCGACGAGGCAATGTTCTCGGCGTCCGGGAAGTCGAGTACGGAGCCGGTTTCCTCGCGGTGCTGAACGAGGTCGTGAAGATCGAATCCGTCCGGGTTGTACACCGCCCCTTCGATCTCGGCCACCCCGACAATCGTCGCCTCGCCCTCGTCCTGCAAAATTCGCGCGGCGTGGTAGCCCACGTTGCCCAGCCCCTGCACGACGATCGCCTTGTCCTTCAGGCCGGGCTCCATCCCGAGCCGGCGCATGTCTTCTTCGAAGCGGCAGGCTTCCCGGATGCCGTAGTACACCCCCCGCCCGGTCGCCTCCGAGCGGCCGCGAACGCCGCCCTGCCCCACCGGCTTCCCGGTCACGCACGCCAGCGCGTTCAGGTCGTCCTCGGTCATCTGGTTGTACGTATCCATGATCCAGGCCATCTCCCGCTGGCCGGTCCCGTAGTCCGGCGCCGGCACGTCGATGCCCGATCCGATGTAGTTCTTGCGGATCAGCTCGAACGCGTAGCGGCGCGTAATGCGCTCCAGTTCCGCCGTCGAGTACTCGCGGGCGTCGATGCATACCCCGCCCTTCGCGCCGCCGAACGGGACGTCGACGATCGCGCACTTGTAGCTCATCAGCGCCGAGAGGGCCATCACCTCGTCGACGTTGACGCTCGGGGCGTACCGGATGCCGCCCTTCGTCGGCTTTTTGTGGTGGCTGTGCTCGGCGCGATAGGCGCGGATCACTTCGATCTGCCCGTCGTCGCGCTTGATCGGAAACTCGAACCGAACGACGTTGTCGCAGGCGCGGATCTGCCGAAGGACCCCCACAGGATGATCTGTCTGCCGGGCCGCCGCGTCGAACATGCGGTCGACCTGGGCGAGAAACCCGTTCGGGTCTTCGGTTTCGGTAGGAGCAGCTGCCGGGGAGGCACTCATGGGTGCAGGGTTTTGGGAGCAATCGTGCGATGGGATGGGGTCGATGATGTGCATGCTAACCGTGCCGCTGCGGCAAGCGCAAGCGCTTCCACCGTTCGCCATTGGAAATTCGAACCGCCGGATGTCTTCTG
>CAKZLV010000089.1 GCA_937127285.1 uncultured Bacteroidota bacterium
AGCGACGGCCGGCCCTGGACGTAGACGAACCGCCCGTCCTCCCCTGCCAGGACGCACGCAATCGAGGCCGCGACGGGTTCATCGTCGATGCTGCCGGAGCCGATCGGCTGGCCGGGGCGTACGCGCTGTATCCGTTGCTGGACCGCTTCTTCCGCCGGTCGACCTTTCGCTCGATCGAGCCGGAGCAAGACACCTTTCGGGTCACGGTGGGCCACGCCGAAGACCTGGAGGCCATCGGCGCGAATATCTTGCCGAACGACCTGGGGTGCCCACCCCGCCGTGCGTTCTCGACGGACTCGATCTTCGTGGCCGTCGCCACGGCCGGCCCCGACTGGCCGAACGGGATCGACTCGCTTTCTCTGGATGCCCTCGCCCGGCCCGATGTCGCGCAGAATGTGGAGCAGGGAGCGGGTTTCGTTGGAGGCATCTACACCGACACCCTCGGCGTTCCGATTGTCTGGGACGATTGAACCGGCGGCGCCGGCTACCCGGCCCGTTCCCTCTCAACCGGCCGGTGGGGCGAGAAACGACCGCACCCGCGTCCGATACGCCCGCGGCCGCTCGGCGTGCACGTTGTGCCCGGCACCGGGGATCACCGCGCGCTCGGCTTCGGGCAGCCGCCGCGCCATCCGGGCCGTGACGCCGACGTACTTGTCATCGAGACCTCCGGCGAGAAGCAGCGTCGGCATCGATAGCGCGGATAGGTCGGACCAGCACGAGGTCTGTCGTCCCGGGCTCATTCCGCGCAGCGCCCGTGCAATCTCGGCCGGGTCGTTGCCCGCGCGCTGGTCGATCATCGACTCGACGAGACCGTGATGCCGGAGCGAATCGAAGAGCGGCATCCGGTACCAGTCCGCCAGGAAGCCGCGCAGATCGGCCTCGATCCGGCGCGCACGGTCGGCGTCGGTGCGGCGCCGGCGCGCGCGTTCCTCGTCGGTGCGAAGACCGGGAGAGGCCGACTCCAGAACGAGCCGGCGGATGCGCTCAGGAGCCGCAAGCGCCAGGGCAAGCGCCACACGCCCTCCCATCGAGTAGCCCACGAGCGAGCAGGAGGACGTACCCGTTGCATGCAGGACGCGAGCCACCCCCGCCGCGGCTCCGGTCACGCTGTAGCGGAACGACTCCTGCTCCGTCGACCCGCCGTGCCCAGGAAGATCCACCGCCACGCAAAAGTACCGATCCGACAGGTCGTCCATAACCGCCGCCCAGTCGGTGGCCGCCCCCATGAATCCGTGGAGGAAACAGACGGTCGGGTTGCTTTTCGTGCCGACGGTCGTCGCGGAAAGCATCCGGTGGCTGTTCGTTTCTTCTCTCGTTTTCTTCAGATCGTGGGTTCTTCAGATCGTGGGTTCTTCAGATCGTGAGGGGCGGGTCCGCCCTCGGGCGCGCCACGGTCCGCTGCCGCCCCGGTCCGCTGCCGCCCCGGTCCGCTGCCGCCCCGGTCCGCTGCCGCCCCGGTCCCGATCGTGAACGAGAGGCAACGCCCTTCCGTCCGGAGTGGAGATTGGCGCGGAGTCGGTTGTACGTTTCGGTTCGACGTCGGCCCCTTCCCGGCTGTCCGATTGCCCGCCCTTCCTTTTCTTATTTCCCGATTGTTGGCCATGCTTTCTCGACGAGATTTTCTTCGCCTGACCGGCGCTGTCGCCGCGTCCACCCCCTTTCTTTCGGCCTCTTCGTGGAGGGAGGCCGCCTCTGGCGGCACGTTCACCGAACTGCGCCGCGGCGTAGGGATCTACACCGAGCGCGGCGGAACGATCGGTTGGCTCCTCACCGACGACGGGGGCGTGGTCGTCGATACGCAGTCGCCCCGAACGGCCCCGAATTGCCGTCGCGGGCTGCGGGAGCGGTCGGACGCCGCCCTGGCCTTCGTCGTCAACACCCACCACCACGCCGATCATACCGGGGGAAACGGCGTGTTTGCGCCGCACACCGAGCGGATCGTGGCGCACGAAGCCGCCCCCGCCCTGCAACGGCAGGCCTACGGATCGAGCGACGACGCCCCGGAGCAGGTCTACGCCGGGACGACCTTCTCGGAGGAATGGACGGAAACGGTGGGCGACGAGACGATCCGCCTCCGCCACCACGGTCCGGCTCACACCGGCGGAGACGCCGTCCTCTTCTTCGAACGGGCGAACGTCGTGCACGGGGGCGATCTCATCTTCAACCGGGCCTATCCCTTCATCGACGTGGAGGGCGGAGCAAACACCGCCAACTGGATCGCCACGCTGGAAACGCTGCACGAGACGTACGACGACGACACGCAGTTCATTTTCGGCCATGGGAACCCGGAGTTCGGCGTGACGGGTGACCGGGCGGATCTGCTCGTGATGCGCGACTTCTTCGTCTCTCTGCGCGAATACGTGACGCAGCAGCGGCAGGCGGGGGCTTCTCTGAGCGAGATGAAGCAGAAGACGACGCTGGAGGGTTTCGAGGCGTTCAACTTCGACTGGTTTCTCTCTCTGGGCGACTGCGTCGAGGCCGTCCACACAGAGATGGAGGCCTCGGGGTAGGGAGCGGCCGCCGGTGCGATCCGGTTACGCCCCGTCCACCGCCTCTTCGACCCGGCGGCCGAGGCGTTCGCGGACGACCTCCGTGTCGTCGCGATCGGTTCGAACCTCGATGAGCGTGGCCTCAGGTCGGCGGGCCGCCTCCCGGTAGGCCTCCACGAATCCGTCTGGGGTCGTGGGCCGAGCGTACCCGATGCCGAACGCTGCGGCCGCCTCTCGAAACGAACGGCCGTGGGGGGTGGTGAAGTACGGCTCGAAGACGTCGTCGTAGTCGCGGATGGGGAGCTTGTGGAAGATCCCGCCCCCGTCGTTGTTCACCACGACGACCACCACCGCGCGTCCGGCCACGAGGGCGAGGCTGTTCAGGTCGTGCCACAGCGCCAGGTCGCCGATGAGGAGCGTCGCGGGAGCCGACCGCGCCTGGAGGATGCCCGCGGTGGTGGCGACGGTGCCGTCGATCCCGCTGGCGCCGCGGTTGGCAAAGACCGGCACGCCTGCCCCGTCCGGACTGCCGAACCGGTTCACGTCTCGCACCGGCATGCTGCTGGCGGTGACGAGGGCGTGGTCCTCGGGGATGTGGTCGGTGAGAAGCCGGGCGACGAGCGGTTCGCTCAGCGACTCGTCCGTCCAGGCCTGGCGGAAGGCCCGGTCGGCCCGCCGGCTGGCCCGGCGCCACGCCTGCCGGTAGGAGCGGGTGCTATCACGCGCTGCGAGGGCGGGCGGCAGGCGCTCCGCCAGATCGCGGGCGAAGGCCGTCGGGGCGCTTTCGAGATGATGGGTCACCCGATGATCGGGGTCGATCCGGTCGGGGTCGGGGCGCGCCACCGCCCAGACGAGGGGCTCCGAGTCCCGCAGAAAGAGGCGCAGGCGTTTCGACGCGAAGCGCCCGCCTACCTGGACGACCGCGTCGGGGTCGGCCTCGGCGCGAAATCCGGCCGCCCCCAAAACCGCATCGAAGGCCGGGACGCGGCCGTCTCCGGCCCCCGACCCGAGGCGCAGCCGCGACGTGACGTCCGGCAGGAGCCGCTCGGCCAGGGCCCGGACGGCCTCGGCGGCGGCCCTCGTGTCGAGCCGCCCGGCGACGACCAGGCCGCGCGGACAGTCCGCCAGCCGCTCGGCCAGGGCGTCCAGGTCGCCTGGATGCGGGCGCCCCGTCGGCAGCGGGTAGGTGGTGAAGGGGGTGTCGAGGCCCTCCCACTCCTGCACGGCGGCGGGGAGGTCGACCCGTTCATCGGAGGCGACCGGTTCGAGGGGCTTGCGGAACGAGCAGTTGAGATGCACCGGCCCCGGCGGCCGCCGCCGGGTGCGGTGCACGGCCTGGTCGGCCGTCGTCAGGACGTAGGCGGGGTCGATGTCCGGCGACGGAACGGGCAGGTCCACCTGCCACCGCACGTAGTCTCCGAAGATCTTAACCTGGTCGATCGTCTGGTTGGCGCCGGTGTCGCGCAATTCCGGCGGCCGGTCGGCCGTCAGCAGAAGCATCGGCACGCCGTCCGTGCCGGCCTCGACGACCGCCGGCAGCCCGTTGGCGACCGCCGTGCCGGACGTGGTGATCCAGGCCGCCGGCCCTCCGGCCGCCCGCCCGTAGCCGAGCGCCGCAAAGGCCGTCCCCCGTTCGTCGACGTGCAGAATCACCTCCGCGTCCGGGTGGCGCGCCGCCGCGACGGTGAGCGGCGTCGACCGCGACCCCGGCGCGACGAAGAACGTGTCGACGCCGCACCGGACGAGCTCTTCGAGGAGGCATTGCGTCCAGAGGTAGGTGCGGTTCGGGGCGCGCATGGTGGGCGAAACGCAGGCGGCAAGAGACAGAAGGGAAGCAGACGGAAATGGCGGGCACACGACGGCAGGCACACGACGGCAGGCACGGGACGGCAGGCACGGGACGGCAGGACCCCCGACCGGGAGAACCGATCAGTCGCCGATTCCCAGGACGGCGGCGAAGTCCCCGATCTTCTGCTCGATTTCGTCCCACTCAGCGTCCGGCTCCGACCCGGCGACGAGTCCGGCGCCGGAGAAGAGATCGATGGCGTCGCCGCGTACGAGCCCGGCCCGGATGGCGACGGCAAACTCGGCCTCGTCCGTTCCGATCCATCCCACGGGTCCGGCGTACCACCCGCGGTCGAACGGCTCCTTGCGGCGAATGGCCGTCAGCGCCCGTCGGTGCGGGACGCCGCCGACGGCCGGTGTGGGGTGGAGGGCGGCGAGCACGTCGAGAGAGGTTGCGGTAGGCCGAAGCGTTCCTCGCACCTGCGAGTGCAGGTGCCGGCCCCGTTCCAGTTCCATCTCGGAGGTTTCCTCATCCACCTCCACGCTCGTGCACAGGCTCTGCAGGCGGTCGCGGATGGCGTCTTCCACGAACGCGTGCTCGCGGCGGTCCTTCGGGCTCTGCATCAGTTCGTCGCGAAGGGCGGCGTCCGCCTGGGCCGAGTCGCCCCGGGACCGCGTGCCGGCGACGGCCTCGCTGACGACGGTGCTCCCCGTCCGCCGAAACAGCCGTTCGGGCGAGGCGCCGATCCAGGCCGCCGGGGCCGCGGGGCGGACCGCGAAGTGGAAGCAGCCGTGCGTGGCGTCGCGCAGGTGCTGGAGGACGTGAAACGGACCGATGCGCCGGGCGAAGCGCAGGGCGACGCGCCGGGCCAGGACGACCTTGTGCAGGGCTCCACCGTCGAAGTGCCGCAGCGCCCACTCGACCATTTGCTTCCAGCGGGCGTGCGACGGCGCGTCGGTTCGTTCCAGCAGCGGGGGCAGCGACGCCGGCGCCTGAGCACGGGGAAAGACGAGGGCGTCAATGGCTTGCTCCAGCGCCTCCCTCCGGCCGTGATCCCGCGGAAGAACGAGCCGGCAGGTCAGCGCCGTCCCCGCCGGCGTGCGCCGGAGCAGGAAGCGCGGCAGCACGAACCGGGCCGCTCCGAACGGCCGCCAGCGGTCGTCTGGGGACGAAGCCGCAGCGGGTTGTTCAGCATCGAAGCGGAGCCCTCCGAAGTAGCGCACCCCGCTTCCCCGTTCCAGGCGCCGGTCGAGGCGCTCCTCCAGTGCCGACACGTCGACGGGCAGGTCGGAGGTGCCGATCCGGTCGGCCGCTCCCATCGCGGCAATCTCCACGTCGTCGTCGCGCCCCGACCAGTAGAGCGCCTCGCCGGTCGGCTGGGCGCGGAGCCAGTTGAGCGGACGGACCTCGCCGGGCACCTGGACCGAGACCGACGTGATGGCCTCGACGCCGCGCGCTTCCTCGTGGCCGTTGCGTTGGCGAAGCCGGCGTCGAATCTGTGTCCGGAGCGTTTGTCGGAGGGAATCGGCGCCGTCCACCTCTTCTGCGGAATCGGTTCGAGGCCGTGGGCCCGAGTCGGCACTGATGGAGGACGGGGACGAGCGGTGGGGCATGCAACTGAAACGCGAAAGGGAAAGCGGTAGCGGGAGGCAATGGAGGGCACGGCGGAGCGCCGGATCCGGCCCACGGGGTGGAGGCACGCGAGGCGGATGCGTCGCGGGCGGTTTCCATCGCGCCCTCGACGCGCGTCCGGCGGCCATCCGGGCCCGGCCGTCCGGCTAGGTGTCGTTGGTGGCTGGGTTGGGGGTTGGATCGGGGTTGGAATCGGCGTTAAGGTGGGCCGTGCAATTGAGCAGCCGGGCCTCGAAGCGGTCGCCCGTGTGCACGAGGCGGTTGACGCACGTGTTCGAGTGGTCGAGCTGGTGCATCTGGTCGAGACTGTACTCGTCGAGAACCGAGGCGAGCAGCACGCGGAGATAGCGGCCGTGCGTTACCACCAGGACGGTTTGCCCGGCGTCTTCCGCCATGACGCGATCCATCGCGGCGATGACGCGCTCGCGCACGTCGAGGATCGACTCGCCTCCCTCCACCGTCCGGTCGAAAATTCCCTGACGCCATTCCGCCTTGATTTCGCCCAGCTCGGCATCGCGGTCCGAGGAGGGGCCGGCCCCCTCGTAGATGCCCCACGACATCTCCTGCAGCTCTTCCAGATGAGCGCGCCGAATCGGTTCGTGCGGCTCGGCGAGGATGTCGGCGGTCTGCCGGGCGCGCTGCATCGTGCTGGCGTAAACGGCGTCGAAGGAAACCGACCGAAAGCGCTCCGCCAGCTGTCGGGCCTGCCGGCGTCCCGTTTCGTTCAGGCTGCTGTCGATTCCGCCGCCCTGAACGATGCCGCGGCGGTTGTAGTCGGTTTCGCCGTGGCGCACCAGGTAGAGAGACGTGTTCGTACGGACGTCGGGCGAGATCGGCATACTCACGGGCTCAATCGGCAGTGGTGAGAGGATGCGGCGAACGCAGGAACGGAAGCGGCGGGCGGCGCGAGGGGATGGCGCAAGAGAATGGCGCGAGGGAATGATGCGAGGCGGCGCGGGGGAGCGGGGAGCGGGGGAGCGGCAGCAGCATCAGGAGCCGGGGCGCGGCCCGTCGTCTTCGTTCGAACCCGGCCCCCAGGCGTCCAGAATGTCGCGGGTCATCTCGTCCAGGTGCGGGAGTTCGAGCCGGTGCTGCAACGCGGTTCGCACGATCATGCCGCGCAGCACTTGATCGGGAAGCGGCAGCGGGTAGAGACGCCGCAGCACCGGTTGCAACGCCGGCGTCAGCGCCGCGTCGACCGCGCCCCAGCGGAAGAGCACGAAGGCGGCCAGGCCGATACCCAGAGCCACAAACGCGTCTCCGGCTGCCAGAATGCTGAGCGTAAACACGTAGTAGCCTCCTTGAAGGACGACCTTCTGCATCCATCCCAGCCCCCGCGCCACGGCCGGATGCGGGAAGGCTGGCGACAGGAGCCGGACGGCACTGTAGGCAGCAAGGGTCGCCCCGGCGGCCCCTGCCGGAGGAAGCGTCAGCAAGAGCACGGGCAGGAGCCAGAGCGCAACCGTACGGGGTGCATCGAGCCACTGGTCGGAGCGCCGGAGAAGCGTCTCCAGTGACCGGTACGCAAACACCTCCTGCGCATACGCCTCCAGCATCTCGCGCGTCGCATGATACCACCGCCCGCGCTCCGTGCCCAGCCCGTACGGCGTCTCGACGAAGGAGACGTCGTCGGACACGGAGACATCGAATCCGGAGGCGCTGCCCTCCGATGATCCGTCGGCATCGTCTTCCGTCGCCGTTCCGGCCCCGGAGTTCCCCGCATCCGACGCGTCGTTTCCGGGCGTTCCGGCAGCGGGCGCTTCGCCCTCGGGCGACCGGTTCGGGCTTGATTCTTCCGGTGCGGCGAACGAGGCGGACGTCATGAGCGAACCGCGCTGCGGCGGCCTGTGGCGCAAGTGCATGCGATGCCCGGATACAGCGGGCCCGGATACAGCGGGCCCGGACCCTACCGGAAGGAACGTACACGGGGGCCGGATGGCGGTTTCAATGATTTCTGAAAGCTTCATACCCGTGAACACCCTCCAACATTTCGGGGATCCGACGGCGACGGGGGCACGGGCCGGAACGGGCCGTTGGCGGGACCTTTCCAGACCGCACGGCATCGATCCCCTCTCCCCGCGACTTCTTTCACTGCTTCTTCGTCCCGTTATGCCCACCGAACGCCCCATCTCCGAGCTGCTGCGCAAGCGCGGTGTCATTGTGTACACAGGCCCCTCGACGACGGTCCGCGATGCCGTCGAGACCATGTCGAACCACAACATCGGCTCCATTGCCGTGATGGACGACGACCGGAACCTGACCGGCATCTTCACGGAGCGCGACCTGCTGAACCGGGTTGTGAACGAAGACCACGACCCGGCCGAGACCCGCATCGAGGACGTGATGACCGAGGACGTAATCGTGGTGTCTGGCGACACGTCGCGGAGCGACGCCCTGAGCCTCATGGAAGAAGAGCACATCCGCCACCTCCCGATTGCGGACGAGAACGAGCTCTACGGCATCGTTTCGCTGCGCGACCTGCTCACGTTTGAGCGGGAGATGCAGCAGTTTGAAATCGAACAGCTCCGCGAATTCGTGTTCGAGAAGCCGTATCCCTCCTACCCGGGCTGAGCCCCCTGTCATCCCCGGCTGAGGTCCGGCGCCCCTCCCCTTCAGTCCGTCGAGGCCCCGGCACGGGCGGCGATTCACGACCCGCTCGAGGACGGGTCGCCGGTGGGCTCGCCTCCCGCGTCGCTTTCGGGTTCGGGGACGCGCCGCTCGTCCGATTCCAGGACGAGCTGATCTCCGATGTGCATGCGAAAGGTCGGGTGCGGGATGCCGACGGCCAGAAGGGACGGCTGTAGCATCGTCTCGATTGCCCGGGCGGTGTTGATTCGCGGCTGGGCTGCGCGTTGGATCCGGGCGTCGGCCTGCTCCCGAAAGGCCTGCTTGACCTGTTTGAGCGCCTCGGCCCGCACCTCGTCCTGCAACGCCTGTGCGTCGTCAACAAACATCCGCTTCCATCCTCCGGTCTGAGACGTCCGGATCTCGAGCTGCTCGAGGTCCGGCTCGATCCCGCGCACGGACAGCGGCGGCAGGTCGATTTCGATCCGAGAGCCATTCACTTGGATCATCGAAGGCTTCAAGGTGGAGACGTCGAACCCGTACGACACGCGGCCGGGCACCTTGACCGTGACGCGGTCGCGAACCTGAGCGAACGACGTCACCGAGGTCCCGACGTCGCCCGACGTCGCCCGCACCAGCTCGTTGAACCACTGGGGGGTGAGCGTGCTGGCAGAGTCGACCGTGGCCTCGGCCTGAATCTGGAGCGTCCCCGTGATGAGGAAGGACGCCGGCGTTTCCTTCTGAATGGTGGTGACCACCACGCGGCGCACGGCCTGTTCGTTCGGCCCGTCGGACTGTTGCCAGAACGCCACGCCGAAGGCGATGGCAAGGCCGAGGGTGACGCCGACGCCGATGGCAATCCGTTCGTTGCGGCTCATGAGCAGGAAAGCAGCGGGGCAGAGACGGTCAAAAAGAAACGGTCAGGCAGGAGGGGCGGCCGGAAGCTGCCGAATGGGAAGAACCAGTTCGTCCGTGTGGGTCACTGGCCGGTCAGAGGTTCAGCAGCACCAGCGCAACGACTGCGAACGCGAGCCCGACCCGGTTTCGGCGCGACAGGACTTCGTTCCAGACGGTGACGCCGAGGACGGCGGCCAGGATCACGATGGCAATGTTGTTGAGCGGAAACACGACCGTGCCGGGAAGGCGCTCGATGGCGCGAAGGATGAACTCCAGCGAGCCGTAGTTGAACGCGCCGAGGAGAGCGCCCCAGGCGACGGTGCGCCCGTCCGGCCACACCCCGTTCCGCCAGCCCCGCCAGCCCACCACGGCGGCGCCGATCAAGAACGCAATCCCGAAGGCGAGCAGAAGAAAGAGGACCCGGCTGTTGTCGGCACCGAAGAGCTCCTCGAACGACTTCATCGTCACGTCCACAGCGCCGCCGCACAAAAACGTCAGCGCCAGCACTCCGAAGACTTTTCCATCGGTACCGGACAGGCGGTCGACGACGGATTTGGGGTCGGGAAGGTCGTCGGCGTCGGGCACGAGAGGATGGGGGGAGGAGTGCCCTGCCGGCGACGGCGTTTCGT
>CAKZLV010000090.1 GCA_937127285.1 uncultured Bacteroidota bacterium
TATTGCTCCGGTGCGTCTGGACCGTTTTCATGCTGATATAGAGCCGATCGGCAACTTCCCGGGTCGAGAGGCCGAGCCCAATTTCTTGTACCACCAGGCGGGCTCATTTCCGCTACGCCGCAGGGATCACGGAGTCGGTGATTTCGGGGTGGCTGAGCAGGTCCGCAAGGTAGGTCACGAGTAACTGGAAGTTACAGGCGGCTGGTGTCCGATCTGGGAGTGGCGGCGCTTGTGGTTGTAATAGCGGAAGCGCTCGTCGATGACGGCCTCCAACTCTGGCAGCGTCTGTGCCTCGACGATCCGCGAGCCGATCTCGGTCTTCATCCGGCCCTCGCAGAAATTTCTGCGTTGCGATTCAATCCACGGGTTATCCTTCGCTCCACGCTCGGAGTAGCTCACGCGCAGGCCGTCGTCGAGCAGCACCTGTCGCAGCCAATCGTAGCTGGTGCAGACGCTGTCGAGGTCGCTGTGCAGTACGCGTCCTTCCCCCGTGTACTCGACCACGCGATGGCTTTCGGCTGATGGACGGTTCCGTTCGGTTAATGAGTCTCCGAGACCTCGCCATACCGGTTCATTCCTGATCCTCCATTCGAACCGGCGTCGTATACGTAGCCGTACGCGTCTCCCTGCCGAACCGGCCGCCCTCGGACCCACTGCACGTTGAGACTGTCGACTTGAAGCGTGGCGGGCGTCCAGGTGCCGGGCTCGTCGCTGCGGGTGTGATAGAGGTGGCCCGTCCCGTTCTCGATGAACAGGACGTGGACGGAGGAGGCCATGGCGACGGCGTCGGCCCCGACCTGATCGGAGTCGACGGCGCTTTGCACGACGGCGCGCTCGGTGACCTGAACGGGTGCGCGCAGCCGGCCGTCGACGTCTGTCCGACGCGCCCACAGGGTGCTGTCCGCGCGGCGGTAGAGAATGGTCGTCGTGTTTGTTTCTGGAAGGTGGACGAGTGGGAGGACGGAGCCGACGTCGGTCTCGGCAGTTCCCAGATTGGAGGAGACCTGCTGGGCCGCCGTGAGGCGGCCGTCCGGTCGAATGCGGCGGTACCACGCCGTCCCGTCCCGGCGCGTGTACGCCAGGTGCACCGTGTCGTCCGCCCCGCGCACCGACTGCGGGCCGGACAGCGGATCGCCGGTCTCGCTGGGAATCGTCGTTTCCTCCCCCCACGTACCTTCGGGGCTTCGGATTTTGTAGTGGATGTGCTCTGGGCCGCCATACATCCCCACGAGGCTGCCGTCGGAGCGGGCGGTCAGCGTGGTCACCTGCACGGGCGGCTCGCCGGGCGTGGCCACCGTATCGTCCCGCACGTTCCACGTGTCCGGGTCGGTCGAGTGATCCGCTGTGCGGAACGAGTGGTGAAGGACTCCGGCGTCGATCTGATGGAGCATATGAATGGTTCCGTCGTGGACGGCCGAGGCGAAACCCTCCAGGTCGCCCGACGCGGGTCGGTGGGCGCCGTCCACCTCTCGCCACGTCTGCCCGCCGTCGTCCGATTTTACCGTCATCAGCTTGTTGTAGGACTCCGCCGGCTCCATCAGGAAGTACAGGCTGCCGTCGGATGTCTCCCAGGGACCGAGGCGACCCGGGGTTTCGGGGAAGGTGCCGCCCAGCAGCCGGGGGGGAACGGTAGCGGTTACCGTCGGGGACGTGTCCGCAGCCAGCGGACGGCCTTTCACGTCCACCAGCCGAAATGAAAACCGATCGCCCTCCTCGTTCGTCACGGCGCCGTCCGCGTAGCGACGGATGACCAGCGGCCATTCCCACTCGCTCTGCACGCCGTGATCCGGGAGGGCAGGGCCCTGGCCGGTGAGGCGCACGCCCTTGCCGCCCGCATACGCCGAGGTCGATCCGTCGAGCAGATCGGCAGCTTCTGCGAGATCCTCGTAGGCGGTGGTGGAGACGACGCTCACGCGAGGCGTAACCTCCGAGGGGGCATAGGGAAAGTCGGCGGCCGAGACCGGACGCCACGGTCCACCATTGTGCCGGTACTGCAGCCGAAAGCGCTCCACGAACGGCGCGTCCAGGGGCGTCTCCACCTCGAACCGAAGGCGAAACGGCGTCTCGACCGGCAGCGTGACGGACTCGTTGAGCGCTCCCGCCCATCCCGCGTTGGCATTCAGCCCCACGTCGGCATCTGAGCGCACGCGAAAGGCCGTCTGACGGGCAGGGGAACCGTCCTCCGTTTCATCGGACTCGCTGGTGGCCGTTCCACAGCCGGTTCCTGCAAGAAGCAGAAGAGTGCCCAGCAGGACCAGGTACGGAAGAACGGGAGGATAGCGCATACCCGAAGTCATGGGGAGTCGTCAGGTTGGGAAGGAAGGCAGTAGGAAAACCGTGCCCCCGCGACGGCCCCCCGCGACGGTCGAACGAGGATTCAGGGAAGCGGGAGGCCGATCGCATGGGGCGGCAACGCACACGATCCCCCCGGCGAGCGTCGTGTGTCGCCGAAGGGGGCCGTGGCGCAGAAGCGAACACCGTTCGTCTGCAGCGGACAGGGGAGGCTACGGCCGCATACAGAGGAGGCTACGGCCGCGTGTAATCGAGCGTGTTTTCGTGGGTGCGCTCCGGCTGGTTCGCCGGCGATCGCTCGATCATGCGGCTGGGGCCGCCGTCGCCGGGCCGCACCAGGTCGAAGGCGTCGTAGGGCGTGCCGGTGGCCGTGTAGGACCGGAACCGAATCGTGTCTGCCCCGACACGCACCACCTGGTAGAGCTGCGTGTTTTCGCCCCCGCGCTCCATCTCAACGCCGTCGAAGTCTTCCCAGCGGTCGGGTTTGATCTCGTACATCTTTGCCCCGCTCACGGAGTTGACGTACACCGTGCCGCCGGTCGGCGACTGCGCGTTGACGCCCTGCTGAAGGTTCTGCGTCTGGCCGCGGGCGTAGGTGTGGTCGTGGCCCTGCAGGACGAGGTCCACGTTGTGTTCGTCGAGGATCGGTCGCCACGCCTCGCGGAGAGCCTCGTTGCTGCGCCCCTCGCCGGAGGAGAACAGGGGGTGGTGGAAGGTGACGACCGTCCAGCGGATGTCCTCATTCTGCTCTGCATCCCGGAGCGTCGACCGCAGCCATTCGGTCTGCGTGGCGAGCACCTCCGCATCCATCTTGGCAGCCTCCGAGTTGAGGCCGATGATGCGCATGCCCTGGTAGTCGAGGTAATAAACCGTCTCTTTCATGCCCTCCGGTCCGTTTTTGGGGAAGGCGAACTGCGGGTGCCAGTGGACC
>CAKZLV010000091.1 GCA_937127285.1 uncultured Bacteroidota bacterium
AATTCAGATACGGGCGATAAAAGATACCTCAAGAGAATAGAAAAGATAACTCAAGATAATAGTAAATGGCTGTGGCTCATAACGGTCAAAGCTCACCGGCGATGCTTGCGCCACGCCTCAAGGTAAGCACACGAGACGCAGCGGTCGTTCCAGGCGCACACGGGCACCGTCCGGTGTAGCGCATGGCACGGTCCGGTGTAGCGCATGGTCATGTGCCGCCTCCAGCTGGCAGCGTCCGGTATCCCGCCTGCTCGAAGTGATGGTCGAACGCCAGGGCCTCCTCCAGGTCGCGACGCTCCATTACCACAAACGAGATGCAGTCCGTCAGCGAGTAGCGCTTATCCGGTCGGGCCTGAAACCGGCTCCATCCAGCTTCAAACAGCGCTTCGTTGACCCGAATCATCTCCACGACCCGGCTTTCGAGGAGCCGTCGCCCGACCTCGACGGCTTTCTGGTGGCGGCCGCAGGCGTTGAAAAACGTCACAACCTCATCGAAGACGTAGGTTGTCGTGACAATCGACGTAAGCTCCGGCGCTGTCTCCCGCCAATGTCGGATGGCATCCCCATGGTGCTGGTCGTCGAGGGCCTCCAGAGCGATCACGTATCCGGTGTCGAGAAAGACGGGCCTCACGTGCCGTAGAGATGCTGGTCATGGTTGGTCGAGGCATCCGGCGCGCCGCACGAGACCGGATCCTGGCCGAGGCCGAAGATCGGGTCTTGACTCTCGCGTTCAGTGGAGCGCACCGGTTCGAGGACGACGCGTCCGTTTTCGTCCCGGACCTCGACTTCATCGGCGCCGCCGAGCATGTGCTTCGGTACGGTGACGCCGTGCTCACCAACTTTCACCTTCATGGCTCAGGGTCGGATGGGCTTGTAGATAATTGTGGTCGGTAAACGCGGCGACCCGATGGGGAGTTCGGCACATAGGCAAAGCGACAGCAGCGTGCACATAACGGGAGGGCTCAGTCGCGAACCTGCCCGAAGCTACGAATCGAGCCGATGGGCGCCACCTGTTGGAGTGCGCTGTTTCCGGAGGGCGTTGAGCAGTGCGTGGGGGGTATCGACGCTCAGGAGCAGCCGGTAGCCGTCACGCGTCGGAATGTAGGGGACCCGATATGTGGGGGACCCGATCTCGGGTCGTGAGGACGAGGAAGCCCTTCTCCCCATTCCGCAGCCTGAACCACCCTGCCCAGTCGTCGCCGACGTGGATTCCGTTCGGTCGAACCGTCGGAAACAGACGGCTGTCGTCGCCGATCGCTATGACGTCGGCGTCATCAAGCCGCAGGCGCTCGATGGGAACGACGTGGCCGCGCAGTGACCTGCGCACGCGGAGGTTCTCGGCCGTGACGGTGACGGTTCGGCAGAGCGCCAGGTACGGCGCCAGGTACGCTTCCCTCGCGAAGAGCGCACCGGTGCCAGCAGCGAGAACAGTGCACGACAGCACGATCCACGAACCGACGACGGAGTCGGTAGCGGACCACCCGTCCCAGGCACTCAGCGGCACGAGTCCGACGAGCAGCAGAGAAATGGCAACCAGGCGCCAGATCGCGCCGGGCGTTGCACGAGAGATCTCGAACTCGCGCCCTCGTTCCTGTTGTGCGTTCCTGTTGTGCGTTCCTGTTGTGCGTTTCGCATTGTGCGTTTCGCATCGGCGTATCGGTTGAACGAACCGGTGGACAGCGGAAGAAGCCGGGCGGGAGAACTTCGCCCTACACCGTTCTGCCGCCGAAATCGCACCGTCTCCACTCGGCCCAAGCGAGAGGCGACGGGAGCGAGCAACTGCAAGGCCCACTGCGTCTCATGATCTCCATCCGCATCGACGAGCCGCATGGACGACCAGGCCCCAGAGCAATCCCTGCGTATCGGAGCAATCTCTGCGTATCGAAGCAATCCGTGCGTATCGACAGCAATATGTCGTTTTCGGCCATGGGCCTCCCTGAAGGCGTCGAAGCTGCTGATTCCGCCCACTCGAGTGCTCGGAACCGACGGGCCGTCTACGATCAACGCGCTAAGTTCTCCGTGCCGCCCAGCTCGGCGCCGACCCGTCGCCAAGTAACGTTGGATCTGTTCCCATTGGGAGCCTGTCTCATTGGGGGCCGAGGGGTCGGAGCTATAGCGCTTCTGGCGCATGGCTCTGACAAATCGTTTTCGGAAAAGCTTGCTGGCTTCGCCTGAAAACGAGGCGGACTCCCTTCCGTTTTTGGGAACGGATGTTGACCGAAGTTGGAATCAAACAGTCTCTCATCCGCCCCACCCTCCCGTGCACACCCGCATCAAGATCTGCTGTATCCAGTCCGTGGAAGAGGCAAAGCTGGCCGTACGAGCCGGGGCGCATGCCGTCGGGCTCGTGTCTGCGATGCCGAGCGGTCCGGGAGTCATCAGCGAAGAGATGATCGCCGACCTGGCGCCTCGCCTCCCCCCACCGGTGGGGACGTTTCTCCTGACGAGCGAGACCTCCCCCGCGGCCATCACCGATCACTACCGCCGCTTCCGACCGACCGCGCTGCAGTTTGTCGCCCCCATGGAGCCGTCCGCCTACGTACGGCTTCGCGAAAGACTGCCTGGCGCCCGCTTCGTGCCCGTCGTTCACGTTACGGGGCCGGCGTCGATCGATGAGGCGGAGACCCTCGCCCCGCACGCGGATGCTCTTCTCCTCGACTCCGGTACCCCCGACTCCAGTCCCGACGAACCGCGCCGACTGGGCGGAACCGGCCGGACGCACGATTGGGCCGTCAGCCGGGAGATCGTCGACCGGCTCGACACGCCCGTCTTTCTGGCCGGCGGCCTCGACCCGACAAACGTGGGGGAGGCGATCCGGACCGTTCGTCCGTTCGGAGTGGACGTGTGCAGCGGCGTGCGGACGGATGGGAATCTCGACGCCTCCAAGCTTCACACCTTCATCCAGGCCGTGCACTCGGTGGCAGGGTCCGGATCGGAACCGGGTGCTAAAACGCCACCTGAAACCGCGTGAGGAGAAGATGCTCCGGCGATAGCAGGTCGCCGCCGGCCGGCGTTTCCGCCTGGGTCACGACGTAGTTGAGCGTGAGACGGCCCGGGCCGCCTCCACGACCGAGGCATCTGCGCCTCTCCGCACGTATCCGTGCGCGCCGGCCTTCAGGGCGCGCTCCCCGTAGATGGCCTCCTCGTACATCGAAACCGCCAGAACACGGAGGCTGGGGTCGCGGGAGGTTCCTCTTCGAATCAGCTCGAGGCCGCTCATACC
>CAKZLV010000092.1 GCA_937127285.1 uncultured Bacteroidota bacterium
AGGCGGTGGAGAAGAAGTCGGTGCCGTCGACGCGCATTCGCGTCAGGCCCTCGTACCCGGCCGCCAGCTTATAGGGCGTGCCGCCGGCGGTTTGCTCGTCGATCGGGACGCTGATGGCGTACTTGTTGTCCTGGACGAAGAAGAGGACCGGGGCCTGCCGGCGGGCGGCCCAGTTGAGCCCTTCGTGGAAGTCGCCCTGCGAGGTGGCGCCTTCGCCGCAGGAGCAGTAGACGTAGTTGTCCTCGCCGCGCTGCTGAATGGCCATTCCGAAGCCGAGGGCCGGTAGGAACTGCGATCCCACCGACGAGGAGGTGGTCATCACGTTCTTGTCCTTCAGCCCGAAGTGCTCCGGCATCTGGCGCCCGCCCGAGTTCGGGTCGTCGCGCTTGGCGAGGTGGGCGAGCAGGGCCTCCTCGGGCCGCATGCCGAGCGACAGCGCCATGCACAGGTCCCGGTAGTAGAAGCAGAACCAGTCGTGGCCGGCGCCCTCTCCGGGTTGGGAGTACATCCCAACGGCCGATTGGGCTGCCTCATGACCCGCACAGCCGATGTGGAAGTGCCCCTTGCCCTGTTTCAACAGGGTCATCATCTTTTCGTCCAGGCGCCGAGACAGCATCATCGTTCGCAGGCGCTGCCGCAGGACGTCCGGCTCGAAATCCTCGGGCGTCAGCGGCGTCACCTCCAGGTCGCCCTCGTAGGTCAGCGACGGCACCCGGTCGGTGGCGGCGTGGCCGTCGCCGTGGGTGAGGGGAGCGGTCGGGATCTCGTTGGAGCGCTGCACCGCGTCCACCGTCGCCCCGTCGTCGTCCGGAGCGGCCGTCGGTTCGGGGGCCGCCGCATCCGCCGACGGGCCGTCCGCATCGGAAGGATCGGACGGCGCGGGGGAGGAATCGGGGGAGTCGGGCGAATCGGGCATCATGTCGTCGCGGTTGCTGGGAGGTTCCATGCGTCAGAGGAGTCGGTCATCGGAAGAAGCCGGGGGCACGACGGAGAACCGGGATCCGGGCGTCCCGCTTGGCAAAGCGCTTCCGGCAGGTCGAATCGGAATCGGAAGGCGGGGTTTCCAGCCACCGGCCGGCGCCGAAGAGATCCTCGCTCGGGCGGTTGCCCCCGGACCGACTTGATCCATACCGTTACAGAATAGGAAACATCCGACCAAATCGAAAGATCTGCGGGACCCGGGTGGGCCTGCGATGCCGGTCGAGCGCAGAAGCGGTGCGAGCGGCGGTCGCCGGCATCGGCAAGGTACTGCCGGCCCGGCCTCGAGGCGGCGGAGCGAGCCCGTCTGGCGGCACCGGGTGGCAGGAAGGAGAGCGGCAGACCGGAAGATCGCCAGACCGCGAGACCGGCAGACCGGGCGGGTCAGGCCTCGACGGCTTCGGGTTCTTCTTGATACGGAAGTTCGAACCAGAAGCGCGTCCCGCGTCCCTTGGTGCTTTCGACGTGGATCTGTTCGCCGTGCGCCTGCAGAATTTGCTTCACGATGCTGAGGCCCAGGCCGGTCCCCCCGCTCTCGCGGCTGCGGTCGGGGTCCACCCGGTAGAACCGCTCGAAGATGCGTTCGAGGTGTTCTTCGTCGATCCCCTTGCCGGTATCGACGACCTCCACGCGCACCTTATCGAGGCGGCGCTGTACGCGGCAGCGGACGGTGCCGGCGTCGGTGTAGGCGATGGCGTTGTCGATGAGGTTGACCAGCACCTGGCGGATGCGCGACCGGTCTGCGTGAACGCGAAAGCGCGGGATGTCGATTTGCAGGTCGAGGCCTTTTTTTTCGGCTTTCGGTCGGAGCATCTCGCCGACCTCGTGCACCAGGTCTTTGAGGTCGAACACCTGCCGGTTGATCAGGTCTTCGCGGTACTCCAGGCGGGCGATCTCGATCAGGTCGTTGAACAGGTTCTGGAGCCGTTCGAGGTTGACCAGGGCCTTCTCCGCGTAGCGCTTGCGCATGTCGTCGGTGAGGCGGGGGGTGCCGAGGGCCTCCAGGTAGCCGCTGATGGCGAAGATGGGGTTGCGCACTTCGTGGCCGACGTTCCCGATGAACTCTTTCTGCAGGGCTGTGACGCGCTCCAGCTCATCGATTTTTTCGCGGAAGGCGCTGGAGGCCCGGTTGAGGCTGTCGGCCAGATCCTGAAACTCGGCTGCCCGCGAGTTGATGCGGATCTTGCCCGCTCGCCGGCCCTCGGCCACGCGACGGGCGGTTTCGCTGATCGTCTTGAGGGGGGTGGTGATCTGGTAGGCCGCAATCCAGCTCCCGATCACCGCCATCACCAGCGCCAGGACCATTCCCAGGATCAAGACGAGCTGCGAGCGCTCGACCAGGTCGTAGAGCGGCGGGGAGGGCTGGCCGAGCTGGAGGGCAAACCCGTCGCCGGGGCGGTGCAGGGCGACGTAGAAGAAGGTGGTTTCGCCCGTTGAGCGCTGCGCGAACCGGGTTGTGAGCGAGCGCATCCCCGAGAGGGCCGCCGCATCGATCAGCGTCGTGTCGGCAACCGGCTGGCTGTTGAGGGTCGTGTCCGGCGTCACGACGCGAAGGCGCAGATCCGTCAGCCGGCCGATGTCGCGGAGGACGCGGGCGCGTGACTCCGGGTCGTCCTCGCGCTCGATCTGAATGGCGATCCGCTCGGCCTGGCCGCGCAGCGTCTGCCGCATGGCCGTCTGCATCTCGCTGCGCAGGACGACCGTGACGTACAGGGCGACGGCGACGACCGCCAGGCCGACGAACAGGGCAAAGGTGAGCACCATCCACGTCTGCGTGGAGGCGCGCTTGGGAACCATCGTGTCCTGAAGGCGGCGCAACAGGGACATGTAGGGAGGGACAGCCGGCGGCAGCCGATAATCCAGCGGAGAGCGGCGAAGGACACAGCAGTGCGGACGACGCCGGTGGGGGCGACACCGGTGGGGGCGAATCGCTCGGGGTGGGAACGGGCGTCCGCTCCCTCCGCCCGGCGGCGTCGTTAGGGAGCCGCCGGGCGGCCGGGCACCGCGTGCCGTTTCGGGCGGACCCGCTTACGCTTCGGCCGATTCTTCTTCGCGAACGAATCGATAGCCCACGCCGCGCACCGTCTGGATGTGCTTGGCGAAGTCGCCGAGCTTTTCGCGGAGGTTCTTGATGTGGGCGTCCACGGTGCGCTCGGTCACCATCATTGCGTCCTTCCAGATGGTTTCGAGGAGCTGCTGCCGGGTAAACGCCTTGCGGGGATGCCGGACCAGGTAGCGCAGAAGCTCGAACTCGGTCAGCGTCAGGCCCAGGTCTTCTCCGCCCAGTTCGGCGCGGTACTCGTCCTCGAAGATCTTCAGGCCGTCGACCTCCAGAATGTTGCTCTCTTCCACCCCGGAGCGGCGCAGGACCGCTTTCACGTGGGCGACGAGGACCTGCGGAGAGACCGGCTTGGTGAGGTAGTCGTCTCCCCCCAGCATCAGGCCTTCGATTTGGTCCTCCTCCTCGGTTTTCGCGCTTAGAAAGACGATGGGAATCTTTTCCGTTTCCACGCGCGAGCGCAGTTTGCGGCACACCTCATACCCGTCCACGCCCGGCAGCATGATATCCAGGACGATCAGGTCAATGTCGGTGTCGGCTTTTTCGAGGGCTTCTTCCCCGTCGAAGGCCGTGTGGACGCTGTACCCTTCCTCTTCGAGAAAGTGGCCAACGACCTCCACGACGTCTTTCTCATCATCGACGACGAGGATATCGATGTCGCCAGGGTCGGCTGTAATGGGCATGGGTCACCAGGAGTCAATGAGGAAACGCAAATCAAAACAAAAAGGTACGGATGCGGCTCACAACAAACCCGCATCTTCCACGGAAACGCCCGCAGTCGTAACAAAGTTGTGAGCGTCCTGCTACAAAGTGGGGGAGGAGGGGGCTTCGGGGGGCGTCTCCCCGCGAGAGTCGACGTAGCGGCGGGGGACGCGCGGGGAGATACCGCAGCAAATTTCATACGGGATTGTCTCGGCCCAGCGGGCGACGTCGTAGGCGGAGGGACCGTTCGGCCCGAACAACACGGCCTCGTCGCCCACCTCGATCCGGCGTGCCAGCGGGTCGTCGGGCGCACCGAGGTGCACCATGCACATGTCCATGCAAATCGTTCCGACGACGGGTCGGCACTGTCCCCCGATACTGACGGTAGCCCGTCCGGATCCGAGGCGCGGGTAGCCGTCTCCGTACCCGACGCCCAGCGTGGCGATGCGGGCGGGGGCGGGGGCCGTCCAGGTGGCGCCGTACGAGATGGACGTCCCCTCCGCAACGGTCTTGACCTGCGTCACGCGCGCCGACAGGGTCAGCGCCGGCCGCAGGTCGATCTCGTCCGCCAGTTCCTCGGTTGCCGCCAGGCCGTAGAGCGCGATGCCGGAGCGGACCAGCCCGGCCGAGAGCTCGCCGAGCCGGCCGTTGAGGGTGAGAAGGGCACCGGTGTTGGCGGCGTGAATGCAGGCGGGGATCGAGTCGAGAGCGGCAAGGGCGTCTTCGAACCGGTCGAGCTGCACGCCGGCAAAGGTGCTCTCCGGGTCGTCGGCCGTGGCAAAGTGCGTCCAGATGCCTTCCAGCACGACCTCGTCCCGATCGGCCAGCTGTCGCACAACGGGAGCGGCCGCGTCGGGGGGGAGACCGAGACGGCCCATCCCGGTGTCGATTTTGACGTGTGCTCGCAGCGGGGCAGACGCGGATCCGACCTCGACGACTGCTTCGGCGACGTCGGCAGAGGGGATTGTCACGTCCAGGTCGTACGCCGCGTACGTCGGAAGCTGCGAGCGGAGAGGGGCGCCGAGGACGAGGATGGAGTCGTCGATGCCTGCATCGCGCAGCGCCTGTCCTTCGGCCGGGCGGGCCACAGCGAAGTGGCGCACCCCCTCCTTGCGGAGAGCGCGAACCACCGGCAGGGCGCCGTGCCCATACGCATCCGCCTTCACCACGGCCATCAGCGCCGCCGGCTCCGCTCGCTCTTGCAGCCGGCGGGCGTTGTGGCGCACGGCGCTGAGGTCCACCGTCGCGGTGACGGGAACCAGATCCGCAGTGTGGGGCGGCGAGCGGTCGATGGCGGGGAGGGTTCAGGTGCAGAAGCGATGGGTAGTTACGAACCGATCATAGGAACATGACCGCCGGATGGTTCCGTGCCGGACGGCCGCCGGCTGTTCGAGACGACCGCCCGCCGCTCCGTAAAACACGTTCCCTCCTGCTACAGGCCTCCCTCTCGGTGCTTTCCCCGCGAACCGGTCCCTGCGAACCAGCCCCTGCGAACCGGCCCCCGCGACCCCGCTTTTGAGACCCTACTTGATGTGCACGAGCTGTCCGCTTTGGCGCACGTCGGCTCCAACGATGCGGTAGAAGTAAAGCCCGCTCGGCAAGCCGTCGCCGTCGACCCGGAGCCGGACCGGCTCGCCGGCCGGCACCGTTCCGTCGTGCAGGATGCGGACGCGCTGGCCGAGGACGTTGTACAGCGCGGCGGTCACGGACTGTGTTCGGCGAACCCGGAGTTCGAGGGCGGTGTCGGCCCGGAACGGATTGGGGCCGACGATGACGACGCGGGCCGCAGTTTGCAGCGGCACGGTCACACGGCGAACCTGGCTGAGGCGCGTGCTGCCGTCGGTGTCGACCTGCCGCAGGCGGTAGGTGTGGGTGCCGGGGCCGGGGTCGGGAAGTCGGACCCGATACGACCGTTGCTCGGTCGTCGTCCCGGCCCCCGGCACGAACCGGATCTCCTCGAACCGGCCGTCGACCTCCTGCTCGACGCCGAAGCCGCTGTTGTTCGTTTCGGTGAGGGTCGTCCATTGCAGGACGACGTCCCGACCGTCGCGCACGGCGTCGAAGGAGCCGAACTCAACGGGGAGCGGGTCGCCGGACGGGTTCTCTCCGGGGGAGTACAGTGCGCCGGGCGGGGCCTGGGTGTGGAGGATGAACGCGTCGGTGAAGTCCGGGGAGCGGGTGACGGACTGGCCCTCGTCCGCCTCCGGGCCGTACGTGACGGCGTCGATGCGGGTGCCGCTGTCATCCAGTAGCGCGACGGTTTGTCCGTCGTCGGCGAGGTCGAGTCCAGCGCTCGTAAAGACGAGCCCGGGAATGTTCACGGGCGTCCCGTCGCCGAAGACGACCGCCGCCACGCCGGGCTCCAGGCTCGCTGCAGGGAAGGTGAAGAGAGGCGCTCCGCTTCCGTCGACGAGCTGGTAGCCGCCCAGGTCGATGGCGGTCAATCCGGTGTTAACGATTTCGACGAACTCGTCGCCGCCATTGACCCCACCGTCGTTGTTGGCGTCGCCGTCACTGTTATCTGGATCGGCGTGGACCTCAGTGAAAACGAGGTCGTTGCCGGCGGAGAGGTTGCCGCTGGTGGCGGTGACCGCATTCAGATCGCCGAAGGCGAAGTCGCTGATCGAGAGATCCGAGCTACCGGTTCCGGAAGCGACCGTTCCTTCCAGATAGAACAAGATCTCGGATGACGCAACGAGAGGGTCAGTATTTGCAATGGCGACATCGATCGATCCCGTACCAGCGTTAACGCTTTCAATCGTCCAACTTTCAGTCAGGGTGCCGCTCCGATTCAAACCGTCGACTATGATCACGGCGTCGTCGAACTCAACCGTCATGTCAATCGAAATCACATTATCCTCAGCGTCGACGGGGGATTCCAACTCGAGGGGTATGTCAACGGACGAGCCCGGCGAGAGCCCGGTCAGATCGGGGAGTTCGACGCGGATCGTCTGGGCGGTGGCGAAGGAAACGGAGAGGGAGAAGAGAAGAAGGGGGAGAAGCGCGTGACGAAGAGACATATCGTGAAGGAGGATAGCAATGGGGGGAGGGACGGATCATCGCCGGTGCCGTTCTGCGAAGAGGCGGCGTCCGGGTACCGTGAGCCGCCGGAAGATAGCACAGGCAACGTGAGGAAAACCGGAAATACGGAGGGGATTGAGAGGCACGCCTCCCAATCCCCTCTCGCAGTGCGGTACGCGTCACCAATGAGCGTCACGAGACGCATTCCGGTCCGGTGTCGGTTAGCGCACGACCGTGAGGCGGCCGGTGTCGACCTGCCGCTCGCCGTCGCTCATCTGGACGGTGATGCGGTAGAAGTAGACGCCGGTCGACACATCCCGCAGGTCGAGGGCCAGGCGGCGATCCGTGCCGGCCTCGAGGGCCTGGTCGCGGATCGACTGCACCTGCCGACCCAGCAGGTCGTACAGGTCGAGGCGGACCGTTGCGCTCGACGGCAGGTCGAGCCCGATCTGCGTGAGCGAGCGTGCCGGGTTCGGATAGTTGCCCCGAAGGGCGAACGTCTCCGGCACGGTCACGAGCGAGGCTGCGTCCATCGACATCGACACCGCTTCGTTCAGCGTAGCGTCGCCGGCGAGGCGCATTTCGGCCTCCGGCTTCAGCCACTGCGCCTGCACGGCGGCCACCGGTCCGCTGCCGAGCGGCGTGGGGCCGAATGCAGCCAGGGAGAGGCGACCGTCGTCGCTGATGTTGTGCGCAACCTGCCATCCGTCCGGCAAGCGCGCCTCCACCTCCTCGACGGTGAGCAGAGACGGGTCGACCTGCGTGTGCAGTTCGAAGGACCGAACACCGTCCCCATTGCCGCGAAGCACGACCGGGATGGACAGGCTTTGTCCGGCGGCGTCCTTCTTGGCGGCCGCGCCGGTCTGAACCGACGCCTCGCCCCAGGCCAGGGTGGGCGCGGAGCCGGACTTCGCAGCCAGGGCCGGAGCCGGGTCCTCACACCCGTCCTCGACCGGGAAGCAGTCGCGCAGACCGCTTGCGAAGTCGAGGATGAGGGAGGCGTCGAAGGCGGTGAGTACGCCGTTGCCGGTTACGTCCCCGGAGACGAACGCCGCGTCGTTGAACGTCGTGAGGCCGACCACCTCTTGCAGCACGCGGGCCGCATCGAAGGCGTTGACCGATAAGTTCAGCGACGCGTCGCCGTAGAGCGGGGCGACGAGGACCGGCGTGTTCTTCCCGGTTGCGCCCGGCAGGCCCTCGTTGAAGAGGGCGTCCGCCACCGACAGCGGTGTCGTGCCCAGGGCTTCTTTCGCCTGGAAGGTGACCGACACCAGGGTGCCTTCTCCTTCGATCGAGAAGAGCACCGGCGACGCGCCTTCCGGCGCTCCGCCTTCATTTTCGGCGGCGGCGATGCTCACAAAGTCGTCCTGGATGTTCGTCGCCAGGGTCAGGCCTTCGCTGAGCGTGCCTTCGGTCACCACCTCGGTCGGCTCCACGAGGGTGGAGTCGAAGGTGAGCGTGAGTTCGAAGGAGTCAACGGCGAGGTCATCCAGGCTCTCCACCGCGAGCGGGACCGAGAAGGTCTCGTTCGGGTGCACGAGGCTGTCCGTGCCGACGACGGGCTCGGGCGTGACGGACAGCGATTCGATCACATTCAGCGTGAACGGAACCGTGGTCGTGTCTACCTGCGGATCGTTGGTCGCGAACGTATACGCCAACTCGTACGTCCCGCCGGGCAGGCCGGTGGCGTCGATCTCGTACAGCACGTCGAGCGTGTCGCCTGGGGCGACGGTGTCGGCGGCCGGAGAGAAGGCCACGTATTCGAACTCCTCGACGATGCGGATGTCATCGATCTGGGCGTACCAGTCGAAGCCGTCGGACGTGGTGTAGTAGCGGAAGCGCACCTGGAAGGTGTCGCCCGCGTCGACGTACGGGTCGAGGGCGATGGACTGCAGCACGCCGCCGTTTTCGACGAACAGGCCGCCGGGCGGCGTGTCGTCGTCGAGGCGGAGGGCGTTCGTCCACGTCGCGCCGTCGTCGGTCGAGATGTCGACGTCGAAGAACTGGTCGTTTTCCGGCAGGAACGCCTGGTAGTTGACCAGGAACGTGAGGGCGAGCCCTTCGGTCGCGTCAAAGACCGGCGAGATTAGCTCCGTGTCGTACGGGACCGCGCCGGATTCGTCGCTGTCGACCGCGGCGGCGTTGCCTGTGCCGGCGTAGTTGCCCCGGCCCCAGTCGCCGTTCAACTGCCAGACGACGCCGGTCCCGGCGTTGTCCACCACCGTCCAGGTGGTCGGCAGGCCGGCCTCGAAGTCTTCCGAGAAAACGACCTCCTGAAAGACGGCTCCCGGCTCGAGCCCGGCCGGCTGCGAGATCACCGTCTCGGTGGCCGAGTACACAAGCGGGCTTTCGCCGGCGTTGACCATCTCGAGCGTCCGGGTGTACTGCTGCCCCGGGAACGCCTGCAGGTCGAACTCCGTCGGCGAGAGCTCCACGACGGGGGGCGGCACACCGTTTCCGAGGAGCGCAACGCTCTCCGTTCCGTCCGCTCCGCCGTCGACCGTCAGCGTACCGGTGATGGGACCCTCGGTGGACGGGGCGAAGGTGATCGGGACGACGCGAGAGACCCCGGCCGGCAGCGTGAAGCTGGTCGCACTCGTGTCGGCGAATGCAAAGTCCGCCTCGTCGATCGAGAGGTCGACCGAGAGGTCGGCGCGGCCCGTGTTCGACACGAGGGCGGTCTGCGTCTGGTCGTTCCCCACGAAGAGCGAGTCGTACGCGAGCGTGTCGGTGTCGACTGCCAGGACGGGGTCGGCATCGACCGTCAGCATCACGTCCACGCCCTCGAACGGGTCCCCGGGCACGTCGGACACCACGCGAAGCTCGCCGTCGTAGGTTCCGTCGTAGAGACCGTCGGCGGTGATGGTGAGCTGCACGTCGGTGCTCTGCCCGGCGGCGATCGTGCCGGTGAGCAGATTCGGCTGGACGAATCCGACGCTGTTCAGCGCCAGGTAGCCCAGCTCGTCGCCGTCCCCGAGGGGGCCGACGACCGTCGTGGCTCCGGTCTCCGTATCGGCGATGCGCAGCTCTCCGCCGGCCGCATCGCTGTAGGCGGCCAGGTACAGGCGCCCCGTCGCCAGGTCGTAGTCCATGCCCTGCGCGAAGTTGGCGTTGAAGCCCACCGGACCGATGAGCGTCGTCTCGCCGGTCTCCGGGTCGATCTCGTACAGCTCATCGGTCGCGATCTCAAGGGCGTACATGCGGCCTATGTCGTCGACCGCGATCCCGATGACGATCTGCAGACCCTCGATCGTAGCGATGCGCGTCGCCGAGCCGTCCGTCGGGTCGAGGGTGTACAGGTAGGAGGCCGTCCCGTCCGACGTCGAACCGTAGAGCGTCCCGTCGGTCGGATCGCTGGCGAGCTCCGTCCACGTTTCCGCCGCGGTTTGCGGCTGCGACAGCCCGAACGTGGTGATTTCGCCGTCCGTCGAGATGGAGTGGAAGGCCTTGTCGGCGTTCGTGATCACGTAGAACCGGTCCTGCTGGCCGAACGCGAAGTCCCCGGCGAAGGCCGTGGGCGAGACGCCCAGCCCCCGAAGCACCTCGGGCGTGTTGAGGTCGAAGGTCACGAACTGATCCTGGAGGTCACCGAAGACGGACGTTGCGTACGCGTCCAGCCCGAAGGCGGCCATCGGATCCGGCAGGAACGAGAACGGCGACCGAACCGGCGACGAGGCGGCGCCGAGCGACGCTTCCCCGGTACCGGCCAGTTCCGCCAGCGAGGCGGAGAGGCGCTCGTACTTCAGGAGCTTCTCGCCGTGCAGGCGCGGCTGGAACGTCGGCGCGACGCCGGTCATGCCGCGGAGCTCCAGGCTGAAGCTCCGCTCTTGGGCGTCCGGGTTGGTGATCGTGAGCGTTTGCACGACCGACTCATCGGCGGCGAGCGACTCGTCGAAGGACTCCGCCGAGAGCTCGAACGGGAAGGGCGCGCCCGTCACGTTGAGCTGCGTCGCAATGACGGCCTGGGCGCTCGCGGCCGAGCCGCTGACGGTCGCCTCCAGATCGAAGTCGAAGACGCCCTGCTCCAGGCCGGTCGCGTCGAAGTCGAGCGTAAACGTCTGGCTTGCCCCCGGATCGATCGAAGCGGATGTCGGCGAGAGGTCGAGGTACGTCGGGGCGCTCTGAATGGCGACGGCCAGGCCCTGCTCGGCGTATGGCGTGTTGAACGCCACCTGCAGCCCGTCGCTGCCGTCCGCGTTCTCCAGTCCGATCGTGGCACTGTCGGCCACGTCCATCTCGTCGTACTGGAAGAGTATCGTGCCATTCTCGTACAGAATCACCTGAAAGGTGAACCGGTTCGGGCTGGAGAATTTGGCCACGTCGTCGTACTGAACGATGAAGCGGCCGTTGGGCTCGTCGTAGAACGTGTAGATCGTTCCGCTTTCGGTCGGGTTGAGGTCATCCCAGAGGGGCGCGACGAGGTTGTTGGGAGAGCCACCGTCCGGAATCGGCGCATTGGTGAACGCCGCCGACGTGCCTCCGCCCATAATCAAATACCCGTTCGATCCGATGCCGACCTCGGAGACGGCCTCACCGTAGAACGAAAAGGTAAACGGCAACGCAACGTTCGTCACCGTGTCGTCGCCGCTGGAGACGGGCGTTCCGGTTGCACTGATGTCGACCCAGTTGAAGACGGGTCCGCCGTCTTCGTTGCTGTCGATCCAGTTGTATCCGTAGTCATCCGGACCCCCGGCACCGAGCACGACGGGCCGCCCGACGCCGGCCAGATTGTCGCTTCCCTTCGGGTGATCGGCCGATGCGATCGGGCGGGAGACGTTGTTGCGCTGCGCGGCCTCTTCGAAGATACTCTGCGCGGCGAATCCGAAGAAGGAGACGTCCAGCGAGTCGTCGCCGGTGTTGTCAATCGAGAAGGTTTCGGTGGTTTGCTCGCCGATCAGCAGCGAGGTGCCGATCGAGTCGGTCGAGACGGTGAAGGACGGCCCTTCGCCCGTCGTGACGGACGGGGAGTTGGAGACGGCAGATACATTCAGGAACTCATCCGCCGTTTTCAGGGCGAACCAGATCTCCTGCTCGAACGGGAGGCCCTCGACCGTAAAGGACTGGGCCGTTCCGGCGCTGTCGGGCGCGGGCGGGTCGTCGACGGCCGTGGCCGCGTCGAAGCTGTCTTCGGTGATGGGCCCGTCGAAGCTGTAGCGGATGTCGTAGCTGGACGCCTGGCCGTCATCGCCGTCGTCGCCGGGGGCCGTCCACGTCAGCGTGACGCTCGTGCCGGTGGACGAGAGAGCCGGCGCCGCAGCCAGGTCGGTGACGGCCGCCGGCGGCGTGTCGTCCGGCCCCTGCAGGGTGTTGAACGCATCCAGGCGCAGGCCGAGTTCGAAGCCGGGGTTCAGGTCGCTGATGTCCACGCCGGCGTTGGCGATGAGCGCCTTCACCTCCTCCGCCGTCATGCCCGGCATCTCGGAGGCGAGAAGCGCGGCCGCCCCGGCGACGTGCGGGGCCGACATCGAGGTTCCGGAGAAGGACGCGTACTCGCCGGCATCGCGGTGCACCGTGCTGATGACGCCGTCGATGCCGAACTGTCCGCCGGGGGCGGCGACGTCGACCCAGCTTCCGAAGTTGGAAAAGGTCGACTTCGTGTCGGTGTCCTCCGTGGAGCTGACGGCGTAGGATCCCTCGTAGAACCCTGGGTACCAGTCGGCGTCGCTGTCGGAGTTGCCCGCCGAGGTGACGACGATGCCGCCGTCGATCGGCGCAGCGGCACCGCCGGCGTTGGCGTTGAAGTAGTCGATCGCGTCGAGCACGGGCTGCTCGAAGACGCCCGGGCTGGTGTAGCCCCAGCTGTTGTTGGAGATGACCGCACCGTTGTCCGCCGCGTAGACGATGGCCTCGGGGAAGCCGGTGACCGCGTTGGCGAACGTCTGCGTGATCATCAGCCGGGCGCCGCTGCCGGCTGTCCCGTCGCCCCCGGCTACGCCGGCCACGCCCGTCGCGTTGTTGTTGCGCGCGGCGATCGTGCCGGCGACGTGGGTGCCGTGGGAGTTGCTGATCGTACCGGGTTCGATGACGTCGGGGATCGGGTCGTTGTCGGCGAAGTCGTAACCGACGACATCGTCGACGAAGCCGTTGTTGTCGTTGTCCACGCCGTCCAGGTCGCCGCCGTCGGCCGCGGGGGTGCGGTCGAAGACGCCGTTGCCGTTGATGTCCTCGGCGCTGTTGATCCAGAGCATCCCCTCGAAGTCGGGGTGGTCGAGGTCGATCCCGGAGTCGACGACGGAAATGATGACGTCCGACGCGCCGGTGTTGATCTCGTGGGCCTCCGGTAGGTTCACGTCTGCGCCGGGCGTGCCGACCTCGCCGTCGGCGGGGATGTTGGTCTGCCCGGTGTTGTCGTAGTGCCACTGATCGCCGTAGAGCGGGTCGTCGGGGACGAACGGGGCCATCGCCGCGGCAGTCCGTGCGGGCGGAGCGAAGGTGGGGCGTCCGTGCAGGGTTTTCTCGTAGACCGGCGAAGCCGACTCGACGGCGCCCTGCCCGAGGTAGGCGCGGGCGGCGGCCTCTACGTCGGTTTCCGCTTGGAGAGAGATCTCGTACCAGCGGTCGAGCCCCCACGCGCGGTGGCGGGCTTCAAAGCGCCCGGCGGGCCGGAAGACGCGCTTCATCCGGCTGGCCTGGTAGGTGCGGTTCAACGCATCGAGCGACGAGATTCCGAAGGTGACGACACCCGCCTTCGTCTCACCCGCCATATCGGCCTGGGCCGACGGGGTGAGCTTCACGTAAACGGCCGGCTCGGTCTCCTGGGCAACCGCCGGCTGCCCGAAAGCGAGTCCGGTTGCGAACAGCAGGGCGAGCGACAGAACGCAGCCGAGGCGTTTTCGGAAAGAGACGGTTCCACGCTCACCACGACCCAGATTGGACAGAAAGGAAAGAAGGGTTCGCTCGTATCTCTGTGCAGGCATAAACGCGTCCGAAAAAGAGTGGGGGAAAGGTCGAGAGATGCGGTCGAGAAGCGCGTCACCAAGGGGGCCCGGCACCCCCTCCTGATGTGCGAAGCGCACCCAGAGTCTATCGACCCGGATTCGTTAAAGTCAACATGAAGGACGGTCCGAAAAAGCGCTTCCAATCTCCTCCCTATTTCCGTGATTCTCAATAAAAACAATTTGTTGGGAAGAGTCGGTAAACGGCGGTATCGAAAAGGTGGAGACCAGTCGGTAGGGAAATGCCGGTTCGATTCGGCAAAACGCGACGCAACAGACGAGGACATCCCTTACAGAAGAAGCATCCAGGGGAGAATGTCGCATCGGTCAGGTATTGGCGCACGGTTCTGTACGGCAATTCGCACCCCGTGGACGGTGCGCGCGCCGGTGGCAGG
>CAKZLV010000093.1 GCA_937127285.1 uncultured Bacteroidota bacterium
GGGGGAGCGTGGGGGCGTGGGGGGCTGGGAGCGGGGGAGGCAATGCGACCGGTGACGCGAGTTCCCTCCGTTCCTCGATTCCCCGTCTCTTCGTTTCTTCGTCTCTCCGTTTCCCCGCTCCGTCTCCCCGATTCACCGGCTCCCCGTCTCCCCGTCTCCTCAATCCCCCTGTCTTCGACCTTCGAACCGATCACAGCACGAGTCCTCCGTCGACGGCGAGGACGGAGCCGGTGATGAACGCGGCGTCGTCGCTGGCGAGGAAGAGGTAGGCGTTCGCGATGTCTTCCGGGTTGCCGAGGCGGCCGAGCGGGGTCTGGTCTTCGAGGCGACCGATCACCTTTTCCGGCACCGTCTCCACCATCGCGGTGTCGATGAAGCCGGGGGCGACGGCGTTGACGGTGATCTGGTCGCGGCCGAGCTCGCGAGCCCACGTCTTCGTCATGCCGATGACGCCGGACTTCGTCGCCACGTAGTTCGTCTGTCCGAAGTTGCCGTAGCGGCCGACGATGGAAGCGGCATTGAGAACGCGGCCCCCTCCGTTTTCGGCCATGACCGGAACGGCCGCCTTCGTGCAGTTGAACACGCCCTTCAGGTTCACGTCCACCACCCGGTCGAAGTCCTCCTCGCTCATCTTCTTAAGCGTCGCATCGCGGGTGATGCCGGCGTTGTTGACGAGCACGTCGACCGTGCCGAAGGCGTCGACGGCCGCATCCACCAGCGCCTCCGCGTCGTCCATCTCCGTCACGTCGGTGGCGACGAAGACCGCCTCGCCGCCGGCGTCCTCGATCTCCGCGACCGTGGCGCGGCCGTTCTCCTCGTTCACATCCGCGACGACGACGGAGGCGCCTTCCCCGGCGAATCGGAGCGCCGTTGCCCGGCCGATGCCCTGGCTCCCGCCGGTGATGATGGCCGTTTTTCCGTCGAGGCGTCCTGCGTTCGGGGTCATGAAAACGTGGGGTTGCATCTACGATGGATACGAGCGATGCCGCACGAGACGTCCCGGCCGGGCGTCTCTACGATGGGGGCTCGATCAGAACCGGAGCCCGTTCAACGTGTAGGTCGCGGAAACCCAGATCAGGCGCTCGGTCACCGGGGCGCCGAGCACGTCCGGGCGCTCCGTATTGAAGAGGTTGTTGACGCTGGCCTTGATCTGCACGCCCGTCTCCGGAATCGTGTATCCGGCCGTCAGCGCGGCGGTGAAGCGGCTGGGGACCTCCTCGTCGTCGTAAAATTCGCTGCTGTCCCAGTAGCCGGACCGGAACTCGAAGGCCGAGTGCCAGCGGCCGGAGAGGCTGAGGAAGTAGTTGTCGAATCCGACGTTGCTCATGGTAATGGATCCTTTCGCCTTCGTCGTCGGCACGTTCAGAAGGAGCGGCTCCTGCGATTCGCCCTGTTCGAAGTCCGCCAACTCAATCAGCGAGAGGCTTCCAGAGAGGTTCAGCTTTTCACGCAGGGCGTATTCCAGGCCGATGTCGAGCCCGCGTACAGTCGCCTCCCCGAAGTTGACGTAGGTCGAGAGGGCGTTGAACTGATCGTTCTCGCCGGGGGCATTCACCGGTTCGCCGGAATCGAGGAAGAACGGGATTTCCGTGATGCCGTCCGCCTGTGTGGTCAGCGGGCTGATGAAGTTGTTGTAGAAGGAGTAGTAGCCGGAGATGTCCACGAAGAGGCGCTTGCCGAACACCCCTTTGTAGCCGGCTTCAATCGAGTTGACCTCCTCCGGCTCGAGGGGATCGACGGTGCGGAGGACCTCCCCCTGCGGATTCTGAATCTCGAATCCAGTAAAGTTGCCGAGCGCATTGATGACGTAGCCTTCCGCGACGGAGGGGGCGGGAATGGGAATGAAGAGGTTCCCTTCCAGGACGGTCGGACTCTTGAACGCCCGGTTGTAGCCGGCGCGCACGTTGTGATTGGGCGCGACGGTGTAGACGACGGCCGCCTTCGGGCTGAACTGCGTGCCGTAGTCGCTGTGGTCGTCGACCCGCGCAGCCGTGTTGATGCGGATGCGGTCCGTCGGGCGATAGTCGAGCTGCAGGTAGCCGCCGATCTCCGTCGCGTCGATGTCGCGCCCGATGGCGTCGGCGAGGAACGTACCCTCGGAGTCGGGGAGATACCGACGGGCCTGTCCGCCCGTCACGATGTCGAGCGTGCCCTCGCCGAGGTCGAGCGTGTTGCGGTACTGGATTTCGGAGTCCCACAGCTCGCCTTTGTCGACGAAGCGGTTGGCCTCGCGGAGCGACGGAAGCTGACTGAGCGCCTCCTCGCGGGCGTCGCTCGGGGATGCGCCGTTCTGCAGCTCGCTTCCGTAAATCCCCGCCGCGGCCGTCGCGACGCCGTTGATCTGGAATGTGTCGCCGGCGTCGTTGGAGGTGTGCGTTCCCTGAATGAACCAGTGTTCGTTGCTCACCTGCACGTTCTGGTACTGCACCTGCCAGTCGAGAATGCGATTCCGTCCGTTGTTCGTCAGGCCAAAGTTGTCATTCTCGGAGAAGCCGTAGGCGGCCGCCGCCTGCCAGTCGTCCCCGAACTGGTAGTAGAGGCTCGCCTCGGTGCGGATGGACTCCAGGTCGTAGTCCTGCACCAGGTCCCCTTCGAAGAACGGCGTCCCGAAATAGTGGGTGGAGTCGGGGGCCGACGCATTCGGCCCGCCCGACGGCGGCCGGAAGTCGGTCGCGCTCAGGTACTGACCGGTTATCTTCCAGCCGACGTCCTCGTTGATCGTGCCGGCGAGGCGGCCGTTGAAGTCGATCAGGTCGTTCTGCCCGCCGCGGACGTTGAAGGCGGCGCCGGACTCATCCCAGGGGTCTTTCGTAATCACGTTCACGACGCCGGTGTGGGCATTCGGGCCGTAGAGCGCAGACGCCGGGCCGACGACGACCTCGATCGTCTGCACGTCCAGCTCCGAGGTCGGCAGGAAGTTGCCCTGCGGCAGGCCGGTCCCGGGAAGCTGGGCGACGCGACCGTCCTTCATCTGCAGCAGGCGCGTGTTGAAGTGGTTGTTGAAGCCCCGGGCGGAGATCCCCTGTCCGTTGATGCCGACGTTCACGAAGTCGATGCCCTTCAGGTTGGAGAGGGCCGACAGGTAGGTGCCGCCCCCGGTCGTCTCGAGGTCGGCGGCGTCGATCGCCTCGACCTGAATCGGCGCCTCCAGGATCTTCTCCTGGCGCTTCGAGCCGGTCACGACGACCTCGTCGCCGACGAACGACTGCGTCTCCAGAGCAACGTCGAGGCGCGTCGTCTCGCCGGCGCGGATCGAGACGGATTCGCGTTGGCTCTGGTATCCGATGAAGGTGACGCGGACCGTGTACGAGCCCGCCGGGATGTCTTCGATCCGATACGCGCCGTCGGCGTCGGCGCTGGTGCCGAGATTGGTTTCCCCGACGACCACGTTGGCCCCGACGAGGGGCTCGCCGGTGTCGGCTTCGTTCACCGTTCCGGCGAGCGTCCCGGTATCCTGCGCAGCGCTGGGGGCGGGCCGTGCCAGCACGACGACGAGGGCGATCGCGCCTACGAGCAACGACCAGAGGGTACGTCGAGAGCAAGTCATAGCAAACCTCGAGGGATCTTCGAACAGAGTGAAAGGCAGCAGACAGGAATCCGGGGCGTGCGCCAATCCCCCTCCGTTTGGAACGTTTTGAAGTTTCCAAACGCCGGAGGCAAAGGTGGGGGGACCCGGTGCAGGTCCGTCGGCCGGGCCAGCCGGGCGGTCGTTCCTTCAGCGGAGTGGGGAGCCCGCTGCGTGCCGTTTGTCGCGTTTGGAAGGTTCCAAACGTGATCCCTCAATATAAAAGCGCTTCCGAGATTGTCAAGCCCGCATGAACGATCGGGAGCGAAGGGGGCGGGCAACCGGGTGGGCTCGGTTTACTCGGAGAGCGCCGAGGTTTCGGGCCGCGACGCGTCTTCGCCGTTCTCCTTCTCCGACGCATCGCCGTCCAGACGCTGCTGTTTGACCTTTCGCCACTGGGCGGAGAAGTCCTGGTAGAAGGACTCCATGAGCTGGTAGAACAGGCGCATGTGCTTGAGATTCTCCACCGTCTCTGCCTGTCCGTTCTCTTCCTCCTCTTCCAGCCGCGCGAGGAAGCGTTCGGCCATCTGCCGGTTCTTCCGAACCGTGGCCATGTTGAACTGAAAGTTGTTGTAGAAGAGATCCGGGTGCGCCGCGTAGTAGTTGCGCCGGTTCACCGGTCCGTTCACCTTCTTCACCAAACCGATGTCGTCGAGGCGGCGGACGGCAATCGAGATGGGGCCCTTGGAGTGCCCCAGCAAGGTGACCATTCCGTCGAGCGATACCGGTTCGTCTTGCGTGAGCAGGAGTCCGACAATCAACCCCTCCAGACGCTTCAGGCCGTAGGATTCATACAGGTTGCCGAATTCTTGGATCAGGTCTTCCTCGGTCGGGGACGGCCGATTCATCGGTCGGGACGGTTGAGAAACGGACGGGAAAGCCGCTCGGCGCGGGGCCGCGTCGGCCGACGCGCACCTGCGCGGACGGATCTCCAACAGAGATGTGACGCGAATGGTTGCGGAGCCGATTGCAGCCGGTCCCGGCCACCGGCCGCGGCTGTCCGGTCTGCCACCCCAGACCGCTCTCGACGCGGATCAATCCCGCCCGCTGCGCGTCCCATTCCTTGCGAAATGACGCAGTGCGTTACGATGCGGGTCCGCGACGATGCGGGTCCGCGCTCCGCGTGCTGCTTGTCCTTGTGCTTGTCCTTGGCTGACCCGGCTGCATGGCACGACTGATCAAACGATACGACAACCGGAAGCTGTACGACACCGCCGCCAGCGAGTACGTCTCGCTGAGCGACATCGCGGGGCTCGTACGGAGTGGAGAGACGGTTCGGGTCGTCGACAATACGACCGGCCAGGACCTCACGGCACAGACGCTCACCCAGGTCATCCTGGAGGAGGGGAAAGAGGGCCGAACGGCGATTCCCTCCGACATCTTGCACGACCTCCTGCGGCGCAGTGAGGAGGCGCTGGACAGCGGTCTGGATCAGATTCGAACCACGGTCGACGACCTGATACAGGGCTCGATGGGCCGGCTTCGGCGTCTGATGCAGCGCCCGCGATCGCGAGAGGTCGACGAGCTGCGCGCACAACTGCGAACGCTCGAACGCCAGCTGTCGACGCTGCTCGACGACCTGGATCAGCGAAAGGAATCGCCCGACGCCGACGTGCGGGAGCCAGGCCCTTCGGCCTCTTCGCCGTCGGCCAACGGGAGGGCGAGCACCCGGAGTCGCGCCGAAACGGACGGCCTCCCTCCGGACGCCTCCCCCGGCTGATCCTCACGTCGCGTCCGCCGGGTCTGTACGCGGATCGCGGTCCCGCACATTGCTGCGTGTTACCGCACATCGTCGCACACGGTCACGCATGCACGCGGTCACGTGCGCACGGAACCGCGTGCGCACACGGTCACGCATCATCGTTCACAGTCAGTCGAATCACCCACAGACGGAACCATGGCAGACAGCACGCACGACTCCACGAACCTGCAGGACGAGATTGCTCAGCGCGGCCGCGACGTCTGGCTCGCCGGACTGGGAGCCCTCGCAACGGTTGAAGAGGAAGGATCGAAGCTGTTCAACGACCTGGTCGACCGAGGGCGAGAGTACGAAGGCGAGGGACGCCAGAAGCTCGAGGAGGCTCGGGCGAGAGCGCAGGAGCAGAGCAGCGACGCCCTTGAGCAGCTCGGAGAAGTAAGCGAGGACACCCGGCGCATGATTTCGGGCGTCGTCGACAACGCCCTCGAGCGCTTCAACGTGCCGACGCAAAAGGAGGTCGACCATCTCTCTCAAAAGGTGGACGCGCTCTCCCAGCAGATCGACGCGCTCACGAATGCACTGGCGGACAAGGCAGAAGAAGCAGACGGCGACGAGTCAGAGGACGGTTCCGCCGAGACCTCCTAGCCGAGACCGTCTCGCGGAGACCTCGCCGTGGAGGCGTTACAGCCAAAGCTTCACGGTCGAGGCTTCATGGTCGAGGCTTCATGATCACGGCCCCACAGCCCGGGGCAGGACGCTGCGCCCGCCGACGGAGCAGTGCGGGTATCGCCGTTTCTTCCCTCCCCGTCCGGCCCCACCGCCGCGGCTCACTCCTCCGGGAATCCGGGTCGGAGGCGCGACCGGAGCATACCGTCTCGGACCAGATGCGCCTGCCGCCGGCCGGGGAGGCGAATAGGTTTCGGTCGCGCGCTCGATCGGGCCGGCCCGGGAGGCCGGGGCGAGCGGAGGGGACCGCCGGGAAGCCGGTACACTTTTTGATGTATGATGGATCGTGCCGGAGCGGTGGTTTCGACCGGCCCGGCCTCCTGCACCGGTTGGGAGGATGGAACCGCTTCCGGGAACGATTCATTCGGGAGGCCGGGTTGTTATAATCAGATGAACGCCACGACCATGATGCAAAATGGAGTAACGGACCGACCGAAAGTGGGTCTTGCCTGTGCCGGAGGGGTCATTGAAGGAGCGATCTACGAGGTCGGGGCGCTGTGCGCTCTGAACGAGTCGATCGACGGGCTGACGCTGAATGACCTCGACACGTACGTCGGCGTCAGCTCCGGGGCCCTCATCGGTTCCATGCTCGCCAACGGCGTGCATCCACGCGAGCTCAGCCGGGCGGTCGTGTCCAGCGCCACCGACTCGACGCTCAATCTGGAGCCGGAGGTGCTTTTCTCACCGGCCATCCGCGAGTACGCCGGGCGTTTGCGAAAGCTTCCGCGCACGGTGGCCCAGTCGTTGGCCTACTACGCCCTGAATCCGGGCGACCTGTCCCTGCTCGGCCTGCTGTCCACGTTCGGGTCTCTGGTTCCGAACGGCTTCTTCGACAACGCGCCGCTGGAGCACTTCCTGGCGGCGGTGCTCTCGGAAACGACCGGGCGGACGAACGACTTCCGGAAGCTGCACCCGGATCTGCGCGTGGTCGCCATGCACCTCGACTCGGCCGACCTCGCCGTGTTCGGCGGTCCGGGCCTCGATCACGTCCCGATTTCGAAGGCCGTTCAGGCGTCTACCGCCCTGCCCGGGCTCTACTGTCCCGTCGAGATCGACGGCCGCCACTACATCGACGGCGTGGCGCGACGAACCGTGCATGCCAGCGTGGCGCTCGATGCCGGCACCGACCTGCTCTTCTGCATCAACCCCATCGTGCCGGTCAACCTGCAGCTCGAGCAGCATGCCGACCGGCTCTTCAACGCCCATCCCGGCCCCAGCCTGGCCGCGCACGGCCTGCCGTCGGTCTTGTCGCAAACGTTCCGCGCCATCGTCGATTCGCGCAAGCGCACCGGATTCAAAAAGTACGAGCACACGCACCCGGACGCCGATCTTCTCCTCATCGAGCCCGAGTGCGACGACGCCAGCATGTTCTTTTCGAATGTGTTCAGCTTCAAGAATCGGCACGACGTCTGCGAGCACGCCTACCAGGCCACCCGCCAGCACCTGTTGGACCGCGCCGACGAGATCGTGCCGAAGCTGGAGCGGCATGGATTTCGGCTCCGCGCCGATGTCTTGCAAGACCCGTCGCGCCGCCTGTTCGACGATCGCGGCATCCCGCTGCCCTACAGCGACCACGACCTCAGTTCGTCGGCTCGCGCGGTCTTCCGCGAGACGGACGCCGTGCTCGATCGCCTCGACGCCATGCTGCAGCGGCTTGAGCGCCGCGCAGCGTAAGGCGGCACCCGCGTCGACGAGCCGGTGCCGGTATCCTCAGCATCACCGGGCGCACCGCCCCGACGTCTCGGGCACAGTCGGGTCATCATGCAGGCCGCACGACATCTGGCGCATGGCGTCCGGCGCACGACATCTGGCGCATGGCGTCCGGCCTGCCGTCCTGCGAATGAGAAACGATGGAGCCCGGATCGTGCGGGGCGTGCTGCCGTCCGGTGCGCCGTCTCGCCCCGGTCTCGCGTTTCGCCCTTGCGTCCCGATCTCGTCCGGGAGGCGCTGCATCCATCGCACCCGGGCCGTATCGTTCTCTACATCGGTCTCTGTATGGGTCTCTGCGGCCGGTTTCTTCCTTCTCCCGTTCCTGACTCTCCTCCCCACCTCAATCGACGATGAGCTCTTCCGATTCCGCGGTTGTCGACGGTCTTCATCACGTCACCGCCTACGCGCACGACCCGCAGCAGAACATCGACTTCTACACGAAGGTTCTCGGGTTGCGCCTCGTAAAACAGACCGTTCTGTTCAACAACCCGTCCGAGGTCTTTCGCGGCCCGACGATGTATCACTTCTACTATGCAGACGGGGCGGGCACGCCCGGTACCGTGCTCACCTTCAAGCCCCACCCCAGCATCCAGAAGGGACAGGTGGGGCGCGGGCAGGCGACGGCGACCGCCTTTACGATCCCCGACGATGACGACGTGGTGGCGTACTGGAAGGACCGCCTGGACGTGGCCCCCGGCGCGACGCGCTATCCCACGACCGAGCGGTTCGGGCGTACCGTGATCCCCTTCCGCGACCACGACGGCCAGCCCCTGGAGTTGATCACCGGGGAATCCGATGTCGAGCCCTGGTCGGACGGACCGGTGCCGGACGCGTTCGGCCTCCGCGGCTTTCACGGCGTCACGATCCACCCGCACAACGCCCAGGCCACGGCCAGCGTCCTGGAGCTTCTCGGCTACGAGCGCGTCGGGCACGAACCGACACCGCAGGACGGAGACTGGACCCGCTACCAAAACCCGGGATCGGATCACGGCCAGTTCGTAGACCTGTACAACGAGCCCAACATGCACGAGGGGTCGTGGGGCACCGGCACCGTCCACCACGTGGCCTTTCGCATCGCGGACGACGAGCGGCAGGAAGCCCTTCGGCACAAGCTGATCGACGCCGGCCATTCCCCCACCTCGATGAAGGACCGGAACTACTTTCACTCCATCTATTTCCGGGACCCAAACGGCATCAACGTCGAGATCGCGACGGATCCGCCGGGATTTCTGCACGATGAAGACGAAGAGACGCTGGGAACGGAGCTGAAGCTGCCCCCTTTCCTCGAAGACCGGCGCGCGGAGATCGTTGACGAGCTGGCCGACATCAGCCTCCCCGCATCGAGATGACGAGGTGCGTCTCCCCGACGGTCGGGCACGGCCGTGCGGACTGGGCAAGGCGCCTGCGGGGCGGGGATGTAATCTTTCCTTGACCGGCGGGGCGCCGATGTGAGAAACCGGTTTGGACCTGTCTCCGCCTTTCACAAAAACGGCTTTTGTAGGAGCAGGCGAGCGGCTGAGGCATCGCAGCCGGTCCCGAAGCGGCGTTTCTCTTCCCTCTATCCGGGACCAATAACAGCAGAATGGCGTGTATCCGCTTGACACTTCCCGGATCGGGATCTATCGTAGGTAACACGTTTCAACACGATTCACGTGCTCTTCGGGGTTGCATTGTCGTGATGCAGCGGTGGGTGCCGGGCGCAAGCGCGGCCCCGCGCCTCGGGGAAAGCCGGCGCAACTCCGGCACTGCCGCGCAACGGTGACAGTCCGAATGCCCGCGCGAAGAGCGATCCGTCCCCGCCGGGCCGGACCTGCTACGATCAGATTCCGCCGCGGGGAGTCCTGCGCGTCTCGGGACCTGGGATCCGCGACGTGGAACCGACAGCCAATCTGAGAGACCGGCCCCTCGTTGACAACCGGGACCGACCTGCCGGGCGACTCGCCGGGCGGCACGGCCCGATCCGTCCGCACACCCGCCTCCCGGCTCTTCTCTGCGCTTCCGGTGCTCCACGGCCGCCGCCCCGTCCCGACGCGTGGCCCGACAGGTTTTTTCACTCAACCGAGCGCCTTCTCTATGTCTCAGTCGCCCTCCTCTGCTCCGCCATCGGCGCGCTCGTCCGACGACGCTCCGGCACCGGTGTCCAACGGCTCGCCCGCTCCGGCCGAGCCGTCGAAGCAGTTCACGCTGGAAGACAGCGATATCGTCTCGAACGGCCGCACGAACGCCGACATCTTCGAGACGTCGATCTCCGAAGAGGTCTACGAACAGAACTACCAGTACGGCACCGACACGCACGTGCCGGATACCTGGTACCGCAACGCCCGCGCCATGGCCTCCGTCGAGGAGGACCCGGCGGAGTGGACGAAGCGGTTTTACGAGCTGTTGAGCGGCCGCGGTCTCGGCCTGGGGCCCTTTCCTTTCACCCCGGGCGGCCGCATCTTTGCCAACGCCGGCACGCAACTCGGCAAGGCCACGCTGATTAACTGCTTTGTGTCCGGCTTCCAGGGCACTGACCAGGACTCGATGGACGCGATCCAGGCGGAGCTGTCCCGCCAGGCCAAGATCCTCGCCAGCGAAGGCGGCTACGGGTTTTGCGCCCACGTCATGCGTCCGCGCGGCTCCCGCATCGGGGGCGTCGGCTCCATGACGCCCGGTGCGGTGCAGATGCTCGACATCTGGAACGAGCAGGCCGCCACGATCGTCGCCGGCTCCGGCATGAAGTCCGACCGCGACGACATCAAGGACAAGATCCGGAAAGGCGCCCAGATGGTGACGATGGGCATCTGGCACCCGGACGTCCTCGAGTTCATCGAGGCGAAGCAGGAGCCGGGACGCCTCCACAAGTTCAACATGTCGGTGCTGGTCTCCGACGCGTTCATGGAGGCGGTTCAGAACGACGACGAGTGGGCGCTTCGCTTCCCGGACTTCGAGGGCGAGCCGGAGTTCTACCAGCAGCACTGGGACGGCGACCTCCGCGCCTACGAGGAGAAGGGCGGCACCGTGAAGGTGTGGCGCAACCCCGAAACCGGCAACAAGGCCGTCTATCGGGCGCGGGAGATCTGGGACAAGATCATGACGTCCACCTACAACCGGAACGAGCCGGGCGTCATCTTCATCGACACGATCAACCGCGAGAACAACCTCGCCTACACCGAGCACATCAACGCCACGAATCCGTGCGTTACCCGCGACACCTGGGTGATGACGGGCGACGGCCCCCGCCAGGTGCGGCACCTTCTCGACGAGCCGTTCGAGGCGGTTGTGGACGGCGAGACGTATGCGGCAACGAACTTCTTCCAGACGGGAACGAAGGATGTCTTCCGCCTGCAGACGAAGGAGGGCTACGAGCTTCGCCTCACGGCCGACCACGAGGTACGGGTGGCGACGCGCATCGGCCGCGACTCCATCGAGAAGGAGTGGCGGGAAGCGCAGAACCTGAAGCCCGGAGACAAGGTCGTCCTCCACAATCACCGAGAGGCGCCGTCCTGGAGCGGCAACGGCGACGCCCGCGAGGGATACCTCGCCGGTCTGTTCGTCGGAGACGGCAGCGTCGGTTCGCACGGGCCGGTGCTCTCCGTCTGGGAGGACGGACACGCCGCTTCCCTCCAGAACCGGGTTCTGGAGTGCGTGGCGCCGATGGACAAGCGGTCCGACTTCAGCGGGTGGCACGCCGTGAAGGAGAGACGCGAACACCGCCTGCGGCTCACCGCCATTGATCAGACCCTCGAACGCTTCCGTCTTTCCGACAAGACCATCGGCCGGGAGGTCGAGGAAGCCTCCTCGGAGTTCTACTGCGGCTTCCTGCAGGGCTTCTTCGACGCGGACGGCAGCGTTCAGGGCACGCAGGAGAAGGGCGTGTCCGTTCGGCTTGCCCAGAGCGACCTGGACCGGCTGAAAGCCGTCCAGCGCATGCTGCTCCGCCTGGGGATTGTCTCCACCGTTTACCAGAACCGCCGGGCGGAGGGCGAGCGCGAGCTTCCCGATGGCCGAGGCGGAACGGACCTGTACCCCACCCGGGCGCAGCACGAACTTGTCATCAGCAACGACAACCTCCGGCGGTTTGCCGACCTCATCGGATTTACGCACGACGGCAAGCAAGAGCGTCTGCAGGCCGCGCTCGGCACCTACCGCCGGGCGATGAACCGGGAGCGATTCGTGGCGACCGTTGCCTCCGTCGACCCGGACGGCACCGAGCCGGTCTACGATGCAACCGTTGACGAGGTACACAGCTTCGACGCCAACGGCCTCTACGTCCACAACTGCGGCGAGCAGGTGCTGCCGGTCGGCGGCGTCTGCCTGCTCGGCAACTTCAACCTGACGCAGTTCGTGGACCTGGAGGAGGAGCGGATCGACTACGAGACGCTCGACGAGCTGATTCCGCGCGCGGTTCGCTTCCTCGACAACGTCAACGACCTGTCGTACGTCCCGCTCGAGGAGCAGCAGTGGAACCTGCAGAACAAGCGCCGGATCGGCCTCGGCCACTTCGGCGACGGCTCCGCGCTGATGATGATGAAGAAGCGCTACGGCTCCGACGAAGGCGTTCGGGCAATGCGGGAGTTCCAAGAGCACCTCGCCAACCAGGCCTACCAGGCCAGCGCGAAGCTCGCGAAGGAGAAAGGCGCCTTCCCGCTCTTCGACCGCGACTACTACCTGAACGAGGCCCCGTTCGTCCAGCGCCTCTCCGACGAGACGCGGGAGATGATCGCCGAGTACGGGCTGCGCAACAGTCACCTGCTCTCGATTCAGCCGACGGGCAACACGTCGACGCTGGCCAACGCGCCGTCCTCGGGCATCGAGCCAGTGTTTATGCACAGCTACATCCGGACGGCCGAGCAGCCCTCGCTTCCGGACGATCTGACCGCTCCCTCCCTCTCGCCCCGTGCCTACAACGCGGGCGACGACGTCGACGCGGACGACACGTCGTGGGTGGCCGAAGCCCAGGGCGACGAAACCGTGCTGCGCTGCCAGGAGGACGGGTACACCCAGTGGCAGATCCATCCCACGCGCGGGCCCTGCAAAGACGAAAAGGTGGAGGACTACGCCGTGCGTCACATGAAGGAGCGGGGCGACTGGGACCCGGAGGCCGACTGGGCCGTGACCACCCGCGACCTCTCCGTGGACGACCACCTCGCGCAGATGGAGGCGCTCGCTCCGTTCGTCGACTCGTCGATGTCGAAGACGGTCAACGTGCCGGCCGACTACCCCTTCGACGAGTTCAAAGGCCTGTATCAGAAGGCCCATGACACCGGCGTCATCAAGGGCATCACGACGTACCGCGCCGGCACGATGAGCGCGGTGCTGTCCGGCGACGACGAGGAGGAGGACGACACGTCGACGGTTCCGCGCACCGACGCGCCGGACCGACCGCAGACGCTCCCCTGCGCAATCCACCGCGTGCGCTACCGCGGCGATCACTGGACGGTTCTCGTCGGCTTTCTCGACGACGACCCGTACGAGGTCTTTGCCTTTACGTCCGACGGCGACGCCCCGCTGTTCGGCGAAGAGCAGGACTGGCCGAGCGAGGGACAGATCAAGAAGGTGGAGAGCCAGCACTACTCGCTCCTCACCCCCGGCGGCGAGGTGATGATCGACGACATTACCAGCCAGGCACCCTCCGACGAAGTGCGCGTCGAGACGCGCCTCGTGTCGACGGCCCTGCGCCACGGGTCAAAGATCGACTTCCTCGTGAAGCAGCTGGAGAAGGCCGAAGGCTCCATTGCGTCGTTCGGTCGGGCAATGGCGAAGGCGCTGCGCGCTCACGCCACCAGCCATCAGGTGACGTGTGACAAGTGCGGCTCCGCCAACGTCCGCCACGTGGAAGGCTGCATGACCTGCGCCGACTGCGGGCACTCGCGCTGCAGCTAAGCCGCCGTTTACGGCCGCCTGCCCATCGGCAGCTGTCGGTCCCGGCTGTCGGGACGTCCGTGCAGGGCGTCTCGGCGGCACCGGGACATCTGCTGACGACCTGCAGACGCCCAACAACGCCCCCAAACAACGAAAGGCCCGGCAGATTGCTCTGCCGGGCCTTTTCGTATGTTACCATGTCGGTCGTGTGCTACTCAATCGACCGGACGTTGAGGGCGCTAAGCCCCTTGTCGGTCCGCTCGACCTCAAACTCGACATCTTCGCCGTCGCGGAGACCTGTGTCAAAGCCGTTTCCGACGATGTTATTCTGGTGCACGAACACATCCTCACCGCCACTGGCGGGCTTGATGAATCCGTATCCTTTTTCTTCGCTAAACCACTTCACGGTTCCGGTTTCCATAATCGGTATTGGTTGTACCACCTGCGCCCGCGCACCCAGCCGGGAGGCGTCCGAAAACGACTCGATCGGCGGTCAAACAAGGAGCAAGCAACGTTGTGTTTAATGTCAATGCGACTACATCAACCCGGCCGGCGGGTCGCGGTTCGGTCGTCCCCCCCGAAAATGCCCGATTCCTTACCAAGACCGGGTGAATCGTCGCCTAGAATCGGCCCCTCTCGGGTGTACAGGCCGATTCGTAGATCCCCGGAGGCTCTTTCGCCCACATCCTCCGTGCCCGAGCAACAACATCCGTGCTGGATCGACAACCAACGTTTCGGGCCGTGCCCGCCCACCAACCTGCGTCGGCGGCGGGTTGGCCGTCAGCGGTCAGGGGATCTCTTGGCCTTCCCCACGAACGCATCCCCACGAACGCATCCCCACGAAAGAGGGGAATAGGGAGGTTGACTTCTCCCCCGGCGAAAGCGCGGGGATTCTTCCTCACGGAAATGACGTTCTGTTTCGATGGAACTGCCTCGTCGTGCAAAAGAACGCGGTCGGTGCACAGCTGTCTATGCAGAGTTGTCTATGCAGAGCTGTTTATGCAGAGCTGTCCGGGAAGCGCCCCGCGCACCCGGTTTCGCCGCCCCCACGACCGGGCCGTTACCCCGAGTACGTTGACCTCGGCCAGCAGAACCGGCGGGTCCGCCTGCGCGGCGGGATCGCCCGTCCGCAGATCGGGCGGTCGCGCGGCGATCCACTCCACCGCGACGCGGCCGCGCCGGACCGTTGGAGACATCGACGTGATGGGCTCATGGACGCCGCCTCCCGTCGGGTCGCGCCGCTTCACCTGCACGGTGGCCCGATACCCGTTGGCAGACGGGGAGACGCGGGCCGTCAGCCGAGCGACCTGGCCCGGGCGAACGGACGGCACCGACCACCGAACGTCTCGAACATGGACGGGGTCGGTCAGGACCATGCCGCCCCGGGACGGCACGGAGGCGTCGGAGCCGTCAATTCGCACCTCCGCGCGTACCGTGCCGACGGCATCTCGAGGAACGGAAACCGGACGGCGAAGCCGCGGCCGGGAGAGGCGAACCGTGCTCGTGCCGAAGCCTCCCCGCCGGTCGTAGAGATCGACCCGAACCGGGCACCCGGCTCCTGCGAAGATCGTATCGACGGTCAAGATGCCCGTGCCGCCCGGGCTCACGACCGCCCGGTCGAACGCGACCCGGTCGACACGGGGCCGGTACACCACCTCCGTGGGCTCATCCGTGCGGATCTCGACCGTCGGACTCTCCGCCGGAAAGACATCGGTATCAATCGTTCGGTCGGGCGTCCACTGCTCTGGGGAGGCCCCGGAGTGCCGTACAGGCATGGAAACTGCGCACACGGCGCGATTTGCAGGGGAAACCGGGGGAGGCTGTCGGAGAAGACCGGAACGGAGAAGACCGGAACGGAGCGGACGGGTGGGTGAACCGGTTTACCTCGGCAATGATTTTCCTCTACAGCGAGCGGCGGTCTACCCGGAGGCTGTTTGCGTCGGCCCCGGTGCCGCGCCCGTCCCGCTCAGCGCAGGGGTGCCTCTTTCTACAAACAGTATACAATTTTTTATGGGAATAGAAAACAGTTTTTTCTACCTCTTGCCGTGAATGAAAACGGGATTCCGCCTGCGGGCGTCCGGGGCGTTCGCGGCGCGTCGTGTCGAGCGGCCGGCCGGAGAGCCTCGAGCGCACAACGGCAGAGGCACAACGGCAGAGGTGGGCGTGCGGAGGCACAACTGCGAAGCCACAACCGCGGAGGCAGGTCCCTGGCACGGGTCAGTTCGCAAAGAGGGCCAGCCCCCCTCCGATGAGGAAAAGAGGGATGGAGAGCCAGAGGGGGCCGGCTTGCACGACGGTAATCACGCCGCCGATGATACACGACCCGGCAATGACCCCGCTTCGCAGCCGCCCGAAGGGATCGTCGGCCGAGCGCGTGTTCATTTGCTTCTCGAGATATGTGCCGCCCTGAGACAGGAGTTGGGGAAGCTGGAGGGCGACGTCGACGATTTCCGGGGCATTGCTGAGCAGTTCTCGCCCGAGGGAGCGTGGATCGAATCGATCCCGAAAGATCTGGCGGACGTGGCGGCGGGAGACGTTCACGACGTCGAGGTCGGGATCGAGCGTACGGCCCACTCCTTCGAACGTGACGAGCGCCTTCACCATCAAGGTCATTTCGACGGGGAAAAAGACCCGGTAGCGCCCCCCCAGGCTCAGCGACTGAAGAATCACCTGCGCGATGCTGACGTCGCCTTTGCGGCTGCGCATGAGGAAATGACGCGCCATGTCTGACACCGCCCGCTGAAATCCCTGCGGGTCGCCTCCCTCCCCCACGTTGGCCATGTCGAGCAGATACCGGGCCGCGTTCTCAACGTCTTCGCGCACAAGGGCGTAGTAGTAGTACAGCATGCGCCGCTTGAGGCGCGGACTGAACCGGCCGACCATGCCCAGGTCGATGAAGCCGAGCTTCAGGTCCTTCGGTGATTCGCCCGGCATGATCCGGATGTTGCCCGCATGCAGGTCGGCGTGAAAGAAGCCGTCCTTGTAGAGCATGCGGATGATGGATTCGGCCCCCAGGTCAATCACGCGCTGCCGCTCGGCTTCACTGAGCCGGAGGGACGCCGGCGAGCCAGGACGGATGCCGTCCAGGAATTCCATCGTGAGGACGTCGTCGGAGGACAGCTCCCGGTAGATGTCGGGAAAGACGATGCCGGGCCGGTCCTGGAAGTTGGCGGCGAAGACCTCGGCGTTGTCCGCCTCGTACGTGTAGTCGACCTCGCGGCGGGTGTAGGCGCCGAACTCCTCGATGATTTGCTTCGGCTGATACCGCGGCAGCAGCCATTGCAGGAAGATGCCGAAGAACTCCAGCAGCTTCAGATCGGAGGTGATGACGTCACGGATGCCCGGCTTGATCACCTTGACGACGACCTCTTCGCCTCCCCGGGTCACGGCCCGGTGGGCCTGCGCGATGGAGGCCGAGCCAAGCGGCTCGTCGTCGATCGACTGGAACAGGGCCCCGACCGGACGTTCGAGGTCGCGCTCGATGATGGCCCGGACCTGATCGAAGGGGATGGGAGGCAGGTGGTCCATGAGGCTCTCCAGCTCCCGCGTGATCGGATCCGGGAGAAGATCCTCTCGGATCGCCATGATCTGCCCCAGCTTCGTGAACGTGGGGCCGAGCAGTTCGAGCCGGCGCCGCAGTTGAACCGGAAACGGCTGATCGCGCAGATCGCTCTGCACGAAGGGGGTGAGGATCCACGCGAGCAGGCGCTTTCCCGGAGAGCGCATCCCCGTCTTTTTGACCTCGGGCAGGGAGCGGACGTACGCGATGTGTCCGCCCATGAGCAGCCCCACCACGTGCCGGTACACGACGAAAAACCGCCGCACCGCTCCGCGATAGGGAGCCAGCGGGTCGAAATCCGCCAGGGGCGACGCCCGCCCCGTGTCGACCTCTCCCTCCAGGTGCGGGGTGGCTTCGGCGGTTCCGTCTCCGCGAATGGACCCCGAGACGGCCTCGGCCTCCCCCTCTCCCTCGCCTTTCGTCGCGCGGGTCGCCGACCCGTCTCGCGAACGAGAAGATGTGGATGAGGCGTCGGGCATGAACGAGAGACGACGCGTGAGGACAGGTAGAGATTGGCTGATGGCTCAACATCCAAACGACGCGGATGGTTCTCTGGGTGTGGGAGCGGGGAGGCGTGGGGGCTTGGGAGCGTGGGGGAGGGATTGATCATTGGGCATTGATCATTGGTCATTGGGCATCGAACCGATTCACGACTCACGATTCACGACTCACGATTCACGACTCACGACTGGCGATTCGCTCTGGAGACTTTGGAGGCTGGGGACGCTTAGGGGCGTTGGACGCTTGAGGGGCTATCCCATTCCCCCAATCCACCCATCCCCATGCTCCATCCCGTCTTGCGTCCATTCGTGGAAGCGCTTACTTTAGGGACAAGAAGGTGCTGTTGTCCCATCCCGTTTCCTTTCTCCGCTCCGCCATGATCTTTCTCACCGGCGTTCCCGGATTTCTCGGCACGCGGCTCGTGCGCTCTCTGGCGGAAGCCGATCCCGACGCCCCGTTCGGCCTGCTCGTCCAGCCGAAGTTCATCGAAGCGGCAGAGTCCGTTGTCCACCGCCTCGGCCTCAGCGAGCGGACGGAGATCGTTCCCGGCGACATTACGGAGCGAGACCTCGGGCTCGGCGACCGCCGCGCCGAGATGGCCGAGCGAACTACCACGGCCCTCCATCTGGCGGCCGTCTACGACTTGTCGATTCCGCGCGACATCGGCTGGCGCGTCAACGTCGACGGCACGCGACACGTCGTCGACTTCCTCGAGCAGTGCCCGCAGCTGGAACGGTTCGGCTATGTGAGCACCGCCTACGTGTCCGGCCTGCGCACGGGAACGATCCGCGAGCCCGACCTCGTTCACAACGCCGGATTCAAGAATTTCTACGAGGAAACGAAGTACCACGCCGAAGTCCTCGTGCAGGGACGCATGGAGGCCGTTCCGACCATGATCTTCCGGCCGGGCATTGTCGTCGGCGACTCTCGAACCGGGGAGACGGACAAGTTCGACGGTCCCTACTTCATCCTCAACGCGCTTCAGAAGCTGCCGCGATTCACGCTCATGACGCGCGTCGGGTCGGGGCGTCAGGAGGTCAACCTCGTGCCGTCCGACTTCGTGATCGACGCGATGACCGCCCTCCTGGCCAACGACGACAACCTGGGGACAACCTTCCACCTCACGGATCCGCGCCCCCTCACCACACAGGAGATCCTGGAACTCTTCGTAGATCTTCTGGACAAGAGAGTGGGCTACGTGTCCCTCCCGCCGGCTGTGGCGCGGGCGGCCATGAACACCGGTATGGGCAGGTACCTGGGCATCTCTCCCGAGCTGCTGGACTACTTCGACCATCCGGCGCACTACGATTCGACCAACACGCAGTCCGCGCTCCAAGGAACGGGGATCGAATGCCCGGCGCTGCCAAGCTACGCTCCGCAGATGGTCGCCTACATGAAAGAACACGCCGAGACGCGCTCGGAGGCGATGTATTGAGTGGGGGA
>CAKZLV010000094.1 GCA_937127285.1 uncultured Bacteroidota bacterium
AACGACGGAAGATCGTTGGCTTTCTGCGCCCTCCCTCCTCAACCCCCAATCGTAATCACCCGCTACCGATGGGCGTCCGGCCAAGGGAAGTCGGCCGGCGGCGGACGGTGTCAGGGCGATATCGTGCCGTTTTCTTCTTCCGGAGCCCGTCCGTCTCGGCGGAGGCGGTCTCGATGTCGCCGGCTGCCTGTTTGAGCAGGGAGGCGGCCTCCTGCAGCAGCGACCCGCTCTCGTTGGCCACTTCTTCGGCCTGTTGCCGCCACGCCTCCCGGTCGGTTACGGAGAGGTCGTCAACAGCCGCCTTGCACGTGCTGCGCTCCAGAACGGCGACGGCGTCGAGAATCCCCCGCAGCATTTCGTGGGCGCCGGATGCCGTGTCCGACATATCTGTCAGACGGCGATTCAGTTTGCGATCATTCATCGCACCGGGAGACCGGATGGGAGGAAACGGATGACGAAGGCAGAAGCGCCGCGCGGGCGCACCGAGCGCGAAGGCAAGCGGAGGGGCTACACCAGGAGCGCGAGCCGCCGCGACGGACGCGTAACGGCAACGTACAGAAGAGCCCGTCGTTCGTCGCGGTTGCGGCAGGCCTGCAGGTCGCGGTGGTCAACGAAGACGGTGTCGAAGGTGGAGCCCTGCGCCTTGTGAACGGTGGTGGCGTAGGCGTAGTCGACGCGGGCAAACCGCTCGCGAAGGTCGTAGTAGCGCTGCCAGGCCCCGGGGTCGTCCATCGCCGTTTCCCGACGCTTTTCGAGCTCGTTCTGATAGCGCTCGTGCTCGTCTTCGTGCAGCACGAGAGCCGTCCGCGTCAGGCCGCGGCCCGGGGTGCGGACCTTCAGCTTCCAGACCTTCCACTCGGCGAGGTCTTCGGCCTCGAACGTCGTCACCGAGGCTTTCTTCACCCGCACCTCCTCGCTGTTCGTCAGTGCGGGAGTGCCGTCGTGAAACCAAGTTTCTCGCGCGACGATCCACTCCCCCTCTTCAAATCGCGGGGCGTCGTCGCCGTAGAGACTGCGCCGGATGTCCCGGTTGTAGCGGCGGACGGTGCGGTTCCGGTAGGCAAGAACCCGGGCGTAGGTCGGGTCCTCCTCGAAGGCGTCCGACTGAAAGGTGCGGAGGATGCTGTCAAGAAACGGGTCCCGGTTGTGGGTGATGGCGACGCCCTTCCCGTCGGCGTACTGGCTGCTGAAGCGCTCTACCGTTCCCTCGCGGACCTGCGTGGCCAGGTCCAGGATGGGGTTGTCTTCGGCCTGGCGGTGCACCTCGGTGAGCGTGCCTCTTTTCTCCACGCGGAGGGCGGGAGAGGGGTCCTCGTTGACCGGAGGCAGTTGGGCGGGGTCGCCGACGAGGACCCACTGCACGCGGTTGTGCTCGAGATCGGGCTGGGCGATGGCCTCGATGTACTTCCATTCCTCCGTTCCGATCATCGACGCCTCGTCCACAACCACGATGCCGTCGGCAATGTCGCGCTCGGCGTCGTCGGGGACGAGCTCGTATCCGCCCTCTCCGTCGGGTTCGAGGCGCAGCCCCAGGAAGGAGTGGATCGTTTGCATCTCCACGGGCGTGTCTCCGAGTTCCTGGCTCAGCACCTGCACCGACTTGTGCGTCGGCGCGCACACCGTCACGTTGGCATCCTCCTCCAGGAGTCGATCGACGAGCTTGCAGACCAGGTACGTCTTGCCCGTTCCGGCATAGCCCTGCAGGCCGACGAAGGGCTCACCGTCGGCGAGGTGTTCGTACACCTCGTCGAACGCTTCCTGCTGATGCTCGGTCAGGTCGTTCTCGATGATCGGCATGGCGTCGGTCTGGCCTCGCGGCATTCGAAGAAGAGGCGGCAGCGCGCGGGCGGCGGGGGCGGGCGCGCTGCCCATCCGGCGCCTCGTCCCATCGCCAAAATCCCCGACCGGAATGTTGATTCAGGCCGGCGACGTCTCGAGGGAGGGTTCGGAGGTCTGTGCCTCGTCCTCCTCCGCGCGCTTCTTCACGGAGGCGAGGTGGCGGCCGAACCCGTTCATCACCAGGAGGTGGGCCAGCGCCTGCGTCGAGTTGTAGATATACCAGGGAAGCGTCGGGGCAAAGTCGTGAACGGCTGCGATCACGCTTTCGCCATTCAGGGCGGTTCGAAACTCCAGCCGGCCGGTGTGGCGGTTCGACATGTCGGCCAGAAATCCGCCGGTCACGTAGAACAGCTGTCGCCCCGACGGGCTGCGGTCGGCCGCGAAGCTGAGCTCGAGGAGCGTCAGGCCCAGCGGGCGGACGATGAAGCGGGCCACGCGGCTGTCCGAGACTTCGCACTTGAGGAGGGGCCAGCCGAAGCGCGGCAGCCAGCGCATGTACTCGTTGGCGATGTCGGTCGCCGTGTAGCCGGGCGGGAGCGGGAGGCGCTGCACCGACCGGGCGAGGCTGGCCGATTGAATCACGTCGTCTTCCTGGTCGCGCAGGTCCGAGCGCGGGTTCGGGAGCGGATTTCCGCGGGGGCCGACCGCCTTGCGGATGGCGGTCCGAAACGGCGTGGCGTCTTCCAGGAGCCACTCCTGCAGCGGGTTCGGCCGCACTTCGGCCTGGTAGCGCAGGCTGTCGATGATCGGGCTGACGAGCTCCCAGGGCGCGCCGCCGAATACGTTGACCCACAGCTTCGAGAGGAGCGGCGACTCCACCGGGACGGTCATCATCCGCCGCGTGAGGCCGAGCTCTTGCGAAGCCTCCTGCAGCATCTCGCGGTAGGTCATCTGCTCCGGGCCGCCGACGTCGTACACCTGGTCGTAGGTCGTCGGGTTGCCCAGGCAGTGAAGCAGGCCGCGCACCATGTCGTCGATGGCAATGGGCTGGGTGGACGCCTGCGTCCAGGCCGGCAGCACCATGACCGGGAGGCGGTGGATGAGGTTGAGGAGAAGTTCGAGCCACGTTCCTCCCGGGCCCACGATGAGGCCGGCCCGCAGGGTGGTGGTGGGAACGCTGCCGGAGCCGAGGGTCTGTTCGACCTCGCGGCGGCTGCGCAGGCGGCGGGGAAGCTGATCCGGGTCGTCGATCTCCTCCGGCAGCAGGCCGCCCACGTACAGAATCTGTCGCACGCCCTGCGCCTCGGCGGCCCGGGCAAAGTTGTCGGCCAGAAGCAGGTCGAGGTCCACCACCTGCGCCTGCGTGAGCCGCGAGGAGGGGAGCATCGAATGCACGAGGTAGATCGCGTAGTCGGCGCCCTCGAGGCCCTGCTGGACTTCATAGGGGTCGAAGAGGTCGCAGTGGCGCCACTCGACCCCCGGACGTGAGGAGGAGTAGGCCCGGGCGCGCACCGGAGAGCGCGTCAGCCCGATGAGGTTGTAATCGCCTGCCAGGGCGCTTCGGACGGCCGTCCCGACGAAACCAGTGGCCCCCGCGATGGCGACGGTGGGCCGATCGGCGAGTCTGGAGGGCATGAGCGCAAGGCGTCGTCGCGAGGAAATACGGGTCCGTTTGCAGCCGGCCCCTGAAGGCGCGAGAAGACACGGGAAGACACGGAAAGACGCGGAGCCTCCGCGGTCGAACCGTGCCCACCAAGGGGGCCGAAGGAGCGTCTGGCCAGAAGGCAGCAAAGCGACCGGATGCTCGGCCGCAGCCTGCGCTCCCGGCAAACGGCTTTCCCAAACGGCAAAAGCTGGCTCCGGCGAATCCCGGAACCAGCTTCGGGGCGGAGAGGGAGGGATTCGAACCCTCGAAACCGGTCTCCCGGTTTACTCCCTTAGCAGGGGAGCGCCTTCGACCGCTCGGCCACCTCTCCGTTAAGCCAGTACTCTCTTATGCTGCCTCTCCCGAACATGTTGCAAGGAGCGGCCGGGTGGGCGCGCACGGCGGTCCCGATCGCCCGGCTGCATGCCGGCAGCTACTGGTTCTCCAGCGCCTCGGCTCCACTGGTGATGTCGAGAATCTCCATCGTGATCGCGCTCTGGCGGGCGCGGTTGTACTTCAGCGTCAGGTCCTCGATCAGCTCTTCGGCGTTGGAAGTGGCGTTGTCCATCGCCACCATCCGCGCTCCCTGCTCGGCCGCGTTCGACTCCAGCAGGGCCCGCCAGACCTGGTAGTACAGGTAGCGGGGAATGAGTTCGTCGAGCAACCGCGCGGCGTTGGGCTCGAAGATGTGGTCGATTTCCTGCCCGTTCTGGGGCAGTTCCATCGGTGTCATCTCTTCCTCCATCACCGGCGTGGTGATCCGCTCCTCCGGGATGGGCAGCAGCGGCTCCGCAATCTGATTCTGAGAAATCGTGTTCTTGAATTCGTTGTACACGAGCGTAACCTCGCTCCAGATTCCCTGGTCAAAGCCCTCGATGGCGTCGCTGACGACGTCGCGAGCGATGGTGAAGGTGAGGTCGTCGAAGACGCCGCGGTAGTCGCCGACGAGCGTGTAGCCGCGCTTATCGAAATGCTCGTGCCCCTTGCTGCCGACGCACAGCAGGTACAGGTCGCCCTGCTCCTGGATCGCTGCGTAGTCGCTCTCGATCACCGACTCGGCCTTCTTGAAGACGTTGCTGTTGAACGCCCCGCACAGGCCGCGGTCGCCCGAGAGGACGATCATCAGGACGCCCGTGGTTTCTTCCGGCTCCTGGAAGAAGGGGTGAGCGGTCGGGTCAAGTTCTTCTTTCAGGTGGTTGGTGATCTCCGCGATCTTGTAGGCATAGGGCCGCGTGTTGAAGATGCGCTCCTGGGCCTTCCGAAGCTTGGCCGCCGCGACCAGCTTCATCGCGCGCGTCACCTGCTTCGTATTCTCGACCGAGTCGATTCGGCTCCGAATGTCGCGAAGGTTCGGCATGGCGCTTCGTTGCGTGTGAAGGAAGGGAGAGGGGAAGGGGAAGCGGGGGACCGGGCACGGATGGGCGGTTGCCTCGCATCCGCCCGTTCATCCCCCGCCCCGAAATCCACAGGGGTGCGCGGTTAGGCGGTGGCGCCCCCGCCGGCGAGTACGTCTTCGTCTTCCTCTTCGTCTTCGTCCTCGCCGTACACGTCGGAGAGTTCGCCCGCGACCGTTTCGAAGGTGTCTTCGGCGCCGTCGGGAAGCTCCCCCGTCTCGCGGATCGCCTCGAGAACGTCGCCGTGCTGCAGGCGCAGGCGCTCGAGGTACTCCTCTTCGAAGTCGAGAATGTCGTCGGTGGGGATCGCGTCGAGGAAGCCGTTGATGGCCGCGTAGATGATGGCCACCTGTTCCTCGACGTTCACCGGAGAGAACTGGTCCTGCTTGAGAATTTCGACGAGCCGCTCGCCGCGGTTCAGCTGCCGCTGCGTCGAGGCGTCGAGGTCGGAGCCGAACTTCGCAAAGGCCTCCAGCTCGCGGTACTGCGACAGGTCGATGCGCAGGGTACCGGCCACGTCCTTCATCGCGCCGACCTGGGCGGACCCCCCGACGCGCGACACCGAGGTGCCGACGTCGATGGCCGGCCGGATGCCGGAGTTGAACAGGTCGGTTTCCAGGTAAATCTGGCCGTCCGTGATCGAGATGACGTTCGTCGGGATGTACGCCGACACGTCGCCGGCCTGCGTCTCGATCACCGGCAGGGCAGTCAGCGAACCGCCGCCCTCGACTCGGTCCTCGAGCGAGGCCGGAAGGTTGTTCATGTTCTGGGCAACCTCCTTCTCGTCGATGATCTTGGCCGCACGCTCGAGCAGACGGCTGTGGAGGTAGAAGACGTCGCCCGGGTAGGCTTCGCGTCCGGGCGGGCGGCGCAGCAGCAGCGACAGCTCGCGGTAGGCGACGGCCTGCTTCGACAGGTCGTCGTAGCCGACGAGCGCGTGGCGGCCGGTGTCGCGGAAGAACTCTCCGATGCAGCAGCCGGCAAACGGCGCCACGTACTGCAGCGGGGTCGGCATGGATGCCGAGGCGTTGACGATCACAGTGTAGTCCATGGCGCCGTTGCGCTCCAGGTCGTTCTTGACCTGGGCAACCGTCGAGTCCTTCTGTCCGACGGCGACGTAGACGCAGTAGACCGGCTTGTCGGTGTCCTGGGTCTTCTTCTGGTTGATGATCGTGTCGATCAGGACGGCGGTCTTCCCCGTCTGGCGGTCGCCAATGACGAGTTCGCGCTGACCGCGACCGATCGGAATCATCGAGTCGATCGCCTTGATGCCGGTCTGCAGCGGTTCGGTCACCGGCTGGCGGTAGATCACGCCGGGCGCCTTGCGCTCCAGCGGGAGCCGGACGGTGTCGCCCTCGATGGGGCCCTGCCCGTCGAGCGGGTTGCCGAGCGGGTCGATCACGCGTCCGAGCATGTTCTCGTTCACGTCGATCGAGGCGATGCGGCCGGTGCGGCGGGCTTCGTCGCTCTCCTTCACCGCGTCCACCTCACCGAAGAGGACGACGCCGACGCTGTCCTCTTCCAGGTTCAGCACCATTCCCTCCACGCCGCTGTCAGGAAACTCGACGAGTTCCCCGGCCTGGACGTTGGAGAGGCCGTAGATGGTGGCGATGCCGTCGCCGGCCTGCAAGACGGTCCCGGTTTCGTACTCCTCCGATTCCGCCTCGAAGCCGCCGAGTTCGCGCCTCAGGACATCCGTTACTTCATCCGGTCGAATCGACGTGCCGTTGGACATGGGTGCGTGGGGGTCAAAAGGAAAGGGTTCAAGTCGTCGAGGGCGACGCGCCGGCCCGGGGACGTCCGGGTCGCTCGGACGGGCGCGCATCGTCTCTTTGCAGTTCTCGTTTCGGTCGGGGCGGGCGGAGCAGCGCACGGGGCCCGGGCCGGCCGGTTGCGCCGCCGGTGCCTTATGCGGGTTGCCCGTTGGGCGAGGGGGCGGCGTCGAGGCGGGCGTCGTGCATGCGTTCGCGCAGGGTGGCGAGCTTGTTCTGAACGCTTCCGTCGAACACCCGGTCGCCGATGCGGATCACAATTCCGCCGATCAGGTCCGGGTCTTCGGTGACGTGCAGGCGCACGGTGCGGCCTGTTTTTTCCTCCAGCGTGTCCGAAAGCGAGGCCCGGTCGTCGTCGGAGAGCGGCTGGGCGACGCGGGCATGCACGTCGATGATGCCCTGCTGCTCGTCCCGTAGCTTCCGGTAGCGGTCGAGGATTGACGCGACCATCGTCTCCCGATCCTTGCGGACGAGGAGGTGGAGGAAGTCGAGGGTGAGCGACCCTACGCGGTCTTTCAGAAGAGACTGGATGACCGCCTTTTTCTTGTCGTTCGGGATGACCGGACTTTCGAAGAACCGGGACAGTTCCCGATTGTCCTGAAGGCTGTCTCGCAGCAGAGACACGTCGTCGTCGACGGTCTCCACGGCATCAAGACGGTCGGCCTCCTGGTAGAGGGCGGTAGCGTATCGCCGGGCAACCGTGCTGTGGCTCATAGGGGAAGACGGGATAGGCGTTCAACAGAGACGCAGGGCAGAGGGCGCTCGCCGCCGGGGCAGCCCCTTCCGCCGTCCGCACCGGAGTGGATCCGGGCGGAGAAGAGGCCGGCTCAGTTCCGATTGGCCGGCAGCTCGCCGATGAAGTCGTCCACCAGTTCGCGCTGGCGCTTCGAATCGATGTCTTCGCGGAGGATTTTTTCGGCGGCATCGATGGCGAGATCGGCCACCTCGTCGCGCAGCTCCTGCAGCGCACCCTGCTTTTCCCGCTCGATCTCCGCCTGGGCCTGCTCCTGCATCTGGCGGATCTTCTTCCGGGTCTTCTCGAGTTCCTCCTCGCGCAGGGCTTCGGCCGACTCCCGGGCGTCGCGCAGGATCTCTTGAGCTTTGCGCTCCGCCTCCCGACGATCGGCCTGGTTTTGCTTCTGGATCTCCTTCGCCTCGGCGAGGGCCTTCTCGGCGCGGCGGATCGAACTGTCGATCTGCTTCTCGCGCTCTTTCAGCGACTCGGTGATCGGCCCCCAGGCGTACTTGTAGAGGATATACAGCAGGATGCCGAACGCGAGGATTTTCCAAACAATGAGGCCGGAGGCGGGCTCCAGCAGGCCAGCAGCAAGGGTCGGCGCGTACATGGTGTCTCGGAGGTTTCCGGAAAAGACCGGGGTGAAAAAGCCGGGATGAAAAGTCGAGCCAGGGGCGGCAAGTCGATCGGTTGGGCGGCCTGCGCGGTGCCGTGCAGTGGCGGCCCGCCCAAGCCGACAGGGCCCGAGCCAACAAGGGCCAGGCCAACAGAGGCCGGGCCAATGAGAGAGAACCGGGACGGGAAAAACCGGCGAGGTCTTTCTCACGGCAGCGTCACGGCGACGCCACAGCGGTTCTGTCGCCGAGAAGGTCCGAACGGTTCCTCCCCGTGTTCGCCCTCCTTTCTGCTTCTCCGTCCTTCCGTTGCGTCCTGCCGGACCCACCGGACCTGCCGGACGGGAGGCAACGCCGGCGGGCCGTGATGACAACAGGGGGAACCGCTGCGATGACAGCCGGCGTTCATGGACCGGGCAGAGACGGTGCCGGGCAGGAATGTACCGGGCAGGAGCCTGTCGGCCCGTCAACTGCGAGACCACCCTGGTCCGCACCCGTTTGTACAGGCGGGGGCGTCGAACGGTCCCCCAGCCGGCCGAAAAGCCCGTATCGGAGGCACCGCTTCGGCGGACGGGCGGCCGGGACCTCCGGCTGCGGGACGTTGCGTCCCGAAGCCCGAAGAGGCCCCTCGCCGGTCAGCAGTCCGCAGCACGGGCCGCACGATGCGTGCAGCGCTAGGCGTGCGGTCTCACACGTGCAGTCTCACACGTGCAGCGCTGCACACGCAGCGTTGTGCGTACGGCGTTGTGCGTACGGCGTTGTGCAGTTCGCCTTACACCGTGGCAAGCAGAATGCAGATTGCCAGGCCGAAGAGGGCGACCCCCTCGATGAGGGCGGCGGCAATAATCATCGATGTCCGGATGTCTCCAGCCGCTTCCGGCTGCCGGGCCGAGCCTTCCATGGCCGGGCCAGCGAGGCGACCGATACCGTATCCAGCGCCGATGGTAACGAGACCGGCGCCGATACCTGCCGCGAGATATGCGAGAGCAATTGATTCCATGGTTGAGTCCTCTGGTCGTGTGTCCTTCAGTCGGTGAAAGAGTGGTCGTGGGCCCGGTGCGCCGGGCAGCGGCAGAACAAGCGCTCTGCGAACGAGCCGCCAGGGTAGTGCGCGGCTTGCATGGGGGTGTGCGTGAGGGAGCGGGCTGCTGCCGGGCATCCGTCCGCCGGCTGCAGGGAAGCAAGGGGCGCGGTGCGAAGCGGTTCTCTTCGGAGGCCCTTAGGAGGCCACCGGCTCCGGCGTCTGCGGGCGCGTCCGCTGCTCGAGGGCGGTTCCGTCGCCTCCAAACTCGGGCGTGAGCTCGCCCCGTCCGTCGTCCAGATCCTCGGGGGCGGGCTCGTCTTCGTGGTGCTCCTCGACGGCCATGCCGATGAAGAGCGCCGAGAGCATTGTGAAGACGTAGGCCTGGATGAAGGCGACGAGCAGCTTCACAAGCAGGATGAAGACCGTCAGCGCAACGCTCGGGATCGACGCCCCGTAGGCGACGCTTGCTCCGAACACGACGTTGACGATGAAGATCAGGCCGAGCAGGCTGAAGATCACCAGCGCGCCGGCTAGCATATTCGCAAAGAGACGGATGGCAAGCGCAAGATGGCGCGTAAAGAGTCCGAGAATCTCCACGGGAACCAGGATGGGACGAACCCACCAGGGCACGCCTTCCGGGCCGAGCAGGAGGTGCTTGAAGTGCTCTTTCGACCCGTAGACCTGGCCGATCACGAAGGTGAAGAGCGCCAGCATCCCGGTGATGGCGAGGTTGGACGTGGCCGCAGCCCCGTACGGCACGAGGCCGAACAGGTTGGCGAACAGGATGAAGAAGAAGGCGGTCAGCAAGTACGGCAGGAAGCGCTCGTACTTCGCCCCGATCGTCGGCTTGGCGACCTCGTCGCGAACGAAGACGATCATCGCCTCGAACAGATTCTGGAAGACGCCCCGCGGGGCTTCCTCCCGTCCGATTCCTCGCTTGTACCGCTGCGCGAGACGAATGAAGATCAGGGCCGTTACCAGCATGGCCAGCAGCCCGTAGACGAGGTGACGGGTGAAGGAGAAATCGAGAACGATGCTGCCTTGCTTGGGAGCCAGGCTGCCGTAGAGGTGCTTGCCGGACTCGATCGCTCCGTCGATCTCGGAGGGGGTGGTGAGGGTCTTCGGGGTGCCGTTCTCCTCCACGATCAAGTTGTAATTCCCCGAGCGAAGGGCACCGGCCGTTGTGCCGTACACACCGACGGTGAGGTTGCCCTGCGCGTTCTCCTCGAGGAGAATGCGGGGGAGTTCAACTTTCGCAAACGGCTCGAACGCCAGGTAGTAGCCGTCGGCGGCGTGGCCGACGATGTCGAGCGTCTCGTCTCCTTCCGCTGCCTGTGTAGGGAGGGGGAGAAGGAAAAAGGCCAGGACGACCGCGAAGAGGGCGGAAACGTGCGTGCGCATGACGGCGATTCGTTCGTAGGTGCAAAAACCCGGTGGTCGCTCTGCATGAGGTCAGCGCTCGGTGGCCGCGTCCAAGACGCCGCCCGGAGAGCCGCCCGAGGAACACGGCTGGACGAAAAACGGATGTAGGACCGGCTGCCAAGAGAAACAAGCGGCGGGGAAACCAGGCGCCAGCCCGGTGAAGCTGCCAGCCTAGGGAGCGGAGTCTTCCTCGGCCGATGTCGTCAGGTGTAAAGGGAGGAGTCCGGCGCGGCGTTCGGGACGGGCCGAGGACGCGCCCTCGATTCATCCACCGGCGTGCCGATGCAACAGAACCACCTCTAAGGTAAGCGTTAGGACGAAGACCCCAAAGAAAGAGCCCATGAATGCTTTCGTGTGAATGTTCGTTGCGCCCACCGTCACCGCGACGAGAGCGAGGGCAGCCGTCATCCGGAGAAGCAGGCCGCCGATCGTGATCTGAAGAAACTGCTGGTTCGAGGCGGTTCGCAGCGCGAGGCGATGCGTGAAGAGGCTCGCTGCTCCGTACAGGAGGGCCAGCCCCGCTCCCCAGGCGATCCCAATCCACAGTGCGTCGGTCATGACAGTGCGTCGGTCATGGGGGCGAGCATGCATGGGGGCGAGCAGGGGAAGCGAGCGTCTGCGGGCCCGGGCCGTCCGGCGGGCACGCCCAGAGAGAACCGAACGGGCCTGTTTTCGGAACAAGCTGAAAATAGAGATCCCAGGCCGCCCTGCTGCCATCTCGCCGTGAATTATGTGTCAATCGAGGCCGTATCGCCGTCTGACGGCTGACAGCAGCGTCAATCTTCTCGCGATACCCTCCGCGTGTGCCCGGCGTGAAAGTCGGGCCCGCTGCCCGAGGAGGGGTCGGAGCGCCCGGAGGAGGACGGCGCGGGTCGACCCCGGCCCGCCTCCGCTTCCGCTGGGTCGTCGGAGGAGGCCGCACCGGCTCCAGAGGCCGCCGACCCGCTGCCGGCAATGCGGAGGATCAAAAAGAGGATGACGCCGAAGGAGACGAGCACGCCGACGAGGGTGAGCCCGGGAAGCGTTCCGAACTGCGTGTCCAGCCAGTAGCCGCCGCCTGTGAACAGCAAGATGGCCGCGAATAGCTGGAAGCCGAGCCCGATGTACGGGCCGGCCTCGCGCATCCCTTCCAAGGCATGTTTTCCTCCCAGAGACATGGCGGTTCCCTCACGGTCTGCGGATGGCGGGCGAGCCGGTTGCGGCGCGTGCGTCCCCGGGCAGCGTCCCCGGGCAGCGCTATCGGGCAGCGTTATCGAACAGGGTCACGGAGAGGGGCGGAACGAGGCACGTGGCATCGGCATCCGCACGCTCTCTCCGTCCTCCCTTTCCCCCGATTCTTTCCTATTTACCCCCCGATCCCCCCATTCATTGTGTCTCCACGCTTACAAGTCGTCCACATCCGCATCTTTGCTCGATCCGGCTTTGGAAGAGGCGGAGGGCGAAGAGGAGCCGGATGTTGCAGACGCAGACGCTTTCGTCCCGGAGCCGGATCCTCCCGGCGCTGCCGATGTCCCGGCGTCCGATGTCCTGGCTGCTTCTCCGGCCGTGTTGGCAGCATCCGGTGCCTGCCGGTCGGCCCCTGATTCGTCGTCGGGTGAGAGGGTGTCTCCCATCCGGCACTCGCCGGTAAAGACGGCCCCTTCTTCGACGACCAGGCGATCCGTTTCGATGTTGCCGTTCACCTCGGCGGTGCTCTTCAAGACGAGGCGCTCCGCGACGTGAATTTCGCCGTCCACCTGCCCGGCGATGTCGGCATTCGTGGCGGCGATCTCCCCGTCAACGACGCCGCTTTCCGCGACGATCGCCTTTCCGTTCACGTCCAGCTTACCGACGATTTTGCCGCTGGCTCGGACGTCGCTCTCGGCACGAAGGGTGCCCTCGAAGACGGTGCCTTCGCCGACGAGGTTGATCTGGTCCTGAATGGAATTCTGGGAAGAGGGCATGGAGGAAGACCGGTTGTTCGATGTGTTGTCGCGTCCGAAGAAACCCATGCTGCGGAGGGGGCCGTGGTGGGAGAGAAAAGCGTCGCGGGCGTGCTACCCCGGGGCGGGGGCCGAGCAGCGGGACCGGGGCGGTGCGTCCGGCCCGGACGGCCGTCCCGGCTCCGTTTGAAGACGCTGGACGATGCGGGCGGCGGGCCGGGATCGGTACCGTTCGGGGGACGGTACCGGCGGCTCCGATCAACGTACAAACGAAACCGGTCAATCGGAACCCGTACCGACGACCGCCGGCTCATTTCTACCATCCCGCGATGTACGGAAGAGGATCTTGGGCGAGACCGTTCCGCCAGAGTTCGAAGTGCAGGTGCGGCCCGGTGGTGATTTCGCCGGTGTTGCCGGTGACGGCGATCGATTCTCGCGCCTGCACGCGGTCGCCCACGTGCTTGAGCAGTCGCTGATTGTGTTTGTAGACGGAGAGGTAGCCGTCGGCGTGCTGCACGGCGATGGTGTACCCGCCATCCTGCGTCCAGTCGGAGAGCACCACGTACCCGTCGCCCACGGTGTGGACGAACTCGCCTTTGGAGACGGCGATGTCGATCGCGTAGTGACCCGTTCGAGCGTCGAAGCCGCGTGTCGGGAATCCCGACTCGACGGGAGGGGCGGCCGGGAGGGGCAGCGGAGGCAGGGCGCCCGCCTCCGCCCGGCCGGAGCGCGGGCCGCCGCGTCCTGATCCGGCGGTTTCCGAAGCCGGAAAATCTGACACGGACAGCGCCGGCTGGGTATGGTCCTTCCAGTCGCCGGTTTCGGCGGAGCGAGGCGTGGGCACCTCTGCGCCCCGGTCCTCTCGGCGCTCGGTGGGTGCCGCGGATGCGGAGGAGGAGAGCGCCTGCCCGGCCGTTGAGTCGACGCGGCCGGTCATGAGCTGCTGCAGGCGGTCGATGTAGCGGCGCTGCACGTCCAGCGAGTCCTGCAGAGCCTGCACGCGCAGGTAGCTCATGCGTGCACGGGTCTGGAGCGCCTCCGTCCCGTAGCCTGGAATGAGCTGGCGAACGGGGGAGAGCGCAAGAACGGCGCCGGTGAGAAGGACCGAGAGGAACAGCGACAGCGCCCAGGCGCTGGCCAGCCGGGAGGGCTGCACCACGTGCTGGCTGTGATCAACGTCGCCCTCCTCCATCACCACGACGGTGTGCGGAGCACTGGGGTTTCGGAAAAGAGCGCGGAGAAACGACCACATGGCAGGGAGGAACAGGGAGAGACAGGACGGCGCAGCCGGGGCGAACGTGTCCCGGCGTGGGACGGCGACGCGCACGCCCACCGCTTCCGGGCGCACGGCGCGGGATACAGATGTCAAATGGGACGGGTACGGGAAGGAGACGGGCGTCGGGAGGCGGCGGCCGGGCTCGACGGCGGCCGTCGGATTGCGGCGCGACCGGGTCAGGCATCGCTCGGTCGTCTGAGGCGGAGAAAAGCGAGGCCGCGCCGCCGGTGCCGTCTGCGGCCGCCCGTCCCGTGGCTTCGCTCCGCAGGATGGCCCCCGGGCAGCCCGCTGGGAAGACTGGATGCCATACACACTGCGGCGCCGGTCGCAAGTTCGGTGGGCGCGAGGGCAGCCCGCACGACCGGGGCAGGACGGCCGTGAGTTTCCGGTAGTCATGGAAACAACGATCCCCGCAGAGCTTTGAGGCACAACTCCGGACCTCTGCCTCCTTGGCAGAACCGGCTGTCATCGCCACCCACACCAGTTCCTACGCCTACCTATGCCCCAGCACCAGTCTGCCAAGAAGCGCATGCGGCAAAATGAGAAACGCCGCCAGCGCAACAAGTCTCACAAAAGCCGGGTGAACTCGAAAATCAAGAAGCTACGAAATCTGGACGACAAAGAGGAGGCCCAAGAGCTCTTGAACGACGTCAAAGGAGAACTGGACCGCCTGGCGTCGAAGAATATCATCCACAAAAACAAGGCCGCCAACTACAAGAGCAAGTTGGAGAAGCACGTCAACGACCTCGCATAACTGCACGCCTCATATCCGGTTGTGCGTATTGCATCCGGTTGCGCGTGCCCGGTCATGCGTGCCCGGTCATGCGTGCCCGGTCATGGGTGCTCAGCTGTGCGTGCCCGGCCGCGCCGGTGATGCGGGCACGAGAACCGATCGGGCATGGGTCCCCCTGCGTGAGCGGGGCCGCATGCGGAAGTAGCAGACGCGAGTAGCAGACGGAAGGAGGGGCGAGGCGCGCCCGGCCCCCTGCCGATTCCCAACGCCGACTCCCAACGCCGGCGCCTGCCCGTTCCCGGCTGATGCCCCAGCAACGCCGCTCCCCGATCCGGCGGCACCGGATCCGGCGGCATCGGACACCGGGTGGAACCCGGCTGGTCGCGAACCGGCTGCCGGCGGGAACCGGGCCGGAAAGCCCTTGATCGGCCACGTATTGGCCATTTCGTTTCATTTCGAGGACCGTTTCGCATAATTTTGTTGGGTTTTCCCCTTGACCCTTGTGCACGGTTCCAGCATTATTCCCGCGCGACGAACGGGTGGATGAACCCCAAACCTTCCCAAACCTTGACGCCGGACCCGCACCCGGAGTCGGACCTGCCACTCGGATGACCGACCGGGCAGGTTCTCGCTGACCGAAGACGGCTCGCCCACGATCGTTCGCCGACGGGTGCTTATGAGCGGCAGCGGTGACCGAACGGCGACCCGGCAGTGTCGGCCCGCCGACCGATCCGGCGACGCCGGCGAACGCAGCGTGGGTCCGACGGTCGGTTCGGTTCTTCACCCCTTTTGCACCGGTCGTTCTCATTTGTTCGTATTTGTTCGTACGGCTGCGAACAAGCAGGCGCACGGACGCTCCCCGTCCGAGCAGCGGTGGGAACTGCCTGCAACGTGGCGAGACGTCCCCTGCAGTCGGCGAACGGAAAACGAGGAACCCGCTCCGGTTGCACGCCGGCCGCGCCCGACGAAAGCCCCGGTCCTCCGGCTCGTTGCGAGTCCGGTGGATGTTGCGTTACTTACCGGCATCCGACATACACATCCATCCCCGTCGATGGATCGCCCACCGTTCCGGTTGAGACGGATTTGCGTCTCGCCGGGGCAGTGTCGGCCTGCCGATGGCGGTTCCGACGACGCATGTACTGCCGCATCCAGTTTCGGCTCTTGCTCCTCTGACGCAGCGCAACCACCAATCATGAAGACACTCAGACACGTGAACGCACAACGAACGTCTTTTCTCTGGCTCCCCGTCCTTTTGCTGTTCGGCGGTCTCCTTCTTACCGGATGCGGCGCTACGGCTCCGGTGGTTGAGTCCGTCAACGGCCCGGACACGCTCGAAACGAATGAATCCGGAACCTTCGAGGCCAGCCTTAGCAACAGCGACGACGTCGACCAGGAAGGCCTCGAGTACATGTGGAACTTCGGCGACGGCTCGACCGGCTCGGGCCTGCTGACGACGCACAGCTTCAGCCAGACGGGCCAGTACACGGTCCAGTTCATGGCGCAGAATGAAGGAGGCGCCGACTCGTCGACGATCTCCGTGACGGTGGTTCGCCCGCCGCAGCCGGCCCGCGTGAGCACGATCAACGCCAATCCGAACCCGGCAACCGAAGGCGACCAGGTCCGCTTCACGTCCAACGTGAGCGGCGACAGCCCGATCACCTACAACTGGGACTTCGGCGACGGCTCGACCGGGTCGGGCGCCTCGGCCTCTCACACCTACGACGAGGCCGGGACCTACACGGTCTCGCTGCAGGCATCCAACAACGTCGGTCAGGACACCCGCACCCTCAACCTGACCGTCGAGCGGGACCTGCCGCAGATTTGCACGACGGTGAGCGAGTTCAACTCGGCCTTCTTCGGGCGCAACTCCAGCACGCTGACGTCCGAGGCGGAAAGCTCCCTGCAGGAGAACCTCGACATCCTGTCGCAGTGCCCGAACCTCTCGGTTCGCGTGGAAGGATTTGCGGCACCGGGTGAGCGGAACGTCGAGTCCCTCTCGGAAGACCGCGCTCGCGCCGTGGCGCAGTTCTACCAGGACAACGGCATCGGCTCCGGCCGCATCAACACCAGCGGAGAAGGAGAGGTCGGCGGTCAGACCGGCAAGAAGGGCGGTACGCGCCAGTTCCGCCGTACCGACTCGATCCCGCAGCGTAGCGGCATGTAAGCGGTGCTTCGCATTCTCGACCCGTCGTCTCGCGGTTCGCCGCGAGCCGTGGATCTGAGCGGACCTGCCGGCCTCCGGCAGGTCCGCTTTTTTGGTAGGGGCGGGTTCTGGGAGGGTGTGCGGCCGCCCGCCTCCGGCCGAGAGAGCCGGCGCGCTCGACGAGACCGGTCACGGGGTCTCGCCCTCCTGCCGGCTTGTCGGGAGCAGGTCCTGGACCTCGACCGACACCGGCGGCGTCACGGGCACATTGACGGCGGCCGGTTCGGGACGGGTCGTTCGCTCCCGGTAGCGCTCGCCTCGCGGATCCGAGAACATCTCGAGCTCTCGGGCCGCCAGGTTGACGATCCAGTAGGCCGGGATGCCGGCCTGCGCATACAGTCGCTGCTTGACGGTTCGATCCCGCTCCAAGGACGTGTCGGCCACCTCGATGACGAGGGCAACGGGGAGCTCTCCCTGCATCAAGTCGTCGGGCGTTCCGCGGAGGACGGCCAGGTCCGGCTCGGGAGCATTCCGATCGTCGAGCGGGAGGGTCGACTGCGTCTGGACGCAATACGTCGCGTCTGCAAGCTGTCGGACGAGCGTCTGGTTGATTTTGACAACACAGACGCGATGCCCGGAGTTTTTCGGACTCATCTCGACGATCTGTCCGTGGATGAGCTCGACGGCATCGTCTTCCGTCAAGATGCCCGATTCCGTCATCCGCAGGTATTCGTCGACCGTGAATCGACGGGGCGGGGCCAGGGGGCCGGTCGCCGACCGGTCGGGGCGTGGAGTCGTGATCTCGGCCATGAGTAGGCGTGCCCGGTTCGAAGAGAGGAGTCGATGCTTGAATGCCCCGTCCAAGTCCGAGGGTCCACCGGTTCGGGGCGTTGGGACGTTCGGCGTTGGACGTTCGGCGTTGGGACGTTCGGCGTTGGGGCGTTGGGACGTTAGGGGTTGGGACGTTGGACGTTGGGGCCACCCAGAACACTGAACAAGGATCAATACCCAACGCCACACACCCACACGCCCAAACACCCACCCGCTCATACCGACCCATCCATCCCTTCACCCTTTCCCTCACCCACCCAGACGTAACGGCCGGAGCGATCCGTCGGGGTGGTCAGTCGGCGACGGCGGCGGGTTGGGGCCGACTGCGCTGCGCGTCTCGCTCGCGGGCTTCGGCCTCGTCGTCGCGGCGCTCGCGGGGAACGACCAGGGCGATCCACAGCAGTCCGCAAGCGATTTGCAGGCCGGCGAAGGCGAGGAAGGCCGTTTTGAGGTCGACCCAGCCGGTTTCGAGCAGCAGGCTGGCCGTGAAGATCGAGGTCGACTCGGCGAGCATGACGAAGAGCCAGTCCGTCGAGAACACGCGTCCGCGGAAGCGGTCGTCGGTGCGTTTCTGCAGGGTGACGGTGCTCAGCACCCAGTTCCCGCCGCTGGCCGCGTGGCCGGCCACGATGAACGCGCAGAGGAGGACGACCGCGCCGAGGCGGTCGCTCCAGGGGAGCAGGCCGACGGTGAGGTAGCAGGCCCCGCAGAACGCCACGCAGGCGCCCATCACGGTGGGCCAGATGTGGCGGTCCTGGAAGAGCCAGCGCACGATGACGGGCCCGATCCCGGTGCCGATGCCGCGGGCCATAAATAGCACGCCGATCCCGGCGGCCAGCGCGCCGGGGGCGACGCGGTCGCCGAGCAGCGTCAGCATGTACACGAGGGCGCCGCCCCCGAGGGCCCAAGAGGCTTTCGCCAGCGACATCCGGCCGATGCGCGGATGGGTGCGGACGTGCTGCCAGCCGTCGGCGATTTCGCGTGCGGCCGATCGCAGCAGGCCGGCCTCCCCCGCCTCCGTGTTCTGCGGAATTGTCGTGCCGAAGATGAAGAGCGCCGACACGAGGTAGGTGGCCGAGTCGATCCAGAATACCGCTTCCGCCCCCAGCACCGCTGCGGCCACGCCCCCGAGCGCCGCGCCCACGGCCAGCATTGTCGACCAGGTGGCCGACATAAGGGCGTTGGCCGTAAGAAGCTCCCGCGGCGTAGTGATGTTGGGGAGGGAGGCGCTCTTGGCTGGTTGGAAGACGGCCCCGGTGACCACCTGGGCGGTGAGCAGCACGTAGAGCAGCGGCACCTCCGACGGCTCGTCGATCAGCAGAAATCCCAGCACGACGACGGCCCGGAGGAGGTCGGCCCCAATCATCAGACGCCGCCGGTTGTATCGATCGACCACCACGCCGGCTACGGGAGAGACGAGGGCCCAGGGCAGCATCTTCGTCAAGAAGATGGCCCCCATCGCCAGCGGCGAGCCCGTCAGCGTGGAGACGAGCGTATACAGGGCGATCGTGTTGAACCAATCGCCCAGCAGTGAGATGATCGTGCCGATCCAGAGACGACGAAAGTTGCGGTTTTGAGTGACGAGCGCCCTGTATCCGGCCGGCTCCTCGACGTCGACGTCATGTGCGGTGCGTGCAGTAGACATAGGACCGATTACACGCCCGCTGCCACGGGCAGGGTTTCGCGTCGGACGACAACGTCACGTGGCCTCGTCCACCGGATGACCGGGATGAGTGGGTGAACGGGTGGATGGGTGGATGGGTGTGTGGGCGGATGGGTGTGTGGGCG
>CAKZLV010000095.1 GCA_937127285.1 uncultured Bacteroidota bacterium
ACGCGCCCGGACACGCTGTTCGTGGCCACCTACATGGTGCTGGCGCCCGAGCACGACCTCGTCGATGCCATCACGACCGATGCCCACCGCGACGAGGTGGAGGCCTACCGGGAGCAGGCGAAGAAAAAGACCGAACTGGAGCGCACCGAGCTGCAGAAGGAGAAGAGCGGCGTCTTTACCGGGGGGTACGCGGTCAACCCGGCGACCGGCGAAGACATCCCCGTGTACGTTGCCGATTACGTGCTGGCCTCCTACGGCACCGGCGCCATCATGGCCGTGCCGGCGCACGACCAGCGCGACTACGAGTTTGCCCGGAAGTACGACATCGAGATTCGCGAGGTCGTCGACGGCGGCGACGTGGACGAAGCGGCCTACACCGACGACGGCCCCCACGTCCGCTCCGCAAACGACGACGTCGACATCAACGGCCTGGACACCGAGGCGGCCACGGAGCGAATTGTCGACTGGTTGGAGGAAACCGGGACGGGGCAGCACCAGATCAACTACAAGCTGCGCGACTGGCTCTTCAGCCGGCAGCGCTACTGGGGCGAACCGTTCCCGATCGTCTTTACGCAGGACGGCGAGGACCAGCCGGTCCCGGAAGACGACCTGCCGGTCACGCTTCCCGACGTCGACGAGTTCAAGCCCAGCGGAACGCCGGAAGGGCCGCTCGCGCAGTACGAGGACTGGGTCAACACCACGGATCCGGAGACCGGCGAGCCGGTGAAGCGAGAAACGAACACGATGCCGCAGTGGGCCGGCTCCTGCTGGTACTACCTGCGCTTCATCGACCCGGACAACGACGATCTTCCGGTCGATCCCGAGAAAGAAAACTACTGGATGCCCGTCGACCTCTACGTCGGCGGCCAGGAGCACGCCGTGCTGCACCTGCTCTACGCCCGCTTCTGGCACAAGGTGCTCTACGATGCCGGGGTCGTCTCCACGAAGGAACCGTTCCAGACGCTCGTGCACCAGGGCCTCATCCTGGGGGAGCGCGAGTACACGGCCTACACCCAAACGGGCGACGGGGCGAACGCCTACGTCTCCGCCGAGCACGTCGACGACGGCGTCGACACGCGCACCGGCGAGGCGGTCGCGTCCGAAAAGATCGACCCGGACGACGTCGAGAAGGACGGCAACGCCTACGTCCTGGGCGAGCAGCCGGAGATCCAGGTTGACTCCCGGAGCCACAAGATGAGCAAGAGCCGGGGCAACGTGATCAACCCGGACGACGTGGTGGACGAGTACGGGGCGGACTCGCTCCGGCTCTACGAGATGTTTATGGGGCCGCTGGAGCAGGACAAGCCCTGGAGCACGAGCGACGTTGAGGGCGTGCACCGCTTCTTGAGTCGCATCTGGCGCCTCTTTACGGATGCGGGTCGCGACGACGCCGTGGTCGTGGACGAAGAGCCGGATGCCGACCAGCTTCGCGTCCTCCACCGCACGATTAAGAAGGTCACCGAAGACATCGAAGAGATGGACTTCAACACCGCCATCGCGGCGATGATGGAGTTCATCAATGCGGCCAACAAGTGGGACGCCGTGCCGCGGGCGGTGGCCGAGGACTTCGTGCTGATCCTCAGCCCCTTCGCTCCGCATCTGTGTGAAGAGATCTGGCGGCGTCTGGGGCACGACGAGACGCTGGCCTACGAAGACTGGCCCGCCTACGACGAGGAACTCATTAAGAAGGACGTCGTCGAGATGGCCGTGCAGGTGAACGGCACGGTGCGGGGGACGATCGAGGTGGACGCCGACGCCGATGAAGACGCCGTTCTCGACCGGGCGCGCCACGAAGAAAACGTGGCCCGGTACCTGGAGGACGGGACGGTGCAGCGCGAGATTTTCGTCCCGGGCCGCATCGTCAACTTCGTCGTTCAGTAGCGATCCGCCCGATAGAGATCCGCCCGATGGCGATCTGCCCGGTGAGCAGATCGTCGGGGGCCGGCCGGGGCGGCAGCTGCGAGCAGGCGAGGCGAGATTCTGAAGCTGGGGCGTGCGTTGTCCACACACGTTTAATTTCTACCCACTGGGTACGGCGCCTTCGCCCCGTCTTGTTGAAACGAGTACCAGACCAGCATCGCCTCGTCGGTTTCTCCGTACGGGCATCCGGCCTTGCAGTAGGCATCCCAGGCCTGCCGGTACAGGCGCAGCGCCGTGCGTCGAAGCTCGGGAGATAACTTCGACGAAGACGGGCTGTGGGGGCCGAACGGGAGCAGCGAGTCGGTAAATGTGGGCATGGAGGATGGCAGGGTTAATGAACGGCAGGGGTGATGAACGGCAGGGTCGATGAGGCGAACGACGAGAATCCGGCTGAGCCGGAACAGACCGGGGAGGGCGCGCCGCGACCGCTGGGCGGAACCCCGTCCAGCCCATTGTCTGGCCTTCTTGTCCGGTCACTGGCCCTTTTGTCCGGTCAACCTGTCCGGCCAACCTGTCCGGAACCGGCGTGCGACGGGATCCTCGTGATCGGACGGCGGGTGCACCTCGTTCGTCCCGGACGCCGCCTTGTGTCTGGAGTGAAAACCATTCCAGACTCCGCTGCCATCCAGAAAATTCCCACATCCGCCGCAAGATCGGCGCGGACGCGGGAGGCGTCCGGTCGGTCCTGCATCCGGGCAGGCGGCGGGCGCGGCCGGAGCGCCCCTCTCCACGCGCGCCCTTTCCCGCGGGGGTTTCCACTGACTTTCAAGACAGCTGCTGCAGCCTCATGAACCTCGATGTACTTGCGCTTGCCGCCCACCCCGACGACGTCGAGCTGTGCGCCGGCGGAACGGTTTGTCTGCTTGCCGAGCAGGGGTACGACGTCGGCATCGTCGACTTCACGAAGGGCCAGCTCGGCTCGCGCGGCACGCCGGAGGGGCGGCTGCAGGAGGCGGAGCGCGCGGCCGACATCATCGGGCTCGCCGCCCGCGACAACCTCGGGATGATGGACGGCGACATTCGCAACACGCCCGAGAGCCGGCGCGCCGTCATCGAGGTGGTGCGCCGCTACCGGCCCGATATCGTCCTCATCAACAGCACAGAGGCCCGCCACCCCGATCACAGCGACGCCGCCGACCTCTCGACCGACGCGCTCTACTACAGCGGCCTGCGCAAGATCGAAACCACCGGCCCCGACGGCGAGCCGCAACAGCCCTGGCGCCCGCATCACGTGCTTCACTACATGCAGGCGGTCGACTTCGAGCCGACGCTGGTCGTGGACGTTTCGGAGGTGTGGGACCAGCGCATTGAGGCGCTGCAGGCGTTTGAGTCGCAGTTCTTCAACCCCGACTACGAGCCCGACAAAGACGAGCCGGAGACGTACGTGTCCAACCCGCAGTTCTTCCAGTGGGTGGAGTCGCGCGCCCGGACGTACGGCTACAAGGTCGGCGCCACCTACGGCGAGCCCTTCCTGTACCGCCGCGGCCCCTTCGGCGTGAGCGACCTGCCGGCGACCCTCTCCAACGAAGCGCGGTTTCGGTAGGGAGACAACGCACGGAGAACGGACGGGCCGGAGAACGGACGGGCCGGAGAACGGGAGCGGTTCCAGGCGGGTTCGCCCCGGCGGCCCGGGAGGATCCATCGGGGACTGTCTTGTTGGGCACACCGAGTGGGCCTCGTTGGGCACATGGGTTCCGGTCGCCACGACTCCCCGAAATCCAAAATTCGGTGATGCCGCCGGCCCGAAGCGCGTCGCAGACGCAACAAAGCCCCCCGTCGCGTCTTTCAGGATATGAGATCTCACCCGCTGATTGACAGCCAGCGGCGCGGATCGGTATATTCACGTTCCCGCTTCCCTCACTGCAGCGTTCGCCGCACCCACCCATGGCCGATACGAGTGACTTCCGCAACGGACTGACGTTTCTCTGGAAAGACGGAATCTGGGAGATCGTCGACTTCCTCCATGTGAAGCCCGGAAAGGGCGGAGCGTTCGTCCGCACCACCCTCAAAAACGTGAAGGACGGTCGCGAGCTCGAAGAGACGTTTCGAGCCGGGGCCAAGGTCGAAGAGGTCCGCGTCGAGCGGCGCCCGCACCAGTTCCTCTACGAGGACGAACTCGGCCTCCACTTCATGAACACGAACACGTACGAGCAATTCTCCCTTCCGGCCGACCAGGTCGAGGGCCGCGAGTACGTCAAAGAGGGCAGTGAAGTGGACATCCTCTTCCGCTACGACACCGACGAGCCGCTGCGCACCGAGATCCCGCAGAAAGTGGAGCTGGAGGTCACCGACACCACCCCCGGCGTGAAGGGCGACACCGCCCAGGGCGGCTCCAAGCCCGCCACGCTCGAGTCCGGCGCCACGGTCGACGTTCCGCTCTTCATCAACGAAGGGGATGTCGTCCGCGTCAACACGAACACCAACGAGTACGAAACGCGCGTCTCCACGGCGTCCGGCCCGACCGTGTGACTGCCGAACCGGGTGACCGCGGGCTCGACGGCCCCGACCGCCCTGCAGGTTGGAGCAGCCCGGCTGAGATCGCGACCCGCCGCACATTCGACACTGTACTCTCCACCCACTCCCCCCATCGCATGAAGCTCTCGAAGATCGAGAAATTGTTGCGCCTTGTTGCGGACAGCGGCGTTTCCGAGGTTGAGATCGAGGAGGACGACTTCAAACTCACGATCCGGCAGAGCGCCCCGCAGGTTGTAATGCAGCCGGCCTACCCGCCGCAGGGGGGCTATCAGGCGGGGTACGGCGCGCCGCCGGCCGCTCCGGCGCCGAACGCCGCCCCGCAGCAGGGAGCCGCGTACGGGGGGGCGCAGGCCCCGCAGGGCGGAGGCGCGTACGGGGGCGGCGCCGCTCCCGCACAGCCGTCCCCCGCCGGGCAGCCGGCCGGAGGCGGCAATCCCTCCGGCGCAACGAACGACGGAGCCGCGGCCGCCGCCGAGCCGGATCGCGCCGGCGAGACGGCCGAGCCGGAGGAGGCGGAGTCGGCGGACGAACACGTCGTCAAGGCTCCCATCGTCGGTACCTTCTACGAAGCGCCGTCGCCCGACTCCGACCCCTACGTGAGCGTGGGCGACTCCGTGAGCGAGGGCGACGTGCTGTGCATCATCGAGGCCATGAAGCTCATGAATGAGATCGAGGCGGAGGGGAGCGGGACCGTCCGCGAGGTGCTCGTTGAAGACGCCGAGCCGGTCGAGTTCGACCAACCGCTGTTTGTGATCGAGGAAGACTAGCGGCGCCGCGCTGTCTGGCGGGCCCCGCCCTCCGGGATGGGGGCGGGGCCGACGCATGTGCGGGATTCCGCGACGGGGCCGGGCCTCTCGTCGAGACCGCCGGGCCCGGCCTCTCGTTGAAGCTTCCCGCTCGGGTCCTGCCGCCGCCCCCGCGCCGGGGCGGGCCGCTTCCATCACCCGCTCTCCACTGCCCTCCCGACGACTGGACGCGACCTGACACCGTGAGTACAATCAACAAAGTCCTTATTGCCAACCGCGGGGAGATTGCCCTGCGCGTGATTCGCACCTGCCACGAGATGGGTCTCAACACGGTCGCCGTTTACTCGACGGCCGACCGGGACGCCCTTCACGTTCGGTTTGCCGACGAGGCGGTATGCATCGGCCCGCCCTCGTCCAACGAGAGCTACCTGCGCCCCGATCGCCTTATTGCAGCGGCCGAAGTGACCGGGGCGGACGCCATCCACCCCGGTTACGGCTTTCTCTCCGAAAACCCCGAGTTCAGCCAGATCTGCACCGACCACGATGTCATCTTCATCGGGCCGAAGCCGGAGACGATCCGGCTGATGGGCAAGAAGTCGCTCGCAAAGGAGACGATGGAGGAGGCGGGGGTCCCGGTCGTGCCCGGTTCCGACGGAACGATCGAGGACGTCGACGAGGCCCGGTCCATTGCTTCGGAGGTGGGTTTTCCCGTCATGGTGAAGGCTGCGTCCGGCGGCGGCGGAAAAGGGATGCGGCTCGTCCGCGACGAGGGCGAGTTCGAGCGCGCCTTCACCAACGCCCGTTCCGAGGCGCAGGCGGCGTTCGGCGACGGCTCCCTGTACATCGAGAAGTTCGTCGAGAACCCGCGCCACGTCGAGATTCAGCTGCTCGGCGACGGGAAAGGCAACGTCATGCACTTCGGAGAGCGCGAGTGCTCGATCCAGCGTCGGCATCAGAAGCTGGTTGAGGAGGCGCCGTCTCCGATCATGACGGAGGACCTGCGCGAGCGCATGGGCGAGGCGGCCATTCGCGGGGCGGAAGCGGTGAACTACGCCGGGGCCGGCACGATCGAGTTTCTCGTCGGCGCCGACCGCAACTTCTACTTCATGGAGATGAACACCCGGATTCAGGTCGAGCACCCGGTCACCGAGGAGGTCACCGACACCGACCTGGTCGAGTACCAGATTCGCGTGGCGATGGGGGAGGAGATCGAGACGAAGGCCGTCTCGATGGAGGGCCATGCGATCGAGTGCCGGATCAACGCCGAAAACCCCTTTACCAACTTCAGCCCCTCGCCCGGCACGATTACTGCGTTTCACCAGCCGGGCGGGCACGGCATTCGCGTCGATACGGCCGCCTACTCCAGCTACCAGATTCCTCCGACCTACGACTCGATGATCGCCAAGCTCATCGTGCACGCCAAGACCCGCCAGGGCGCCATCAACAAGATGCGGCGGGCGCTCGACGAGTTCGTTGTGGAGGGCATCGACACCACGATTCCGTTCCACCAGCAGCTCATGGCCGACGAGCGCTTCCAGGCCGGCGACTTCGACACCCGGTTTCTGGACAGCTTCAGCCTCGCGCCCCGCGAGCCGGCCGAGGAAGCTGCCTAGCCCATCACCCCGGCCGATCCGGTTCCCGAACGCCCCGGCCGGCACCGTACCGCGCCTCCGCGCCTTCCCGCTGCGCCTTTCCAGAAGGGGCCCGAAGGCGACCGGGTGGCGCGGCGCCTGCTTCTCTCATCTGAGATTCACCTTTAGACCCCTATTCCGAATGGAGTTTCCCGACGATCTGTACTACACCAACGACCACGAGTGGCTTCGCGTTGACGGCGACACCGCCCGGGTTGGCATCACGGACTTCGCCCAGAGCGAACTCGGCGACATCGTGTTCGTCGAAACGGAATTCGAAGGCACCGAGCTCGCGCAGGGCGACGTCTTCGGCACCGTGGAGGCGGTCAAGACCGTCTCGGAACTGTTCATGCCCGTAAGCGGCACCATCGTGGCGGTCAACGACGAATTGCAGAATGCCCCGGAACGGGTCAACGACGAGCCGTACGGAGACGGGTGGATGGTCGAGATCGAACTCGATGACGAGAGCGAACTCGACGATCTGATGCAGGCCGACGCGTACGCCGAAACGGTGTAGGACCCTGTCGAAGGGCGCGTGTCGAGGTTCGAGTGATCGGCACCGGCCGCGGCGTCTTCTTCTGAAACTCGAAATTCGATCCTCGAAACTCGACCCTCGAAATGGCCGCTATGCACGAGCGCATTCTGATTCTGGACTTCGGGTCGCAGTACACCCAGCTCATTGCGCGGCGCGTGCGGGAGGCGGGGGTGTACTCGGAGATTCACCCGTGCACGATAGACCCGTCCGAGGTCGAAGCCATGAATCCGGAAGGTCTGATCCTGTCGGGCGGCCCGTGCTCGGTCTACGACGCGGAGGCTCCGCAGCTCGACCCCACCTTCCTCGACCTGCGGCGCGACGACGGGACGCCGGTGCCCGTCCTCGGAATCTGCTACGGCCTGCAGGCGATGGCGCAGCTCGAAGGGGGCACCGTCGAAGGGGCGGAGCGCCGGGAGTTCGGCCGGGCGCGGATCGACGTCCTGCCCACACAGGCAAACGGAGAGGACGACCGGCCCGCCCTCTTCACCGACGTGCCGAGCGGGTCGACCGTGTGGATGAGCCACAGCGACCACCTCACGGACCTGCCCGACACCTACGAGGCCATCGCCACGACCGCCAACGCGCCCGTGGCGGCGGTCCGCAGCACCCGGGCGCCGCATTACGGCGTGCAATTTCACCCGGAGGTCGTGCACACGGACTTCGGACGGCAAATCCTCGAGAACTTCGCCCACGAGATCTGCGGGTGCAGCGGCGACTGGACGCCGGCCTCGTTCGTCGAGGAAAAAACGGCCGCCATCCGCGAGCGGGTCGGCGACCGCCACGTCGTGCTCGGCCTCTCCGGCGGGGTCGACTCGTCGGTGGCGGCGGCGCTTCTGCACCGCGCCCTCGGCGACCAGCTCCACTGCATCTTCGTCAACAACGGCCTCCTGCGGAAAGGGGAGTGGGAGCAGGTCCAGGACACGTTCCGCGGTCACTTTCAGATGGACCTGCACGCCGTCGACGCCACCGATGCGTTCCTGGATGCCCTCGACGGCGTCGTCGACCCGGAGGAGAAGCGCGTTTGCGTCGGCAACACGTTCATCGACGTCTTCGACGAACAGACGGAGGCAATTGCCGCCGAGCTCGGCCATGCCCCCGAGTATCTGGCGCAGGGAACGCTCTACCCGGACGTCATCGAGAGCGTCTCGTTCAAGGGGCCCTCGGCCACGATCAAGACCCATCACAACGTGGGCGGGCTTCCGGAGGAGCTGAACTTCGAACTGATTGAGCCCTTCCGCGAGCTGTTCAAGGACGAGGTTCGCGAGATCGGGCGGCTGCTGGACGTTCCCGAGCGCATCGTGGGCCGTCATCCGTTCCCTGGCCCCGGCCTCGCCATCCGCATCCTGGGCGCCGTCACGCCCGAGCGGCTGGCCCTTCTGCGCGAGGCCGACGACATCTTCATTCGGGAGCTGCGCGAGAAGGATCTTTACGACGAAGTCTGGCAGGCCTTCGCCGTGCTGCTGCCCGTGCAGAGCGTCGGCGTGATGGGGGATGAGCGCACCTACGAAAACGTCTGCGCGCTGCGCGCCGTGACCAGCGTCGACGGCATGACGGCCGACTGGGCCCAGCTTCCCCACGACTTCCTCGGCGCAGTGGCCAACCGCATCGTCAACGAAGTCCGCGGTATCAACCGAGCCGTCTACGACATTACCTCCAAGCCCCCGGCCACGATCGAGTGGGAGTAGCACGCCGGGGCGCGCCGCCGCCCGTCGCGGTGCGTCTGCGATGTTCTGCGAATTATCCTTTGGTGCCCGTGAGTCGTTCGTTCTGTTCGCCGGTCCGCCGGCCGGCTTTGCTTCTGCTTGCTGCCGTGGCTGCGTCCCTGCTCGTCGGCGGCGGTGTCCGCCCCGTTCAGGCGCAGCAGCCGTCGATCCCCCGGAACGCGGACGCAGAGCTTCTCTTCGAGCAGGGCGTCTCTGCCTTTGAGGAGGAGCGCTACGCCACGGCGTACGAACGCTTGCAGTTGGCCGCCGAGTACCCGCTGCACCGAAAGACGACGGCGGCGCTCTTGATGGCCGGAAAGTCGCTCTACCGCCTGGAGCGCTACCGCGACGCGATCGACCTGCTGCGGCGGCTTCAGGAGCGCTATCCCCAAACCACCTACCGGGGAGCGGCCGAGGCCGTGATCGAGGCGGCGCGCGAGGCGCTTCGCCAGTACGGCCGCACACCGGACACGCTGCGCATCGGGGTGGCGCTGCCTCTGGACGACCAGGACGCCCCGCTCACGCAGGCCCTCTTCAACGGCGTGCGCCTGGCGGTCGACCATCACAACGGGGTGCGGCGCCGGTACGTGTTTCCGCCGCCCTTCGAAGACCGGCCCGACAGCGTCGACGTGTACGACACGGCCGACCTGTTGAGCGACAGCCTCGCCCGGGCCAACGGCCGCACCACGCTGGCGACGCCAACGGATACGACGCAGGTCGACTCGCTGCGGATCGTCACCGAGCAGACCGGCCGGCCGAACTGGATGGCGAAGCTCTTCTTTCGCCGCGCAGGAACGGACGCTCGAACCCGGGCGGCGGTCGACTCTCTCATTCGGGTCGACCGGGTCGACGTCGTGCTCGGCCCCCTCTACAGCCAGACCGCCCGCGCCGCCGGCGACGTGGCCGAACGGGCACACACCCTCCTCGTCGCCCCGCTGGCCACCGACGTCAGCGTTTCTGAAGGACGCACGTACGTGTTTCAGGCCAACCCGTCCATTCCGCTGCGGGGGCAGCTCATGGCTCGCTTCGCCACGACCAGCCTGCTGACGGGACCGACCGGCATCATCTACGAGAAAAGTGCCCGCCTCAGCCGCCAGATGGCGGAGGGCTTTCGGGAGGAGGCGCGGCGCCGCAACGTCGACATCCCGTTCGTGCTCAGCCTCCGAAACGCCCGAGACTGGTCGCGCCTGCCCGCCGCCGTAAGCGCCGACACGACGATCAGCGATTCGCTGCTGGCCGCCACCGAAGCCGTTTACCTGCCGATGTCGGGGCGCAACGCGGCCGGGAAGATCCAGGATGCGCTCACGGGGCTGAGTCGCCTGCCGCTGGCTCCCAACGCCCGCGTGCTCGGCAACGCCGAGTGGCACGATCTCTCCATCGAGGAGAAGGCAAGCCGCTTCACGGCCACCTATTCGAACGACTTCTACGTGGATCCGCGCCGTGCGGACGTCCAGCGCTTTATTCGCAGCTACCGGCTTCTTACCGGCGCCCCCCCTGACGACCTGTCCGCCACCGGCCGCCGCCTGGCCTACACGGGCTACGACATCGCCCGCTACCTCCTGCAGGCGCTTCGCCCCGGTGCGGGGCGCCCCGGCCCGGACGCGCTGCGGTCGGCCGGCCGGTACGACGGCCTCGGCGTGCGCATCGACTTTCAGGGCGGAAACGTCAATCAGGCCATGTTCTTCCACCGCTACCGGGGCAACCGCCTGGAACTCGTGCAGTAGCTCCTCCCGGCGGCCGGCGGGAGAAGCCGAAGGCGACGGGCAGGTTCTCCCCGGCAGGTTTCTCCCGCACAGGTCCTCCTCCGGCGGGTCTTCCCCCGGCGGGCCCTGCACGGGCGGGGTCGTACGACGCACGGGTGCACGGGCGTTTAACGCAGGGGGAGGAACAGCCCGCGGCACGGGCCGGTTGGCGTCTGCGGCTGTTGGGTGCCCCACAGCGCTCCGACGCGTCGGCGGCCGTTCGGACCGGGCCGCCGCCGGCCTTCTCCCTGCACGCGGTCTCCCCTCTGCGTTGAGCTGCTCCTGGAACCCCCGCTCCTTCATGCGTATTCAGCCTCGACTCGTCCTGCTCTCTCTCCTGGGCCTTCTCCTTGTGGCGGGGTGCTCGAACTCGCGCCGCATCACCCACACCTCCCCGGAGCAAGCCTACCAGAACGGAATGGATGCCTTCGAAGAGGAGGACTACGACCGGGCGATGCGCTACTTCCGGGCGGTGTTTCAGTACGGGCGCGGCAACGAATATGCCGACGACGCGCAGTATCGGCTCGCGGAAGCCTATCGGGAACAGAGCCGCTATCTCCTGGCAGCCAACGAGTTTCAGCGGTTTACCGAACTCTACCGGACGAACCAGCGCGTGCCCCAGGCGTCGTTTCAGCGAGCGCTGATGTACTACAAGCTGAGCCCCGGGTACAAGCTCGACCAGTCCGACACCCGCGAAGCCATCTCCCTCTTCCAGCTCTTCCTGGAGCAGCACCCGCGCCACGAGCTCGCCGCGGAGGCGCAGGAGAAGATCGCCGAACTGCGCAACAAGCTCGCCCACAAAAAATACGACGCCGGCCGCCTCTACGAGAAGCGGGACATGTGGGAGGCCGCCGTGGAGACGTACGAGAGCCTCTTCGACACCTATCCGGACACCCGGTGGGCCGATGACGCCCTGCTCGCAGCCGTCCGCTCCTACATCGCCTACGCCGACGCCAGCATCCAGAAAAAGCAGGCCGAGCGATACCAGAAGGCGATTGACAACTACGAACGCCTGGCGCAGCTCTTCCCGAACAGCGATCTCCTGGGCGAAGCGGAAGAGCTCTCCAGCGAGGCGCAGTCGAAGCTGGAGCGCGAACGAGAGCAGCAGGCCGAGTCGGATCCCTCGCTCGCCAGCGAAAACGGAACGACGCCCTGAACGACCTCCTCAACGCCAGCCGGGGACGCACGAACCGGGCGGCCTCGCATTCGCCCGGTAGCGGCCCGACAGCCGCCCGCCCCCCGGCCTCTCCTACCCCAGGTCTGCCCCACAGATCGCGCCTCGTCGACGTGCCGGCAGCACCGGCACTGAGTCCGCTCGGAACGTCCGAAACGATGGACATCGGTTTGTTCGGAGGGTCGTTCAACCCTCCGCACGTTGCCCACCAGATCGTTGCCGAAGTCGTCCGCGATCAGTTCGATCTGGACGCGGTGTGGTGGATCCCCAACGACACCCCGCCGCACAAGGACGCCCGCGAACTCGCCCCGGCCGAGGTGCGGCTGCAGATGACCCGTCTCGCCGTCGAGAACCACCCCGGCTTTCGGGTTGAGAACCTGGAGCTGGAGCGCGCGGGCATTTCCTACACCGTCGACACCGTTCGCGAACTGCAGGACCGGCACCCGTCGACGGAGTTTGCGCTCATCATTGGGAGCGACAGCCTGGATCAGTTTGCGTCCTGGCACGAGCCGGACGAAATCGCTCGGCGCGTCCCGCTCATCGTCTACAAACGACCCGGCGGCCTGGACGACGTCGCCGAGCCGCGGTTTGCCAACCGCGTGCACTACGCCGCCGCGCCGGTCATGGAAGTGTCCGGTACGGAGATCCGCGCCCGCTGCCGCCGCGGCCGAACGATCCGATACCTCGTCCCCGAACCCGTGCGCGCCGTCATCGAGGAGCACGACCTGTACGGCTGACCCCGCCCGCGCCTCGGGCCCGGCATCCCGCTGCATTCCTCCTCCCACGCACCGACCCGGTGGAAACGGCCGTCGGGGAAGCAGCCGCGAACGCCCCGCCCGCGGCCCCGCATTCACGCACATCCCGTCCACCGGTCTCCGCTCCCATGCCATCGCTTCGCGAAGCGGCCGCACAGTGCGTGTTTGTCCGGCTGGGCTCGAACCTGCCGCCCACAATCTCGGCGGAAGACGACGTCGATCGCGTCCGGGCGCTGCTGGACGACTGCCCGGTGGGCGGCCTCCTGCTCTTCCGGGCGCACTGGCCGGACGTAACCGACGCGCTCGCCACGCTGCAGCAGGCGTCGCCCCTGCCGCTGCTCGTCGCTGCCGACGTGGAGCGCGGGGTCGGGCAGCAGGTCGACGGCGCCACCCTGTTCCCGCACGCCATGGCTGTGGGCGACGGGCCGGACCCGGAGGCGGACGCCGCCGTGCTGGCGCGCACCACGGCGCGGGAGGCCCGGGCGGCGGGCATCCACTGGGCGCTGGCCCCCGTAGCGGACGTGCACGTCGAACCCCGCAACCCGATTATCAACATCCGGTCGTTCGGGCGCGACCCCGATCGCGTGGTGGACTGCACGAGCGCCTACATCCGGGCCGCGCGGGCGAACGGGCTGCTCACCTCGGCGAAGCATCTGCCCGGCCACGGCCGCACGACGGAGGATTCGCACGCGACGCTGCCGGTGATCGACGCCGACCGGAGCGCCCTCGACGCCGTGGACCTGCCTCCGTTTCGGGCCGCCGTGGACGCCAGCGTGGACAGCCTCATGACCGCCCACGTGGTGGTTCCGGCCCTCGGAGACGCCCACCGCCCGGCGACGGTCTCTCCGTCCCTCCTGCGCACGCTGGTCCGCGACGAGTGGGGGTTTACGGGCGTCGTCGTCAGCGACAGCCTGCAGATGGAAGGCATCGCCGAGGAGAGGCAGGATCCGGGCGATGATCCGGGCGCAGCGCGTCTCCTGAACGCGGGAGTCGACGTCCTGCTCGACCCGGCGGATCCCCGAGCCGTGGTGGACGGGCTCGTCGCCGCCGTGGCGGACGGGCGCCTGCCGGCCGAGCGAGTCTGGGAGGCGTCGAACCGGGTTCGTGACCTGAAGCGACGCCTCCGGCAGATCCGGGGGCCGACGGCGTTTGCGCCGGCCGGCCGGGACGGCAGCGGGGCCGTCGTGGGAGGGGCCGTGCACCGCGCGCACGCCGCCGCAATGTCCCGCCGCGCCCTCCAGATCGACGGAGACGGAGCGGGCTGGTGCAGCCGGTTCGGTTCGTCGGGCGAAGGACTCGTCGCGGTATTGCTTTCGTCCGGCTCCTCCAGCGCGACCCGACCCTTCGACCGCCGCCTCCACGCCCTGTTTCCGAAAGCGGACCGGTATCGTCTGTCGGCGAGCGTCGGGGAGGAGGCGGTCCCACCGGTGCGGCAGGCAGCGCAGGCGGCGAGTGCCGTGCTGGTCGCCTGCTTCGTCGAGCCGGCCGCGTGGCGAGACGGTGGGTTGTCGGCACCGCAGCACGACCTCGTCGCGTCGGTGAGCGGGCAGGACGGGGCGGCGGTCGTCGTCTTCGGGGCGGCGGACGGCCTCCGCCCCGCGGAGGCCGCAGATCTCCGGATTCGGGTTGCGACGACGGTGCCCGACGCGCAGGACGCCGTGGCGGAGAGCCTGGCCGGCTTCGCCTCGCCCCATCAGCCCGCCCCCTCATAACAAACAGATCACGTACAGGCGGGAATCCGCAGCCGGGATCAAAGGTTATAACGTGTTCTCGCCAACAGGTCCTCGGCCGGGCCGACATCGTTTCCGCCATCGACGTACGAGGGGGTTGTTTGCCATGGGGCTCTTTGACGTGTTCAACGACCGGTCGGCACCGCTGGTCGATGAGGCCTTCGGCCACGTGCGGCAGATGCTGAGCGACGGCCACCACATGTTCGATACGGCCACGGCATTTGCGCTCGACAACGAGATCCTCGATGTCGATCTGCATGTGCTGGACGAGCGGATCAACCAGAACGAACAGGCCCTGCGCCGGGCCGTTCTGGAGCATCTGACGATCGACCCCCAGCGGGAGATGGTGTTCAGCCTCAAACTGGTGAGCATCGTTCATGAGGCGGAGCGGATCGGAGACCTCACCAAGTCCATCGTCCGGGCCGGGCGCCTGGCCCGCGGCCCGCGCCTGGGCTCGCACGTGGAACCACTGCGAAACATGCGCGACCGGATCCTGCAGATGTTCGACCACGTCAAACGAGGATTCGTCCAAGAGGATGCCGATGCCGCCCGCACCCTCATGGAGATGCACGAGACGATGAAGGACGACGTAACGGCCTACCTGAAAGAACTCGCCGACGCCGACGACCTGGAGGCCAACGAGGGCATCGTCTACGCCCTGCTGGGCCGGCTGCTGAGTCGCGTCAGCTCCCACCTGTCCAACATCGCGTCCACCGTCGTCTCCCCCTTCGACCAGATTCGAAGCGCCCCGACCTGGACGGGCGATGAGTAGCACCGACGACGCCGTGGACGCCCCGCCCCCGGCTGTGGCCGGACGGTGCCGGGCCTCTGGATCGGGCACGCCCATTCCCCCCACCCACTCTCATCCTCGAACCATCCCCGTTTGTCACATGGCTCTTACCGAATCTACCATGGCCGAGCTCGGAAGCTCGGCGACCGACTTTACACTGCCCATCGCGAACCCGGAGGTCGACGGGCGGGAAGGGTTGCACCGCTCGCTGTCCGACTACGAGGACGCCGAGGCGATGGTGATCGTCTTTCTGTGCAACCACTGTCCCTACGTCAAACACATCGAGGACGCCCTCGTCGACGTTGCCGAGACGTATCAAGAACGAGGCGTTCAGTTCATCGGGATCTGCGCCAACAACCCGGAGACGCACCCTGCCGACTCCTTCGAGCGGATGACGGAGCGGGCAATGGAGAAAGAGTATCCGTTCCCCTACCTGCAGGACGAGTCTCAAGAGGTCGCCCAGACGTACACGGCCGCCTGCACGCCCGACATCTTCGTGTACGATTCCGACCGCACGCTCGTCTACCGCGGGCGCTTCGACGAGACGCGCCCGGACCAGGGCGACCCGCACGGAGGGGACTTGAAGGAGGCGCTCGACGAACTCCTGGAAACTGGCGAGGTCACCGTCGACCAGAAGCCGTCCATGGGGTGCAACATCAAGTGGAAGCCCGGTAAGAAACCGGCATACGCCTGAACCGTCGACGCTGTCACCACACTGCCACCACGCCGCCAGCACGCCGCGACCACACCGCCACCACACCGCGCAGATGCCGGCGAATCCCGTTTGGGCAGATCGTCGACGCACGGTCCCCCGCGCGACACCCCCAAGCGACGCTCCCACGCGGCGTCCCCAACGCGACGCTGTCACCGTGGGGCTTCCCAACGAACGGCCCCCTGCGCGGTGGGCCGCGGCTCGGTGGGGGAATCGTCGGCGAAGTGCAGGTACTGTAACGTTTTTGATGAAACCGCTTCCGGCGTGGTCCCAACTCCGTCCGGTGCGACCTGCCGTTTGGACTCCGATTTTGGGAATGCTACCTTTCGAACTGGCACACAGCTTGCCGGCAAAAACCCGCTAGAACCCCAGCCGTCACGAGAATTCCCTCCGCTACGAACGGCCCGCAACGGATGACGAGCGATGCTGAATCCACGACCGCTGCGATCGATCTTCGTCCCGGCGAGGCCGTGTATCTGTTCGCGATTGCGGGAACGGACGACCTCGGCACCGGCGCACCGTCGGTGACCGGCTTCTCCGGCGAGCCCGCTGTCTGCCTCTCCTGCGGCCCGTGGACGGCCGTTGTCGACCGCGTCGACGCGCAGGCATGGACGGGCGAGGAGGCGGAATCCAACTTCCAGTCCCTCGAATGGATCGGGCCCCGTGCGGTGCGTCACGAGGAAGTCGCCGAATCTCTGATGCAGGTGGCCCCGGTGTATCCGGCACCGTTCGGAACCCTGTTCTCCTCTGCCGGAGAGCTGGTGGACCGAGTCTCCGACCGCGCCGACGTCCTCAGGACCTTCTTCGACCAGGTGGACGGATGTCGCGAGTGGGCCGTGCACGGACATCTCGACCGGTCAACGGCTCAGGAAGCGCTCGCCGGTCCGGCCGACGACGAAGGAGAACCGCCCGGAACCGCCTACCTCAAACAGCGCCGGCGCAAGCAGGCGGCGCGGTCTGACGTGGAAACCTGGCTGGACGGAGTGGCCGACCGGCTGGCGGAACGCGTGACGGACCTCCCCGCGCAGCTCGAAGCGCTGGACCCATCGCCGCGACCGGAAGAGGCCGGCGAGCCGGTCCTCCAGTGGGCGGTTCTGTGCCCGAAATCGCAGGAAACCGCCCTGGCGGCTCTGCTCCGGTCTGCAAACGAAGACTACGCCGACCGTGGCCTCCGTTTCCGCCTCCAGGGACCGTGGCCCCCGTACCGGTTTCGGCCCGAAGACGACGGCCCAACCCCCCCGACTGGTAATTGATCGCGCCATGAGTGACGACGCCTTCGCTCCTCTGCTCATCTACGGCATCGTGCGTGCCGACGCCTTCGCCCCGAACGACGTGTCCGATCTGGGGCCGGGGGTGGGCGGCCGCAGTCTATCTATCGTGAAGCGGTCGGGGCTGGCCGCGATCGTCTCCTCCCTGGCCGAGGACGACTCCCGGCCTCCGGCACCGATCGATCCCGAAACCGCCGAGGCCCTCGCCCATCGGTCCGTGGTGGAAGCTGCCTTCGAGCGCGCGACGATCATCCCCGTCCGGTTCGGGACCACGCTGGAGGGCGACGCCGCGCTGAACCAGCACCTGCAGTCGGCGGCCGCGCGCTACCGCGACACCCTGAAGAAGCTCGACGGCCGGGCAGAAATCGGGATTCGCCTGGCCCTGCGCGAAGACGAGCCGACCGCGACGGCACCGCGAGACACCGCCTACCGGACGGACCGCCCCGGCACCGCCTATCTCCTGGCGCAGCAGCAACAGCAAAATCAGCGCCGCCGTCGCGCCGTGCGGACCTACCGGCGCGCCCTCTCCGACCGCTGCGACCGCACCGTCACCACGTCACGCCCGGCCGGGTCCGACTCCGTATCCATGGCCTTCCTGGTGCCGCGCTCTAGCATGGATCGGTTCCGGGAAGCGGCCGCTCGCGTCCGGGCCCCGGAGGTGCAGTCGATCGACGTGGTCGGCCCGTGGGCCCCGTACTCGTTCGTCTGAGGCGCCCGCCGTTTCCGGACGCCGCGTCTGCGGGAGACGTTTTCCCAGAAAGAAGGGGCCGCACGCAGGAGGAGGCCCCGACACGGGGGCACAGCCGCAACGCCCGCTCCCTGCGCCGTTTCTCCTCACTGACGCCCGTCCTCTATGTCTTTCGACTGGATCAGCACGCCCGAGGCGTGGATCGCCCTCGGTACGCTCACCGTCCTGGAGATCGTGCTGGGGATCGACAACATCGTCTTCATCTCGATCCTGTCGAACAAGCTCCCCGAAGAGCAGCAGCCGCTGGCCCGGCGCATCGGGCTCATCCTCGCGCTCGTCGGGCGCATCATTCTGCTGCTGTCCATCAACTGGATCATGACGCTGACGGCGCCTCTCTTCGAGGTGTTTGCCCACGCCTTCAGCGGTCGCGATCTCATCCTCATGGTGGGCGGCTTCTTCCTCATCGGGAAGGCCACCACCGAGATCCACGACAAGCTGGAGGGGGACGACGGCGGGGCCGGCATCCCGGGCATGGCCGTCTCCTTCGCGAGCGTCATCACGCAGATCTTCCTGCTCGACGTCGTCTTTAGCCTCGACTCGGTGATCACGGCCGTGGGCATGGCCGAGGACGTGGAGGTAATGATCATTGCGGTCACCATCGCCATTGGGATCATGCTCCTCTCCGCCACCACGATCTCGGACTTTATCGGCGATCACCCGACGGTGAAGATGCTCGCGCTCAGCTTTCTGCTCTTGATCGGCGTCACGCTCTTCGCCGAGGGGCTCGGCCAGCACATCCCGAAGGGCTACATCTACTCGGCGATGGGCTTCTCGCTGCTGGTGGAGTTTCTGAACCTGCGGGCGACCGAGCGAGGGGACGAAGACGGAGAGCGCAAGCCCGTTCACCTCCACCAACCCCGCCTCCGCCGCGCCGTCGAACGCGTCGTGGACGATCCGGGGAGAGGGTGAAGGGGCGTGGAGGCATGGGGGCTGTGGACGCGTGGGGGCTGTGGACGCGTGGGGGCTGTGGACGCGTGGG
>CAKZLV010000096.1 GCA_937127285.1 uncultured Bacteroidota bacterium
CCCCGGCCATCCCCATCGCCGCCTTGCCCATCCCGACGACCTGAATGCGGTCGTACGTCGACAGCGGGGCCGGCGCTGCTGACCGCACGGTTTCGGCGTCGAGCAGTTGGTCGGCCTGAACGGATCGCACCGCCGCCTGAAAAATCGTCTGGGCATCGTCTACGGCCGGGTCGAGGGGCATGGGGAGCGAACGGGTGGGGGGACAGGAATGAATCGGAGTGGAGTGGTTCGGGGCGGAATGGTTCGGGACGGAATGGTTCGGGGCGGCATCGGTCTGGAGAGCGCGCCGCGAACGCATCGGGAGGCGTCCGGGAAGCAGGGCCCGGGAGGAGTGCGGGGACGAGCCGGAAGGCTCAGGAGCAGGCTGTGCGAGGGGGCGTCGGAGGCCTGCCGCGCCTCATCTCACCTCACCGTGCCTCACCGTGTCTCATCCCGCCTCGTTGGGGACGCGGTGGAGCGCCCTGCATCGCTTTGCATCATTGCGATCGCTTTGCATCACCGCGGAGGAGCAAACGGAACTGCACACCCGGTCGGAAGTGATGGCATCCGGAGACCGGCCGCTTCCCTTGCTTGAGCGGCCGGCGGCACGATTCTGCGGAAACCGTTTCTCTTCTTCTCGTTCCGACCGCCATGGAAACACAGCCCAACGGAGCGTCGCCCGATGCCCGTCGCACGCTCGGCCGGCTTCACGTGATCACCGATTTTCATATGCAGCAGCGGCTGTCGCACGCCGACCTGGCGCGGCGGGCAATCCGCGGCGGGGCCGACTCGATCCAGTTCCGGCAAAAACACGGGGGCATTCGCAACCAGCTCGTGGCGGCGAGGAACGTCCAGTCGGTGTGCACCGATGCCTCGCTTCCACTGATCATCGACGACCGGGTGGATCTCGCTCTCTCCGTGGATGCGGCCGGCGTTCACCTCGGGCAGCGCGACCTCCCGATCTCCGATGCCCGCACGGTGCTGGGGCCGGAGCGGCTCATCGGGGCCACGGCGACGACGGCCGGTCAGGCGGCCGCCGCCTGCGACGAAGGGGCCGACTACATCGGATTCGGTCCCGTCTTTCCGACCTCGTCGAAGCGAAACCCGAAGTCCGTGAAGGGCCCGGACGGTCTTGCTGCTGCCTGTGAGGCCGTTCCGGTTCCTGTCATCGCCATCGGTGGGATTACCCACGACCGCGTGCGAACCGTTCTGGAGGCCGGTGCCCACGGGGTGGCCGTGCTCTCGGCCGTCGCCACCGCCAACGACCCGGAACGAGCCACTGCTCGCTTTCGGGCGGCCATCGACGGCACCCTGCGAGACGCGGGTTGACCCTCTTCCAACCAAAGATCGGGGACGCTACCGTTCATCGACCGGAACCGACGGCCTCGAATGCGCCGGGGTCACGCAGGTCTCCAGCCAAGCACGTTCGGGTTGCCCGCCCCTGCTCCGGTTCCTTGCTGCCTCGATGTCTCTGTTGCGATGGGCGCTGCACTCGCTGTCCGTCCAGGCTCGCACGTCGAGCGGGTGTTGCCGCCCGCGCGCCCATCCGGTGTACCGCTACGGGACGCAAACCACGTGTCGGCAAGGACGAGCGTGCGGCCGCCCCACCCGCACGGATCCCGGAGACGGCCGATCATCTGACTCCATCCGCCCGGCCCGTGTGACGGGCAAGATTTTCCATTCTGCTTCCTGTTCGGCACCAAGTAGTCTTCCGCCCCGAGAAGGATCGGGAATCGACAGGTTCATCGCCCGCACGAAAGCACGGGGTCTCCATGCCCTTCTCGTGCTCCCCCCATGTCACCGGCGGGTCGCGGGATCTAGCTCTCGCCGTCGGTCTGGCGGATCGTTCCGGCCAGCGCCTGCGGGGTGGGCTCGGACGCTACGGCCGCCACCGCATGCCCGGCGTCGCGGAGGTGGCGCGCCGTCGTCGGCCCGATGGCCGCCAGACGAACCGCCGACAGGTCGACGCCGCTCCTCTCCAGGGCGTCGAGGCCCGAGGGGCTGAAGACGGCCAGCCAGGACGCGTCCGGCGGGAGGCGTAGGCCGGTGCGGACTTCCGTGCGGTACACTTCGAGTTCGTCGAAGGCAACGCCGGCGTGGGAGAGACCGTCGGGAAGGGCGTCGCGACGGCGGTCTCCGCTCAAGAACAGAAGGGGACGCGACGGAGCGTCCGCCTCGATCACCTTTACCAGAGCGCCGGCCGACCCGGCCTCTTCGCCGCGGGGATGAAGATCCAGCTCTCGGGCGCGCGCCGCGGTGCGGGGGCCGACGGTGTAGGTTCGCGCCATGATCCAGGCCTGCCGCACGGCGTCGTCCTCGCCGAACACGTTGGAGACGGCCGTTAGGGCGCGCGGGCTCGTCACGACCAGGCCGCCGTAGCGGTCGCGCTGCGAGAGGCGCAGGTGCAGGACGTCGGGGCGCGGGTAGTGGAACTGGAGGGCGGGTTCGCAGACCGCGTCCATCCCGATCTCCCTGAAGGCGCGGACGTACCGATCTCGGCGATCCGGGTGATCGGAGCGATCGGAGGATGCGTCGTCGGGGGAGCGAAGCAGAACGACGTCGGGCATACGGGGCGGGGCGTGTGCAGTCGGGCAAAGGGCAGGCCGGCGCTGCGGGCAGGACTACGGCTGAAAGGGGGAGCGCTGCTGATTTCGGTCGCCCAGGATCTCGTCCAGGATTTCCGCTCCGCCGCGCTGCAGAAGGTCTTCGGCGAGGGCCGTGCCGGCCTCGGTGACCTCGTCCGGCGCGAAGGTCCGGTGGTCTCGGAAGGCCTCGTCGCCGTCGAGGGAGGCAATGCAGGCGTCGAGGCGAAGCACGCCGTCATCCACCATGCGGGCCCACGCTCCCATGGGAACCTGGCAGCCGCCGCCCGTCCGCTGCAGAAACGCTCGTTCGGCTGCAGTGCACAGGCCCGTCACCTCGTGATGGATGATGGTGCGCACGGTGTTGCGGACGGCGCGGTGATCGTCGGCGCAAGCGATGCCGAGCGCCCCCTGCCCCACGGCGGGAACCATCACCTGCGGGTCGATGCGCTCCCGGATGCGTGCACTCAGCCCCATGCGGAGGAGACCTGCCGTTGCCAGGATCATCCCCGCCCAGTCGCTGCGGTCGAGTTTTTCGAGGCGGGTGTCGACGTTTCCGCGAACCGGCACCACGTTGATGTCGGGCCGCCAGGCACGCAGCTGGGCCTTGCGGCGCAGCGACGCCGTGGCCACCGTGGCGCCGTGCGGCAGGTCGCGCAGGGTGCCGTCGAAGGACGGGTGTGCGACGAAGGCATCCAGCGGGACTTCGCGGTCGGACACGGCAGCGAGCGTGAGTCCTTCCGGAATGCGGGAGGGGAGATCCTTGAGAGAATGAACGGCTACGTGGATGTCTCCGGTGAGCAGAGCCCGGTCGAGCTCCTGGGTAAAGACCGCCTCGTCTCCGATCTCCGAGATCGGGACGTCCTGTACCCGATCGCCGCGCGTCGAGATTTCTTCGATATCCACCCGGTGGCCGTCCGCTTCCAGCTTCGACCGGACGTGGTTGGCCTGCCAGAGCGCGAGTTCGCTGCCGCGTGTGCCGAGAACAATCGGGTCGGGGAGGGACGACGGGGGAGACATGAAGCGCGGGGTGGGTCAGCGGAAAGACAGATGCAGCCATACCAGATGCAGCCATACCAGATGCAGCCATACCGAACGAGTTACCGGCAGGATCCCGGGTCGGGGGCAGGACGGGGCCGACAACGATCGGCATCGAACGGGGGGGTGGGGCGGCCGCGCAGGAGGGCTGCTCTCCTGCAGATCCTGCAGGCGCCGTGCTGCATGCTCCGACGGGAGCGGAGGGGGCGTTTCGCGTCTCAACCCGCCCGCAACGGCGTACGGGGGACGGAAGGTGCAAACGGGACCGCCCTACGGGACGGAGAACGATCGCGACCCGGTCGAGCCTACGTTGACGACGACCTGCCTGACGACGTCTCCTCCGAACGACGCTGCCCCGAACGAACCGGCTCTGACGGCTGCTGCGGGTCGTCCTGCGCCTGCAGAGCCTGGCGCAACAGCTCGGTCGCGTAGTCGCGGCCCGACTCTGTCTTCGGCGCCTGGTCCGGGTCGTGGGTGGTGTAGGGGCACTCCGAGGGGGCATCGGACAGGGACGGCTGCTCGCCGTCGCGGTCCGGCAGGACGTTCTCCGATGCCGCCCGCGCCGTCTGCGCACGATCGTCCTCGCAGGTGGGACGCGAGAACAGCGCGTGCAGGAGCTGAATTCCCTGGACGAAGCTGATGCTGTCCGGGTCGACGTTTTTGAGTTTGACGATGGGGACGGCCAGGAGCTTCTGCATGATCGACTTCGTGAGGCGATCCACCTCCTCCCGGTTCATCCCCGTCTTTTCCGCGTGCCGGTCGACCTCCTGCTCGCGAATCGAGTCGAAGGTGCTGCGGATGGCCTGGATGGCCGGCTGCAGCGCCTGCTGGTGAAAGACCCACGTGACGAAGTCGCTCAGAAGGTCTTCGCAGATCTCTTCGGCACGGGGGATCTCGCTGCCCCTCTCCTCCCGCACCTGCTCCGTCCACGCCTTCAGGTCGTCCAGGTCGAACACCACGTACGGGGACGCGTCGTCCAGCCCCGGGTCGACGTTGCGCGGCATGGAGATGTCCACAAACAGAGTTTCGGAGGCGCTGGACGCCGGGGCGGGCAGGTCGGGCCGGCAAATGACCGGCTCGGGGGCGCCGGTGGCCACGATGACCACGTCGGCCTGGGCCGCGGCGGCGTGCCGGTCTGACCAGTCGACGACGTCGGCGCGGTGCTTGCCCGCCACTTCCTGCGCTCGTTCCGGCGAACGGTTCGTCACCGCCAGCGTCTGCGGCGCGCAGCGGTCGAGCGCACCGATGGCGAGGCGGCCCATCTTGCCGGCGCCGACGAGGAGCACGCGGGCATCCTGCAAGTTGTCGATGCCGCGCTCGGCGAAGTGCTCGGTGGCCATCGCGACGGCGGCGGTCGAGACGGAGGCGGCCCCGCTGGCCAGGTCGGTCTCGGTGGCCACCTGCTTTGCCGCCCGGAAGGCCGTGTGCATGAGCCGGTGAAGCAGCGAGTTGACGGCGTCGGCGTTGACGGCGCGGCGGTACGCGTTTTTGACCTGGGCCAGGATCTGCCCGTCGCCCACGACCATCGACCGGATGCCGCTGGTTAGCTGAAGGACGTGGCGCACGGCGGCTTCGTCCTCGACGTGAAACGAAGACGCCGTCGGCCAGGGGCGATCGACCGCACGGGCGATCTCGCGTTGCACCCGCCGCACGTCTTCCTCAGTCCCGTACAGAAATGCCTCGGTCCGATTGCAGGTCGAGAGGAGGACGACCTCCGCCTCCGACCCGAGAATCAGGTCGCGGTAGATCCTCTCCTGCGTCTCGGCGTCGAGCGAGAACGCTTCGGTCGTCTCGACGGGCGCGTATTCGTAATTGAGACCAAACGCGTGAAACGTCATGCAGCAGGGACTGCCGTTGCAGAGATTGTGTGCGATTTGTTACAACAACGGTGTTTTCCAGTTCAAGACCCGGGGTGAATACCCCATGAACCGAACCGGAGGAACCGAACCGGCGATCGGGCTCCGCGATCACGCTCCGCTGCTGCTGAAGACAGTCAACAAGATCGTGAATCAAATGAAACGAAAATGTAGGGAACGCCCCCACCCAGGGTGTAGGGAAAACTACGGAGCCCCGACCGTTTCTCGAAGCGGTCCCGAAGCGGGTTCTGAAGCGGGTTCCGGGGCGGGTGGACGCAGCCCCGAAGGCAAACGAGCCGCGTGCTGCGTTTGCGGCGTCGGCAGGGATCGAGAGGCAGGCGGTCCGCCGGGCAGCAGCCGGAGCTACGTGCCCATGGCCGCGTGCTCGTGGCTGCGATCTTCTCGCGGGGTGCTCGTTGCGCGTGGCCCTGTCCTCCTTGCACCTCAGCGCGCCGATGTGCACGTTAAGAGGTTCGCGTACAGTTCGATCACTACCTCCTGCCGCCCGTGGCCGACGCCGTCTTTCAGGACCCGATGAGTCTCATGGCCTTTCTCACCGCCATCCTGGGCGGCGTGTTTTGGCTGTCTACGTTCGACAGGCTGTCCCCGTTCTTCAAGTACCTGCCGCCGGTCATCTGGGCCTACTTCGTGCCGATGTTCTGCACCACCGCAGGCATCACCCCGGCCGAAAGTCCGGTGTACGACTGGATGTCGACCTACCTGCTGCCGTTCTCCCTCTTCCTGCTGATGATCACGGTCAATCTGCGAGCCATCGTGCAACTGGGCCCTATGGCTCTGCTGATGATGGGCGTGGGGACGGTTGGCATCGTGATCGGCGGGCCCATCGCGTTCTCGCTGTTCGGGGCCTTCTTTGCGGATCCGGAGGCCTGGAAGGGGTTCGCCGCCCTCAGCGGAAGCTGGATCGGCGGAACGGCCAACCTGGTGGCGATGAAGCAGCAATGGGGGACGCCGGACGCCACCCTCGGCCCGCTCCTCGTCGTCGACGTGGTGGCCGGCTACGGGTGGATGGGCGTGCTCATCTTCCTCAGCGCCTACCAGGACCGGTTCGACGACTGGGTTGGTGCCGATCCCTCGCTCGTCGAAGACCTGAACCGAACGCTGGAGGAGGTCGAAGAAGACCGTTCCCCCATCCAACTCTCCGACGTCGCCCTCATCGTGGGACTGGCGCTGGCAGCGGCCGTCGGAGCCCGCGCCGTCGCCGAGGCCCTGCCGGTGGCAGGCACCGCGTACATCGGCACCAGCACCTGGGCCATCCTGATCGTCGTGACCGGAGGCCTCGCCCTCTCGTTCACGCCGCTGCGCACGATGGAGGAAGCCGGCGCCTCCCGCATCGGCTACTTTGCCCTCTACCTCCTGCTCACGTCCATCGGCGCCAAGGCGGATCTGGCCGCCGTCCTCGACGTGCCCCTGTACCTGCTGGCCGGACTCCTCTGGATTGCGATCCACGTCGGCCTCCTTCTGTTCACGGCCTGGGTCTCCGGCGCCCCCCTCTTTCTCGTCGCCACCGGCAGCATGGCCAACGTCGGGGGAGCCGCCAGCGCCCCCATCGTCGCCGGCGTCTACCTCCCCTCCCTCGCCCCGGTCGGTCTCCTGATGGGGGTGGCCGGCTACATCCTCGGGATCTATGCCGCCTTCGGCTGCGGCTGGCTCATCGGGTTCGTCGCCGGCGCCTTCTAACCCGACTCCCTCGAACCCGGCGCCGCACGCACCCCGAGGGCGGCGGGCGGCGACGGCGGTCACGGTTGAACCGGTCGGGCACGCCCTCCTGGGGCCGCTCCTCTCTACCGCATCCGAAGACAACGGTATCCGAAGACGACACCTCGGCGGGCAAATACCCCTCTCCTGTGCGAAGATCTCTGACTCTGTCTTCGTATCTTCTCTTTTTTGTCCAACTTCCATATTTATCGTTTCGCTTCGTAATTGACGTACGAAACTTCCCACCTCACCGATCATTGGCAAGAGCAGTATTGACTCAGTGGCCTTGGGTGTGATTTGTCCAGTCGTATTGGCAGACCCGGTCGTCGTCTCGTTCCCCCCGCACGTCACCCCCTTTCTCTCATGCGACGGATTCTCAACGTCCTCACGCCGATCGTAGCTCTCTGGGCCCTCGCGAGCTTTGCTGGAACCATGTTTGACCCCGGTCACGCCGGATTCTGGACGCAGAGCCTCATGTGGTCGCTGATCTCCTGGATGGTGGTGGCCCCGTTCTTCGTCTTCGTGCGAAGCCAGGCATCGCCGGCGCAGTCGACCGACCTCTCGCCGTCAGCCCCGCAGGCCTCGTCCCCTGCCTTCTCGCAGACGGAACGGGCCGCGGATGCTGCCGAGGAGAAGCCGTTCGACGACCGCTCGAAGCGGACTCTCTGGCCGAAACCGGCAACGGCGGAGCGTGAATCCGAGGAGTCCGTCCACGCGGAAGCGTAAGTGAGGGGGGCGTCGCCGGAGCGCAGGGGCGGCGACGCCCCCAGTTGAGGCAGCGTACCGTTCCGGCAGAGCGTACGGCCTTCACTTCGTCGCCCCCGGTTCGACGACCGACGGGCCACCGCCCCCGTCGACCGCACCGGTGGTGACCCTCCTCAGACGGGTCGTACCCAGACGGGTCGTACCATGACGGAGCCGTGCCCCTGAGGTCGGTCCTCTGTCCCCTCCCCTTCGGTCTGCACCGGATCGGAGGGGATTCGTCGTGCGGAGATTCTCTTCGGAGAGCCCGTTGGACCGGTCCGTCTCGCGCTGCGGTCTTCGCCTCTCTACGCGCCGTCCTCGGCGGCGGCAGGTTCAACCAGATCGTCGCCGGTTTCCGCTTCGTCCGTCTGAACGGTGAGCACCGGACAGGGCGCCACGCGCACGATGCGCTCAGTGTTGCTTCCGAGTAGAAATCGGTTCACGCCCGTCAGGCCCCGCGTGGCCATGACGATCAGTCCCACGCCGCGCCCTTCCGCAAAGTCAACCACGTTGCCGGCCACCTGTCCGTCGCGGACGTGGACCTCGGCAGCAACCTCCGGGCCCGGCGTGGTGGCGTGCAGTTGCTGCAGGGCCTCTTCCGCGTTGTTCACAATCTTCGGATCCATCTCCACGACGTTGACCCCGGGGATGCCGGTATCGCTGAAGGTCGGGACCACGCGGCGCTCCGCGACAAAGAGCAGGTGCAGCGTCGCATCATGAACGTGAGCGAACGTCTTGGCCGCGACCAGCGCCTGCTTCGAGTGGTCGGAAAAGTCGACCGGCGCCAGCACGTCGGTGACGGACGTGTCCTCCTGCCGCGAGATCCAGGGCGTCTCTTCGTTGACGGTGAGAACCGGGCAGGGAGCATGCCGGATCAACTTGTCGGCGACGTTGCCGAGCATGAGGCGCTCAAGCCCCTGCCGGCCGTGCGTCCCCATCACGATTAGGTCGACGGCGCGCTCGTCGACGTATTCGTTGATCGTGCCGGCCACGTCGAAGCTGAGTTGCAGAGAGATGACCGTCTCGAAGTCCCGGTGCGCCTCGTCCGGGGCGATTTCGTGGAGCCGCTGCAGGGCGGTGTCTTCGATGGCTTCGCGCAGCGCACCGGCCTCGTCCTGCGAGGTCGTCAGCCCGTACCAGTCCGGGTCCATTTCATTGACGACGTGCAGGATGTGCAGCGTCGCCCCGAAGCGCTCAGCCAGGTCGATCGCCTGGGTCAAGGCGTGATCGGCGCAGTCCGAGAAGTCGGTGGGAAGGAGGAGATTGTCAATCTGCATAGAAAAGAATGCGGTTCAATCCAAAACGAATAGATGGACGAGAGGTCGCTGCAGCGGCCGGGAGGCAGTCGAAAGGCGAGAACGGGGACACCGGAAGCAGCGGGGCTTCAGGCGCAGCGGGGCTCCAGGCGCGGCGGGGCTCCGGAACGGACGGCTCGATTCAGAAACCGCCGTCGGCGGTCGTACGATCCGTCGGCCAGAGACCGGTTTCCGCGGGCCGCTGTCGGGCCGCTGTCGGGCCGCTGTCCGCGCGGGCATCCATCCGCCCGGCCGGGACGTGCCCCGTTCCGAAGCGGAGAACCGCGTCGGCGCAGAGCCCCTGTCGCAGCGTCCCCGTCGCAGCGTTCCTATCGCAGCGTCCCCGTGGCGGGGTCCAGCCGTCCAGATCCAGCAGGCGGGGTCTCTCTAGGTCGAGGCGGTTCCGGTGGGTGCGCGCTCGGCATCGACCAGCGACTTCCCTTTGGGTTTTGCGACAAAGACCGGGCCGGGCGCACGGCGAACGATGCGCTCGGTCACGCTTCCGAGGAGCATGCGGTCGAGCCCCGACCGGCCGTGGGTGGCAATGACGATCAGGTCGACGTCGTGGTCGTCGGCGTAATCGAGGATCTCGGTCGGTGCGTAGCCGGGGACCGCCTTCACGGTCACGTGCTCGTAGCCGATCTCCTCCCGCGCCAGCCCCGCCAGCGCCTCCTCCACCCGGTCGACGACCTCTGCCGTCGGGATGCTGGCCGGCTCGACGCCGTAGCTGGACGGGTAGATGACCTCCTCCACCACGTGGAGCAGGTCGATCTGTGCACCGTAGGTGAGCGCCAGCTCTCGGGCGTGGGCGATGGCGGCGTCGCTCGCGTCCGAAAAGTCGATCGGGACGAGGATCCGGCGAACCGCCCGACCGGGAGCAACCTCGGACTCGTTTCGAATTGTAAACACGGGGCAGGGGGCGGTGCGCACGACGTCTTCCGCAACGCTGCCGATCATGAGTCGCTCGACGCCGCGCCGGCCGTGGGTTCCCATGACGATCAGGTCGATATCGGCATCATCGGCATACGCCACGATTTGATCCGCCGGAGCCGCGCCTTCCACCTGCTCCTGAACGATCGTGAGGGACGCCAGGTCGGGGAGACGCGCCGGGGGGTCCCCCGTCGCTCCGCTGTCTTGAGCACCGGCCTCTCCGGCCTCCGGCGTCCCGCCGTCCGGCGAAGCGTCTTCGTCCGTCAGCATCGCCTGCAGGCGGGTCGTTTCCAGGGGGAAGTGGGCCTTCATTTCTTCGTACCGGTGGTCGTGCCGTCCGGCGACGTTGAGGATGTGCAGCTCCGCATCGTGCCACTCGGCCAGGGCGGCGGCCTGAGGAAAGGCGCGGGCGGCGCCGGGAGTCAGATCGGTGGGGTACAGCACGCGATCGATCGTCAGCATATCGAACCTCCGAATTGGGTGACAGAGTCGGTGAGCAAGATGGGGGCAAGAGAGACGCACCGGAACGCGCGCAACGCGGAAACGAGCAGCGGGAAACATGCGCAATGGGATGCGCCCGACGCGGGGCGGCGGAGCGCGGCGGACTGCCCCGGGTCGGGGGATGGAGAGACAACATGCGAAGAGACGGGCGGAAACGGAAACGACCGGGCGCTTACGGGTACAGGGGGTCGTCGGCGGTGTCCACCGTCTCCGTCACGGAGCCCGCGGGCCGGCGGGGGGTGGCGTCCGAGCGGTCGGCCGGCACGCCGATGCGCAGGATGGCCTGGGGGAAGCGTCCGGGGCAGAGGCGTTCGGCGACCTGGTCGCGGATCCAGTCGACCTTGAGCGGGTGGTTGATGAAGGAGGCGGCCAGGCCGAACGCGGTGGCTTGCAGCAACACGCGGTCGAGGGCCTGCCCGGCGTCCAGCCAGGCCGGACGGTCGTCCTGCCTCGTCGCCAGGACGACGATGCAGGGGGCGGCCTCGATTCGCTCCGACGATTCCGCGGCCACGCGGGTAAATCCGCCCGGCAGACGCACGAGGAACGGGGCGGTGTGCGTTCGGAGAACGCCCAGATGGCGGGACGTGCGGGGAACGCCGTCGTTTCGATCCGGGTCGACCGCCCCCCAGGCCGCCCACTCCTTCCGCACGGCCGGGTCGGTTGCCAGCACGCGCCCGGCCTCGACCGACCATTCGGCGAGGTACGGCCGGTCGGATCGAGACGCCGCGACGAGGTCGGCCCCTTCCCGATCGGCCGCGCGGATCAGCCGCTCGACCTCGGACCCGGACACCGGCCGGTCGTCAAAGTCGTCGCGCACGGTGCGGCGCTTCTGGATGGCGGAGAACAGATGTTCCTGACGGAGCGTCGGCTCGCAGGCCGGCCCCAGCCGGATGGTGGCGATGTGGTTGTCCTCCCCCCCGTCCGGCCACGTCCGAATCACCGGGGCATATCCGTAGTGGTGGGCGGCGATCCGCAGATGAAACAGGGCCGCCCCGCAGCTCATCCACAACTCGCGCCCATCCGGGTCGAGCCCCGGCAGCATCCGGTCGGGGTCGGCATAGAGCTGCACCGCGTCCTCCTCGAGGACGAACCGCCAGGGCTGGGTGTTGTAGGTAGACGGGGCCAGGACGGCGTACTCGACCAGAAAGGCGAGCTGTTCGCGGCGCGGCGCCGTTCTCGGAAAGTCGTGTTCGTGAATGTCCCACGGTTGCGTCGGCATGGCACGGGCTGCGATCCTGTGAAAACGACATCGGCCGGCGGCGTCCCCTTGCCGGCTGGCCCGTTGCAGGTCCGCTGGGTCCCGGTGCGGACGGGGCGGTGACGGCCCGGTCGCGCAGTGCACAGGGTGTACGGGATGCGCGCGCAAGGGGCACGAGCAAAGGGCACGGGCAAGAGAACGAGAGAACCGGACGTCCAAGGTACAACGCCGACCGCATCCGTGCCGGGGTCGAAGCCGGACGTTCCCCTGTCGGGAAATACATCCTCAGGGCTGTGGGGAGACGACCTACACGACGGGGCCGCCCCGCTCGCGCACTGCCGGTACGACGTCCCGGCGTCCCTCCGTGTGCGGTCTCTCCGTGTGCGGTCTTCCACGGCGGGCGGAGCGCTCCCCGCACGCCCCTGCCGCGTTGCTTCCAATGCTTCCAACTAATGCTTTTTAAAGCGACGCACCGGACGCCTCCGGCCCTCCCCTTTCCTCCCACCGTCGTCAATTGCCGGAGAACCCTGCCCTAACGAATCCGTTACGCCGAAACTTTCCCGCACCGATTCATTTCCTCCCGTTGCACCAACGACCTGTTCACCGAGACCCGGCAACGGACGACCTTCTATGAGAGGAGTTAGCTTTAAGCCCCAGGACGCCGACGACTTTTCCACCGGCGAGATCAAGTCGTACGGGGGGATTTACGCCGCCACGGCCGAAGATTTTGCGGGCGCGTTCGAGATGGACCCGTTTGACTTCATCGAGGCGGTTCAGGAATCGGATGTGGAGCCGCTGACGGAAGTGGGCGACGACGAAGAGCCGGGCAAGTACAGCCTGTCCTTCGAGCGCGACGAGTTCAAGAAGCTTCAGGAGCTGCTGGTTGACGGCGACGCATAATGCGGCCCCCGTTGCCGGCCTCCCCCGTGCACTTTGCCGTGCGCACCGGTGCCCCCCACCGGTCGCATCCCCACATCGGGCACCCACGGTCTGCCGACGGTGGGTGCCCGTCGTGTATGGGGTGGGTAGGTCCGGCGCGTGCGTGCGGCCGCGATACAAGACAGGAGGCAGACAGGGGCTCCCGGCCGGCGCACCCACCCTGTGCCCAACTCAGGCATGGCTCTGGGCGGGAGAGGGTCCGGCACCGGCAAATCGGTCTTCGACCTGCGTGGCGACAACCGCGGTTCCCATCACCGCCAGTCCGGCCCCCACCGCAAACGGAACCACGAAGCCGAGCGAGACCAGAAAACCGGCGAGAAGCTGTCCGGCCGCGATGCCGAGACCGAAGGCCACCGTCAGGACCGAGAGCTGAGCGCCCGACTGTCCCTTCGTGGCGTAGTCGCCGGCCAGCGCCAGCGCCGGGGCAAAGACCATCGCGCCGGCAACGCCCTGCAGCGCCCGGACGCCGATCATCTGCCAGGGCTCCCCAACCACGCCCTGCAGGAGCGTGGTCGGGACGAGTCCCACCAGTCCTGCGAGGATGAACCGGCGGCGGCCCACCTTGTCGCTGGCTCGCCCCACGAGCGGCTGCGCCACGGCGAGGACGGCGATCAGGGCGACGAACTCCACCGAGAAGAGCACCGGCCCCTGGTCGAGGCGCGCGTTCACCTCCGGCTCGATGGCGGAGAGAAACGCAAAGCAGGCCGCCATGACCAGCGTCGCGATGCCGAGGGCGAAAATCGGATCGAGCAGGCGTCCGGGCTGCTCCGACCACACGCGGATGCCCAGCGACCGCTCCGTCGGGGCCGTTTCGTCGGGGTCTTCGACGAGGGCAGCGACGAGCGCCGAGCTGACGAGCGCCGCCCCGGCCGCAATCAGAAACGCCGCGTCGAACCCGGTGACCGGGCCGACGCCGGGGAGGTCGAACGGCCCGGCCTCGATCATCAGACTGGCGGCGATGGGCCCGGCGCCGAAGCCCACGAGGCGGAAGGCGTTGTACACCCCCATGTTGCCGCCCCGGCTCCGCATTTCGCTCACCTCGTTGACGAGCGCGATGCTGGCCGTAATCGTGAAGGCCGCCGCTCCACCCTGCACGATGCGGATCACGAACAGCATCCAGTACTCGTCCGCCCACACGAAGGAGAGGTTGGCGACGGAAAACACCAGCAGCCCCGCAAGCACGAACAGCTTCCGGTACCCGGCCCAGTCCGACAGCCGTCCGGCAAACGGTTGGGTGAGACTGCTGGCAATTCCAAACAGGGCCAAAACGATGCCCGTCACCATCGATTCCTCCAGTCCGAGGACGTCGCCGGCAACGGTTCCGCTCGCAATGTAGAGCGGCAGGACGATGATCAAAAACGAGTTCCCCAGCGCGTCGGCCATCCGGGCGAAGGCGAGCGCGAGGACGCGCCGATCCGTCCCGAGAAGCGTGGAGGAAGCGGAGGAACTCGCCATCGAATCGCAGGGGCCGGGTGGAAGAGAACAGCGACGGGCCG
>CAKZLV010000097.1 GCA_937127285.1 uncultured Bacteroidota bacterium
CCACCTCGGGAACGCTGCCACCTCGGGAACGCTGCCGGCTCCGGAACGCCGCGGGCAGGGGACGGTACGGTGGTGACTCCCTCCCATGCTGCCGCCCTGCGACCGCAAACCCATGACGCCCCCGCCCGAAGCGCCTTCGCTGACGTCGATGTACCACGAGCCCAGCCCCGACATGGGGGCGGCGGACGACCCCTCGACGTCGTCGGGGCGGGACGGCTGGCTGCCGTGCGCTGTGCAGGCCCATCCGGTTCCGGCGGAGGCCGAGCTCGACCACCCGAGCCTCTACTTCAACCGCGAGCTGAGCTGGATCGACTTCAACTGGCGTGTCCTGCAGATGGCGCAGGACGAGCGGACCCCGCTCCTGGAGCGGGTCCGGTTCCTGGGGATCACGGCGCAGAACCTGGACGGCTTCGTGCGCAAACGCGTCGGCGGGCTGAAGCGACAGGCGGCCGCCGGCGTCACCACCCTCTCGCCCGACGGCCGGACGCCCGAGGAGCAGCTGGCCTTGATTCATCAGGCCATCCATCCGATGTACGAAGCCCTGGGCCGCACCTGGCGCTGCCAGCTCCAGCCGGCCCTGGCCGAAGAGGTCGACCTCCACGTCCACGACTACGGCGACCTCGATGTCGCGCAGCGCGACCGGATGGAGGCGTACTTTCAGAAAAACATTTTCCCCATCCTGACGCCGCTCGCGGTGGACCCCGGCCGGCCGTTCCCGTTCATCTCCAACATGAGCCTGTCGCTCGCCGTCGTGCTGCGCCACCCCGAGAGCGGCTCCCGCCACTTCGCCCGCGTCAAAATCCCGACGAGCCGGTCGCGCTGGCTTCCTCTGGAGGCCCCGATGCACTTCGTCCCGATCGAGCAGGTCATCGAACAACACGTCGATCGGCTCTTCCAGGGCATGCACCTGGAGGGAGCGTATGCCTTCCGGGTTACCCGCAACGCCGACGTGCGCCGCGACGAGGAGGAGGCCGACGACCTCCTCAAGATGATCTCCGAGCGACTGCGCGAGCGGCGCTTTGCCCCGGTCGTGCGGATGGAGGTTGCCGCCGAGATGCCGGAATCCGTGCGCTCGTTCTTGAAAGAGAAGCTCGACATCGGCGACGAAGACGTGTACGTGGCCGACGGACGGATCGACTACTCCGACGTCACGAAGCTGGCCGACCTGCACATCCCGGACGAGCACTACCGCAAGGATCTCCGGTTTCCGTCCTGGTCGCCGGTCACGCCTCCCCGGCTGCAGCGCAACCCCAACGATCGCGACCCCGGCACCCTCTTCGACGTGATCCGAAAAGGAAGCGTGCTCGTGCATCATCCCTACGAGTCGTTCGAGACCAGCGTCCAGCGCTTCATCGAGGAAGCGGCCCAAGACCCGAAGGTCCTGGCCATCAAGCAAACCCTCTACCGCACCTCCGAAGACTCGCCGATCGTCGACGCGCTCGTTCACGCCGCCGAGCAAGACAAGCAGGTCGCCGTTCTGGTGGAGGTGAAAGCCCGCTTCGACGAAGAGAAAAACATCGCGTGGGGGCGAACGCTCGAGAACGCCGGCGTACACGTCGCCTACGGCCTCGTCGGGCTGAAGACCCACGCCCAGGCCGCGCTGGTGGTGCGGCGCGAGGAGGACGGACTGCGGACCTACGCCCACATCAGCACCGGCAACTACAATACGCAAACCGCCCGCCAGTACACGGACTACGGCCTCCTTACCTGCGACCGCAGCATCGGGTACGACCTCACGAACCTCTTCCACTACCTCACCGGCTATGCGCCGGAGCAGCACTACCGGCGGCTGCTCGTCGCCCCGCAGTCGATGCGCGCCACCTTCGTCAATCACATCGACCGAGAGATCGAGCACGCCGAGGCCGGGCGCGGCGGCCGGATCGTGGCCAAGATGAACGAACTGGCCGACCGGCGGATCATTGCCAAGCTGTACGAGGCCTCCCGCGCCGGCGTCGACATCGACCTGATCGTTCGGGGCGTCTGCCGCCTCCGCCCGGGCGTCGACGGGGTGAGCGAGTCGATCCGTGTGGTCAGCATCGTCGGCCGCTTTCTGGAGCACGACCGCGTGTTCTACTTCGAGAACGCCGGCGACGCGCACCTCTACATCGGGAGTGCCGACTGGCAGCGAAGCCGCCTCGACGACCGCGTCGAGGCCGCCGTCCCCATCCGCGACGCCCACCACCAGGACCGGATCCTTCGGTCGCTGCAGGCGGCGCTGGACGATCCGCGAACCGCCTGGGATCTCTACCCGGACGGCCGCTACGTGCAGCGCACCCCCACGGACGACACCGCCATCGGCGTTCAGGAGCGGCACATCCAGGAGGCCCGTGAGCGGGCCGGCATGGCGCCGGACGGCTCGTCCTTCCGCCGCCGCTGACCGGCCGTGCCCCCGACGGCACCCGGAAGCCGTGCGCACCGGGAGCGGGGCCTTGCTCCCCCCGGCTGCCGCCGTCGCCGCCCCCCGCCCCGTGCGGTGGCCCGTCGCGCCACGCCCGTCGCCCCACGCCCGACCGCGTCGAGCCCGACCGCCTCACGTCTTGCGCCTCGTCACTCGACCGTCGTCCGTGCTGCGGGCGAGGGAAAGCGTCCCGGCGCCTGCAGCGTGTCGGTCTGCAGCGCCACGGGCGGTTGCACCGGCATTCGCGCCCGCCCGGTTGCCAGCATCGTTTCTTCAGACAGTTCCTCCCACGGGTTGGAGAGCCAGATGCGGCGGTGGGTCTGGATGATGTCGAGCTGCAGGCGGCGAAAGTGCGACGGCTGGGCTTCGGCAAGTTCAATGAACTTGTCGTGCAGGCGCAGCAGCTCCCGGCGGTTCGACGGCGTGAACCCGAAGGCCTTGATGTCGCGCACCAGCGCCTGGTAGCGGTCATCCCACCGGGTGCGCTGGGCGGACGCGTCGCCGTAGGTGTCGCGGTCGAAGCGGAAGGTGGCGTTCTCGTTCAAGACGGTCAGGCCGGACGCTCGGAGAGCCGCCGGCGCACCGATGGGCAGGAAGAAGCGGACGGCCTTTCCGTCGATCGAAGAGACGAGGCGCACGTTGCCGGCCTCGGGGACGCCCGCTGCCGGTGCAGGGGGGAGGTCGAAGTGCGGGTTCAGGGTGCGGAAGCTCTCGTACGCGTTCTTCCCGTCGGTCTGCGGCCCCCAGTCGAACGACCGCTCCAGCGAGTCCAGAGGCGCAAGGAGACGGCGAAGCGTCGTTTGCGCACCCGGCCGCAGCTGTACCCGCGCCGTGCGCAGCGTCCGGGTCGTGTCGATGACCTCGTTTTCGGTCGCCACCAGCGACCCGTACGTGGAGGGCACGTAGCCGCGGGAGTAGTGCCCGAAGGTCGACACGTCGTTTACCGCGTCGAACCCGTCGGTCAACGCCCACAGGTAGGCATCCACCACCGTGGCGTTCGGGTCGAAGTAGGACGACTCGGAGAAAAAGAGCCGGTAGATCTTGTAGATGTTGCCCGGACCGGTGTGGTAGGCAGACAGCCCGGGAATTTCGTGGCCGACGGCGTTGACGTAGCCGCGAAGCAGGGTGAACGCCGGCTCCAGCGTCAGGAGCGGGTGGAGCTCTTCGCGAACCTCGATTCGCGGGCCGGCTTCTGTACGCAGGTCGTAGCGGTGCACCCCGCTGCGGCGAAGAATCCAGGGCATCATCTGGTACCGGCTCCGGGCCCCGACCGGAGAGACGAGGTCGTCCTGGTTGAACGTTTCCACCGTGCCGATTTCGGTGGGAAGAAGGCTGAGGTCGAGGGTTTCGGCGAGGCGGATCTCGTATTCTTTGAACGGTGCGTCGCGCTCGTGGGCGCTGCGAATCTGGGTGGCGCGTCCCCAGCGAACGGTGACGTGCTCTCGGGGGATGCCGCGCTCGACCCACGTATCGACCAGGCGCCGCGTTGCCTGCCGGCGCTGCCGGTCGACCGCCCGCCACTCCATGGTCGCACCGCGTTCGTAGGCGGCGCGCAGGTCTTCCAGAACGTGCAGGTCCAGCACCTCGTGCGTCCGGTCATCCAGCACGCGGATGGTAAAGTTGTCATCCACTCCCTGCCGCTTCGTGAACAGGTCGAGCAGGTCGTGAAACCGGGACACGAGGACCGAGTCGGGGCCGCGAGGCCCGAAGACCGACGGCGTGAAGTAGCGTCGGTGCATGGTTTCGGGATGGGCGTCGAGCTGCCGGAGCGTCAGGCCGTGATCGCTGTCCGGCGCCTCCTCCAGCGAGTCGGGAGCGGCGGGCGGCGGTGCGGGCGCGGCAAACGGCTGAAACTGCACGAGCAGGCGCTGCGCCACCGTGTCGAGGTGCCCCGACGCGGACAGGCCGACCAGTCCGACGAGGACGATCACCGCGATGGAGGCTCCAATGCGCAGCCGGCGAGAGCGGGGCGAGGAGGGGAACCCCTCCGACGACGGGCCGGACGCTGCGGGCGCCGGGTCGCCGGGGGAGGGGGGGTCAGGAGGAGGCGACGACGGACGGTCCATGGGAGGAAGCATCGAAGGTGAGGAGCAAGCGAACGTCGCGAACGGCGAGAGCCGTGGGTTCCAGGGGCGGCGTCGGATCCGACAGGACGGACGAGGCGGGACGGGCTGGAGAGGCGAGACGAGCCGGGGAGGGGGCGGCCGCCTCCCGCCGGACCGCGTCGGTTGGTGCGCGGGTGTCTCCGGGGCCGGACCCGGCATCGTGTCTCGGAGGAGTCAGCGGTTTCGTGCGGGGGGCTGGATCGGGAGGCTCGATCGACCAGGCCTCGAAACAGGGGGCATGCAGGCTCCCCTTCGTTCCGGGTGAAAGCGGACGCCAAGAACCCTGCCGTTCTCGTGCTCGATGGCTTCCACAACCCCGTCGGCGCCGTGGCGACGGCCCGGTATCCTGCTCCCAGGCGGCGGACGGCCTGGAGGCGGCGCGTGTTCGCGGACAGGCGGGGGGCCTGCGGAAGATCGTACCGGCGAGAGCCGCTGGAAATTTGAACCGGATGGGTGGACGCACCCCGTTTCGGGCTGTGCGGCATGGCGTGCGGCCTGCCGGGCGGCTTCGACATATTCGTGCCGCACCCCCTGTCGGCTGCCCTCCAGGGAACGAGTGATTCCGATCCGAGGCGTCATGGGCGGTGGAGGACGAGACGATGAGAGGGGGCGGCGCAGCAGACATCCGCACGCCCGGTGTTCGCACGCAGGAAGGCGGAGGACCGGAGACCTGGCCGGATCCCGGCTGTCCGGATGTGACGGCCCTGCTTGGCCGTAACCCGCCGGCCGTAACCGGGGAGCGACCCGGGCGTTCACCCTCTCGGATGTCCACGTCCTGCCCCTGTTACACGGGCCGGAGATTTGTTAGTTTGCCGCAACGGCACGGATAAACAATCTGGCGTGAAAAGCGACGGAGGATGCACGCCGGGGCCGCATCCCTCATCCGCCAAACAGCCGGGTCGCCACTCTTATGCTGCCTGCCGCCCGGTTCCTTTGCGAGGCTCCGTTCTCGACGTTTCGTTCCCGACGCTCCGTTCCCGACGCTCCGTTCTCGACGCTCCGTTCCCGGCCGACGCGGGCTGTCTCCTGGAAATCCTCCCGTCGGCCCATGGGGACAAAGACGGTCGCCGAGTTCG
>CAKZLV010000098.1 GCA_937127285.1 uncultured Bacteroidota bacterium
CGCGTCCAGCCCGGCGACGCGAACGCGGTGAGCTAGTGCCGGTTGGTGCGGTTTTTTCCGTCCCCTTTTTGGCCGGTCAAAAAGGGGACATCCCGACCGGACCTACCGACAGGATTGTACTCGTACGGTACGTTTATCGAGCCACATAGAAGAGGGAGGACGCCTCCCTGCGCAGCTTTTTCCGGCCGAGTGCCGGAGGACGACACCGTGCGGGGGACCGGCCGTCGGGTGTGGCCAATGCGATTGGCCACATCGACGACAGGGCGGCCGCCCCCGCAATCCGCAACTGGCATTGACTCATGCACTCAGGACGGATGAACTCATGCCCCCTCCACCCACGACCCGCTCGCTGGTGCCGGCCATTGGGGATCCGGGGCGATCCGACAAGCGCGATCGACCTACCGGTAGAGCCGCACGTCGTACTCGGGGGTGCGCGCGGTGTCGGCGCGGACGACGGTGAAGGGGATACGGCCGATCGGGCGGTTGTCGGCGGTTTCAACGGTGACGCGCCACCGTCCGGGACGCAGGTGGCGCTTATAGGTATAGCCGCGGTAGCCGTTCTGCCGTCCCCCGACCACCTCGTAGCCGATGCGGTCCGTTTCCCGCCACGTGTCCGTATCCGGGTCGTAGATCTGCCAGCGGTGGTAGATTTCCGTCTCCAGATTCGTGGGCGCGAACACGGCGGCGAAGGCGTAGACGGCATCGCCTGGGCGGTAGCGGACGACCTCCTCGTCCGTGTCCTCCCACACCTTCCACCCTGGGATGTCCCGGTGTTGCAGCGCGTAGGCGTCCCCTCGCACCTCGACGTTCTCGTACATCCCGCCGTGCCGGAGCGCGAGCGGGACGGGCGGAATCCACTGCTGCACGTAGAAGAGGTTCATCACCGCGAGCAGGGCGAGGACGATCCCGAAGGCGCCGAGGAATGACCGGTTGTTCGGAAAGACGCCGTGCCGCTCGAAATAGAGGATCAAGAGGCCGAGGAGGGCGGCGCTCAGGCATCCGGCCGCGAGGAACACCCCGAAGCCCATCTCTCCGAAGACGATGGGCAGGAAGAAGGTGAAGTAGCAGAAGACGGCCAGGAAGTAGACGCCGACGAGGACGTAGACGTTGAGCGTCCGATTCCAGATGAACTCGTTCGCGACGAGGACCGTCACGAGAAGGCCGAGAAAGAGAGACGCCGTCGACAGCGAGGCGCTCTGGGTGTAGTAGATGACGTAGGCGCTAAAGAGGCCGCCGGCCAGAAACTGGATGGCTCCGGTCGACCACCGGTCGAGCTGGCGGAGGGATTTCGGCAGGCGGGTTCCGCTGTTGGAGAGCGTCGTGAGAACCACGAAACCGCCGAGCAGGAGGAGGTAGGCGCCGAGGATGACGTTGTCGACGAGGGCGTCGATGCGCTGGAGGGTCGCCGCGTCCCAGCCGACGCCGCCGAGGAAGAGCGCCCCCGGCACGTAGGCTTCGTTCCGGTGGTAGAACATCCGCACCAGCCGGTAGCGAGGCGATCCCTCCAGCCAGTCCATGAGCGGGGCCAGAAAGGCGGCCGCTGCGGCCCCGGTAGCGGCGCTGCCCGACGCTTCGGTCGATGAAGAGGCGTCCGGTGGAGGCTCGGACGTACGAGACGGTGATGCAGGGTCGGCGGTGGCCTCGTCGGCCCCGGAAGAGCGATCCATCGGCGGCAGCTACGGCGGATTCGTCGAGCAAACGCGGGTTGGAACGTCTGCAAGAATAACGCCCGGCGGCCCGAATTCGTACCGCCCGTCCGTCCAGCAATGAACATTGATCAATGATCATTGCTCAATGATCAATAATCCCCGAGCCCCCAAGCGTCCACAGCCCCCAAGCGTCCACAGCCCCCAAGCGTCCACAGCCCCCAATCCCCCTCAAATTCTCCAATTCCCCAATCCTGTCAGCTTCCGGGCGACGGGAGGTCCGGCTTCGTGACGCCGACGGCCTTCGCATCCGGCTTTTCGTTGTCCTCCTTCGGCCGGCGCCAGAGGGGGACGGACGAGCACGGCTCGCCGTACATCAGCTTGCGGGCGTGCTGCTGCAGCTTTTGCGTGGCGATCAGGTAGGCGTTGTTGGGGACGAGGTCGCTTGCGCATCCCTTGACGACGACCGGGATGTCTTCAAATGCCGACCAGTCGAAATCCTCCAGCACGCGGACGTAGTAGTCCTGCACCACGTCCTGCTCGTCGCCGAAGGTGATTGACGCGGCGACGTCCTCAAGTTTCGAGGCGATCAGCATGTAGCCCCACGTCGGCACGATGGCGTCGGTCGAGCAGAAGAGCGCCACGTGGTGGTCGTCGTACTGCGACCAGTCGTGCTCTTTCACCGCCTCGCGGAAGGGTTTTTCCTTGAGCATCAGTCCCTCCACGAGAAAGTCGGCGATGTCGATCTCGGAGATCGACCGGTCGTCCCAGAGATTCTCGAGATTGAACGTCGTAATGTCGCTCTGTTGAACGCGGTTTTCGAGGTCTTCCATGGCGGGATGCAGGGCGTCGTCGATTGCGAACAGAGGGTGTCGGTAAACGGGGTGGGCGGCGCGAGGGCCGCGGCGGTTACAGCGCGAGGGAGGGCTGCTGCTTCAGGTCGCGGACGTTCTCGACGAGCACGTCGATCGCGCGGTCGACTTCCTCCTGGGTGGTCGGTCGGCCGAGGCTGAGACGAACGGTGGCGCGGGCGTCGTCGTCCGACATCCCGAGCGCCTTCAGGACGTGGCTGGGCCGGTTGGAGTTGGAGGCGCAGGCGCTGCCGGTCGAGCACGCCACCTCGCGCATCGCGAGCGTCAGGTCTTCGGCGGAGACGCCGGGCACCGTCAGGTTCGTCGTCTGCGGCAGCCGCTCGGCGCCGCGACTGTTGATGCGGGTGTCGTCGATCGCATCCAGAACCGCCGCTTCCAGCCGGTCGCGAAGCGCCGTGAGCCGCTCGGCGTCCTCCTCCTGCTCGTCGGCGGCGAGTTCGGCCGCCGCACCGAGGCCGACGATGGCGGGCACGTTGTAGGTGCCGCCGCGACGGCCGTCTTCTTGCCCGCCGCCGTCGATGAGCGGGGTGAGGCGGACGCGCGGGCGGCGCCGGCTGGCGTAGAGGAAGCCGACGCCCTTCGGCCCGTAGAGCTTGTGTCCGGAGCCGACCATCAGGTCGGCGTGCTCGGCGGAGACGGGCACCTTGCCGAGCGCCTGGGTGGCATCCGTCAGAAACAGCGCGCCGTGCTCCCGCACGATGTCGGCAATTTCGGGGATCGGGTGCAGGACGCCGGTCTCGTTGTTCGCCCACATGACGGCGACGAGAATCGTGTCTTCGCGCAGGGCCTCCGCCACGTCAGCGGGCTCGATGCGCCCCTCGTCGTCGACGGGAAGGCGGGTAACCTCGACGCCCTCTTTTTCCAGCGCCGAACAGGTGTCGAGAACGGCCTTGTGTTCGGTTTCCACCGTCACGATGTGCTGCCCTTTCCGGGCGTAGGCGTCGGCGACGCCTTTCAGGGCGGTGTTCAGCGCCTCCGTCGCGCCGCTCGTAAAGGTGATGGCGTTTGGATCGGCGTCGATCAAGGCGGCCACCTGTTCGCGGGCCTGGTCGACGGCTTCTTCAGCCATCCACCCGTAGGCATGCCCGGCACTGGAGGCATTGCCGAACTGCTTCTGGAAGTACGGCATCATGCGTTCCAGCACACGGTCGTCGACCGGGGTGGTAGCGTTGTGGTCGAGGTAGATCGGGAGACTCATCGTGCGGCGAGGCGATGTAGGAAGATGCAGCACAACGATTAACCGGAAGCGCACGGAACGGGTTTCTGTCGTCCGTTCGAGATCTGTCGTCCGTTCGAGAATGGGCACTCGGACAGCCTCGGCAATGGTTGGTGTCCCCGCCAGCCCCTCCTGAGGGGCCTGAGGTGTTGGTCCCGGCGGGTCTGCGGTGCACGGCGTTGCCGAGTCCGTCCGCGCTTCGACGCATCCTTTCAGAAGGAACGGCCGACGGCCGTTTGTTTGCAGCACGCCGTGCCAAACGTTGATCAGGAGCACGTCAGCGGCTCCCCTCAGGGCTTCGACCAGAACGGCCGTGGATTTCGGTTTCGAGGGCGTCGAGGTAGTCCCGCATGACGCCGGCGCGGCGCTCGGCCTCTTTCCGGGCCGCGGCCGTGTTCATGGTATCCGGCAGCCGGAGGAGCTTCGCGTAGAAGTGATCGATCGAATAGGTGGCGTCGTCCGGCTCCCGGTCTTCGCAGAACGGGTCGTCCGGGTGGTAGAGCGACGCACCGATCTGCCCGCCCACCTGGAAGCATCGGGCAAGGCCGACGGCGCCGAGGGCATCGAGCCGGTCGGCATCCTGCACGATGTCCGCTTCCAGCGTCTCCGGCGGGATGCCGGCCGAGTAGCTGTGCGCCTCGATGGCGTGCCGAATGTCCGCGTGGGTTCGGGACGGATATCCGGCGTCGGTCAAAAAGTCGATCGCCGTCTCGGCCGCGAGGCGCGAGGCTTCCGACCGGCGGGGATGGTCTTTGGGGAGAACCACGCAGTCGTGCAGCCATGCGGCGGGGAGGACGACCTTCATCGCCGCGCGTTCGGCCCGGGCCAGGTGTCGTGCACTTGCAACGACCCGCTCGATGTGGGCGCGGTCGTGCGCGGCATCGCTCTCGTCGGCTCGTTCGTCGAGGAACGAGGCAAACCGGTCTTCCCAGTCGGAGACGTCGATCGCAGGAGTCGAATCCATCCGTGGAGGGAGGGCAGCAGGACGGTCGGCAGGAGAGGAGACATCCGGTCGCGGCGCACACGGTTGCGACACGAAAGGCACGCTCCCCGGCGAACACTGTTCGCGCTGGACGTTCAATCGGTGCAGCAACGGCCCTTTCTCTCATTCATCCCGGACGCCCATGCCGACCGCGACGCACCTGCGGATCCAGCCGGTCGAAAGCGATGCCGACTGGCAGGCCGCCCGCTCCATTCGGGAGCAGGTCTTTATCGACGAACAGGAGTGTCCCCCGGACGAGGAGTGGGACGGGCAGGACGAGCGAAGCCGGCACGTGATCGGGTTCGTGGACGACGATCCGGTCGCCACCGCCCGATGGCGCGCCGTGCCGCACGGCGAAGCGATCGTCGCCAAGCTGGAGCGCTTCGCCGTTTTGGCTGATTACCGCGGCAACGGACACGGTACCGACCTCGTCCGCTTCGTCATGGACGACGCCCGCCGCGCCGGCTTCGACACGCTCCTCATCCACGCCCAGGAGCACCTGGAGGACTGGTACGCAACCTTCGGCTTCGCCTCGACCGGCCGCACCTTCGAGGAAGCCGGCATCCCGCACGTCGAGATGATCTGGCGCGAGGGATGAAGGTGTGGAGGGATGGAGGATAGAGGATAGAGGGATGGAGGGTGGAGGATGGTTCCTTGGCGGAGTCGCTCGGTTAGAAGTCGCGGTTCTTAAATCGTAAGCCGTCGACTGGAAACAGTGCCGACGGCGAGACAGGCCGGCAGGTGACATGAAGTGGCAATGCGCGATCGCGTCGTGAGTTGAAATGAATTCGATAGCTGAGACGGAGTCGGCAGGTGGAACGGAGTCGGCAGGTGGAACGGAGTCGGCAGGTGGAA
>CAKZLV010000099.1 GCA_937127285.1 uncultured Bacteroidota bacterium
CATCATCCGCAACGAGGAGCTTCTCCTGCTCCGGGCGGAAGCCAACATTCTCGGCACCACGACGGATCTGAACGCGGCCGTCGATGACCTCAACGTGATTCGGATGGCCGCGGGTCTGGGGCCGTATGCCGGACCGGTCACCGAGGAGGCACTCTTCGACGAAATGCTCTACAACCGTCAGTTCTCCCTCTTTCTCGAAGGCCATCGCTGGGTGGACCTGCGCCGCTTCGGGTTGCTGGACGAACTGCGCGCCCGCATCCAGCAGGACCCGGCGGAGACGGTCGGCGACCCGGGCACGCAGACGCAAGTCTTCTCGCAGGTTCCCATCCCCCTGAACGAACTGCCGGAGAACTGACCGGCGGCCCGGGCACACGACGGACCGTGTACCGTAGAGAGATCGGACCCCGCCTTCCGATGCTCCTCTGCACCAACCTCCTCCGTCTCATGTCCGATCCCATTCGAATCCAGTTCGTGTGTCTCGGCAACATCTGCCGGAGCCCGCTGGCGAAGGTCGTCTTCCGCGACAAGGTTGAAGAGGCGGGCCTGGACGACCACTTCGAAATCGCCTCGTCCGGGACGGGCGACTGGCACATCGGCGACACGGCCGACGACCGCATGCGCGAGACGGCCCGAAAACATGGGCACTCGCTGGAGGACCACCGGGCCTCGCAGTTCCAGAAGGAGCACCTCGCGGAGTACGATCACGTCTTCGTGATGGACAAAAACAACCTGAACGACGTGCTCTACTTCGACGAAGACGACGAGTACGACGGCAAGGTGCGGCTCTTCCGCGAGTTCGATCCCCAGCCCGACTCCTACCAGGTCCCCGATCCCTACTACGGCGAACGCGACGGATTCGAGGAAGTCTACAACATCGTGGATCGAACGGCCGCCGTCCTCCTTCAGCGCCTCATCGACGAGCACGACCTGCAGGCGACGACGTAGGATCGGTTGTCCGCAGGGGGACGACCCTGAGGGCGAGCGGTTTGCCCCCGACGGTCACGCACTCGCGCACGCTCCCGACGGTTTCCCCGATACGAATGGACCTGCCGGATCCTCTGCACGACGCCCTCGAAACGCACCTCGACACCCCCGTCCAGGACGTGATCGCCGTCAGCGGCGGATGTATTGCCAACGCCTGCCGCCTCGAAACCGACGCTGCGCCGCTGTTTCTAAAGTGGGGCGACGCGGATGTCGCCCGTACCTTTCCCGGAGAGGCGGCCGGCCTCGAAGCACTGGCCGCCGCCGACAGCGACCTGCACGTGCCGGCGGTTGAGGCGATCGACGTGCCGACCCAGGAGCGCCCCGGGTTCCTGCTGCTCGCCTGGATCAACACGGGCCGGCAGGGGCGGCGCTTCTGGGAAGACTTTGGCCGCGGCCTGGCCCACCTGCACCGCACGACGGCAGATCGCTACGGGTTCGACCGCGACAACTTCATCGGGCAGCTTCCGCAGTCCAACACGTGGAGGGACGCCTGGCCCGAGTTCTTTCGCCGCGAGCGACTGGAGCCGCAGGTGGAACGTGCCCGCGAGAACGACCGATGGAAAGCGGCCTGGGACGCCCCCCTCAAGCGCCTTGACCGCCGGCTCGACGACCTGCTGCCGGCCGACCCGCCGGCGTCGGTGCTGCACGGCGACCTGTGGAAGGGCAACTTCATGGTCACGGCCATCGGCAAGCCGGCCCTCATCGACCCTGCCACCTACTACGGCCACCGAGAGGCCGACCTGGCGATGACCGAGCTCTTCGGCGGCTTCGAAGCGACCTTCTACGATGCGTACCGCGAAGCCTGGCCGCTGGAGCCCGGCTACGACGAGCGGCGGGAGGTGTACAACCTCTACCACCTCATCAACCACCTCAACCACTTCGGGGCCGGGTACGCCAACTCGGTCGCCTCGACGCTGCAGACGTTTGCCTGAGAAACTCGTTTGCCTGAGAAGCCTCCGGGCCCGCGCCTTCCGCGCGTCCGCCGGTTCCGAAGATGCTCTCTGGGCCCGCAGCGTGCTTGCGTCCGCCACCCTCCGTTTGCCACCGCCTGTTTGCCCCTACCCGATCGCCTCTGCGCAGAAACTGCAAAGCAACAGGAACAGCGCCGGTTGCCTACCCTCTCCACTGCTCTCCACGCCGCCGGTCGTCGTTCGGACCGTCACCGGAGCGGGGCGTTCATGCATTCGCCGGCTCGGGCGTTCACAGCGGCAAGTCACAAGCCAGACATCCGCCTCAAACGCATCCCAACAGAATTTTCCCGCTGCGTGACGGGCCGCCTCGCTGCTGGTCGTTTCGTTGCAGGTCGTCTTGCTGCAGGCCGTCTCGGTGCAGGCTGCTGCCGGCACCGTTTCAGCGCATCGGGTGGAGGAGCACGCCGCATCCACAACACAAAAACGCCGACCCCAAAGAGGGTCGGCGCTTGTTTAGATCGTGGCCCGGTGTTGCGGACGGGTGTTACGGCCGGGTGTTGCGACCCGCCCGGTAGCCGGAAGGGACCGACGGCGGAAGGGTTAAGAAACCGTCTCCGAGGCCTCCGTCTTCTCCGGGACCGGGGCGATTTCGAAGCGGACGCCCTGGTCGCCCGGGTACGGCTCGTGGTGGTCGTGCTGGTTCTTCCAGATCTCTTCCGGAATGCCCTCCGGGAACGCTTCACACTGGGGCTCGTCGGCGTGGCGGTTCAGGTGTTTGCAGGCTGTGCACATCGACTGGATCTCGGTCGTCATAGCTCGTCTCGCCTCCGCGGGGTGGTTGTTGATCGTCAAGGATTCGTCCGTCTGCGATTAGAGAAACCTGTCGCCGCGAAGGAAAGATCCGCTGAGGGATGGATTTAGAGGCGGTCTAAATCAGCCGTCACCGCCTCCCCCGTGCGGGATTCCCCCACAACAAGGTTCCAGAATGCACGCTGGCATCTGTAACGATCTCGCCCGAAGTTCACAGTCCATTCGTTGAACGGGGGGAGCAACGAGCCTAGTTTAGAATAGGTCTAAGTAAGGAGGTTGTCCCCTCTCCCTCTCTCAGTTGGATTCCCCTACGTTCATGTGTCTGCACGACTTCAAAAAGGAAGCTCCCGTTGGATTCGAGTTTTGCGAGGAGCCCTGCAGCGGCTGCTACAAGTACTGTCTGGAAGGAAAGGGCTGTACGCTGGGCGTACTGTTTGAAACCTCCACGACGGTCTTTTTCGAGTGGTTGACGGAGGGCGGTCGCCCGGTTCCGTATCGCCCCGAGCTGCGCTACAAGGCCTGGCCGAAACGGGAGGTCACCCGGCTGGTCGACGCCGGCGTGTGGGAGCCGACGACCACCGAGCCTGCAGGCGGTGAGTCAGAAGGCACGGAGTCGAGAACCGCCGGGTCGGCCAACGCTGGGGTGGCGGCATTGGCTGCGTAGCCCCACCGGGCCGGGGGAGACACGGCATCGGCGGCAGGACGTCCCGTTGCTTCTCCTGGCTCCTCGCCGTGAAGAGCTCGTCGTAAAGAGGCGTGTTCCTTTCTCCCGTGCGGCGGAGAGGCCGTTCCCCCTCCCCTCCATCTCCCCTTCTCGCCACGCGGGATGCGAGAGCGTCCCGAACCGCCTCCACGGTTCGATTTTCCACGGTTTGATTTTCCACGGTTCGATCTTCCGCGGGTCGATTCGTCACGGGCCGATCCGCTACGTGTCGATCTTCACGATCAAGAACCGCGACCGTGCCCAGAAGGCGTCCGGGTCGTGGATGCGGAGGGTGCCGGCGTCGATCGTGTACAGCTCCGGGGCCTTCCGGTGCAGGGACAGAACCGATGCGTCCCGGGCAGCGTCGGGAAAGGCGATGCGTTCGGTCGTCGCCGACACCGAGTCGAAGTTTCGGGGCTGCAGGCGTTCGATCCGATCGCGACGCAGGAAGCGCTGATCCAGGATGCCGCGCTGCTCCAGGGCATCGGCCGTGCCGACGGCTACGTAGGCGCGCTGCTGCGCCTCGATGCGGCGATGCAGAGATGCCGTGTCTCGGCGAAGGCGGTGAATCGAGCGGGTCTGCGAGACCAGGCGTGCGGCCAGCGAGTCGGCCGTTGCCTGCAGGGTGGCCCGGCGCGAGTCGCGGAGGCGCAGCGAGTCGCGCAGGCCGTCGATCCTCGCGTTGAGGTCGGCGACCGTTTCGGGTTCGATGCGATCGCCGTTTCGAACCCGGTCGATCTGCTCCTGGCTGTCTTCGAGGTTGGACTCGATAAGGGAGAGATGTCGGGTGAAGAGAGACTCGGCGGCCCGCACCGCCTGCTCGTTCTGGGGGAAGTCGGCCGCCAGTTGTGCAGGTGGGGCGACGCGGATGCCGCGGACGAGATCCTTCCGGACGGCCAGGGCGGCGAGGTCGTCCAGGATCTTATGGATCAGGCGGGTGGTGGCCTGCACCTGCACCGTTTTTTCCCGAATCTCGACCTCCCGATCCTGCTGCTCGGCGCGCAGTGCGGCGTTCTCTTCCTGCAGAGACTGCAGGGCAAGAGCGGTACTGTCGCGGGCGGCAGCGGTTGGCTCGTCGGTCGAGCACGATGCCAGCATCACGACGGTTGAGAGGGCGGCGAGCGACAGAAGGAAGGCGCGCGGCATGGCAGGGGGCGGCCCGGTGCCGAAAGACCGGAGCGCTCGATCACGGGAGGGGACGGATGGAGACGGCGGGCAGGGCGTCCGTCGGAGGCAGGACGGCGCAATCAAGAGAGCGGCGCAATCAAGAAAGCGAAATCAGGGCCGCGAAGCCGTGCTGCTGGCGACGGGCGGTGCTGGCACCGGGCGGGGCAGGGGAGCCGAAACCGAAAGACCCGGTGGCCGGGGTTGGCAGGTAGAGGGCGGATGGACCGAACCCGAAGCGGGACGGTCCATGTACAGACGAAATGTACAGGTGCGGCTAGATCTCCTCCGTATCTGGTCGACCGCATCCCGGCCGGAAGGTTCGGCGCTTCCTCGTGTGCGCCAAACCTCCGGCGCACCCTCTGCCGATCCGTGCGGGGTCTTGTTGGGGGGTCTTGTTGGGGGGGCTTATTGCGGCGTCTTATTGCGGCGTCGCGATGGCGGGCGGAGGCTCGTGCGGCCACGGGGCGTGGTCAGGCCATGGATTGAAGGCGCTGGACGCGTTCGTCGATCGGTGGGTGGGTGGAGAACAGCTTCTTCAGCCCGCTCAGCCCCCCGCTGAACGGATTCATGATGAACATGTGGGAGGTCGACTCGCTGGCCTGGCGCATGGGGCGACCCTCGGCGGCGGCCTGCATGCTGCGGAGGGCGCTGGCGAGTCCGTGGGGCGATCCGGCGATTTCGGCGCCGTCGCGGTCGGCAGCGTACTCGCGGCTGCGCGAGATGGCCATCTGAATGAGCATCGCGGCCAGCGGAGCGACGATCAGCATGAGCAGCGAGGTGGCGAACCCATTCTCGTCGCGGTCGAAGAAGATCCCGAACCGCGCCAGCAGGGTGATGGCGGCGGCGAGGGTGGCGGCGATCGTCGACGTAAGGATGTCGCGGTTCTGGATGTGCGCCAGCTCGTGGGCGATCACGCCGGCCAGCTCGTCTCGATCGAGCGATCGCATCAAGCCCTCGGTGACGGCGACGACGGCATTGTCCGGGTTCCGGCCCGTTGCGAAGGCATTGGGCTGATCCGACGGGATCACGCACACGCGGGGCATGGGCAGGTTGGCCCGTTGGCGCAGCCGGTCGACGAGGGCGACCAGGTCGGGGGCCTCCGTGCGATCGACTTCCTCGGCGTTGTACATGCGCAGGACGACCGAGTCGGAGAACCAGTAGCTGAAGACGTTCAGGCCGACCGCAACGGCGAAGGCGATCATCATCCCGCGCGGCCCGGCGAGAAGCTCTCCCACGAGCGCGAAGAGGACAAACATGACCGCCATGAGGGCGGTGGTGCGGAGCGTGTTCATAGACGACAGACCGGTTTCTGATCAGTGATGCGCTGCATAAACGGGGCGGGCTGGGCCGCGGTTCGGGAAAAATCCGACACAGCCGGACGGGCGTTGGGGAGACGGGCGTTGGGGAGACGGGGAGCCGGGGAGACGGAGAGGTGGGGAATCGGGGAGGGTTAGCCTCCGAGGGAGGTGACGAGGAAGACGTCGTAGAGGGCGTGCGTCCAGGCGGCGACGCCGAAGCCGCGCCCCAGGAAGAGGACGTTGAGCGCCAGGCCGAACAGGAAGCGGAACGCAAACGAAGAGAGCGCGAATGCATCGCCCAACGGGCCGGTGTAGTGGACGGCGCTGAACAGGAGGGCGCCGAGGACGGCCGCTGCGGCGTATGCCGCCGACGCGCCGGTCAGGCGCCGGAAGACCCAGGCGAGGCCGCCGACGAGAAGGACCCGGAAGACCAGTTCTTCATAGAGGCCGGCCCCGATCGAGAGGGCGAGCTGCGTCCACAGATCGCCGACCGGCGGGGGAGCGGCGGCGAACACGAGTCCGACGAGCCGGGAGATCAGCGCGGCCACGAGAACAGCGTAGAGCGCGCTTTCGGCAATCAGGCCGCAGAAGTATCCCGTCCGCAGGGGAAGGTCGCGGTGTCGTTCTGCCCAGAAGACGGCCACGCCGACGGCCAGGACGATCCCGCCCAGGGCCAGGTGCCCGGCGGCGCCGAGCGGGGGGAGCAGCGACTTCAGCCAGAGTTCGGCGCCGATGCGCACCGGCGTCGAGGCATCCGCGTTGGCCCACACGATAAGCGTTTCGTAGAGGACGAGAAGCGGGAGGGCGCTCAGAAATCCGTACGTGGCCGAGCGCGTGGTCTGGTGGTAGGCCCGCCAGCCGCTGTCGGTCGTTGCCGTGGTCATCGTGAGCGGGCCGGGGCTGTACAGGAAGGAGGGAGCGAGGTAGAACGGAAGCGGGAGACCCGTCACCGGTCGGCCCCCGCTCAGCGGTCGACCCACACGACGCGAAGCTCGATGGCGGCGCCACCGTCCCCAACCCCCAGGGTTTCGGCCACGGCGGCGGAGACGTCCATCATCACATCGTCCTCTACCGGGCCGCGATCGATGATGCGAGCGAAGGTCGAGCGCTGCGTCTGCGGGTGGGTGAGAAGGACGAGCGAGCCGTAGGGCAGGGTGGGATGGCTGCCGACGAACGCCTCCGGGTCGTACGCGGTGCCGCTGGCGGTGAGGCGCCCGGCGAAGGTCGACGGATAGACGGCCACCGCGCCGGACGTATCGGGGTCGGCGAGGCGGCCCGGTTCGGCCGGTCGAGAGCCCGGACGCCCAGGGAGGCGCAGGCGCTGGCCGGGCGAGAGGCTGTCGCTCGTCAGGTTGTTGGCCGCCTTCAGCGAGCGAACGCTCACGCCGTACCGGCCGGCCAGGCCGTAGAGGGTGTCGCCGCGCCGCACCACATGCGTGGGGGGCCCGAACCTTCGGGGAAGACGAACCACGGAGCCCGGCGCCAGAGGGGCGGTCAGGCTGTCGTTGAGAGCGAAAAGAGAGTCTGCCGTCGTGCCGGTCCGCAGAGCAAGCGACACAAACGTGTCGCCGGAGGCAGCTTCATAGCGTCCGTAGGGCGCGGGGGGGCGGGCCGCCACGCGCCCCGTATCCGGCGATGGCTCCGCGGTCGCCGGCTTCGCTGTGCGCTCCGGTTCCTGCTGCGCCGAGTCGCCGGCCCCGGGTTCGTCGGAACTGGGTTCATCGGAACGGGGGGGGCGCACGCGCAGCGTCTGCCCGGGGGTGATTTGCGCACCGTCGAGGGTATTCCAGGTTTGCAGCGCTCGAACGCTGACGCCGAAGCGGCGGGCGATGCCGTAGAGCGTGTCGCCTTCTTTCACGGTGTAGGCGGTTTGCGGAGGGGCTTCGGCAGACGGCGGGGCGTCCTGCCCCCGCGCCAGAAGCGCCGAGGCAGCCAGTGCCGCCACGACCACCAGCATCGAAAGAACGCAGCGTCGGCTCCGATCCATGCGTGCACACG
>CAKZLV010000100.1 GCA_937127285.1 uncultured Bacteroidota bacterium
GGACAACTTTTTCATCGTACAGGCTGTGGTTTTGTCGGTGCTTGCGGTTGATGCTGCGGGCGGGGGCATCGTCCTGGGAGCCGTTATTGCAAGTAGTGCGTTTGCCGCCATGGCACTGCGCCTGGAAGCGCTGGACCCGTTGGGGGCCGCCGGTGGAGGCCTGCTGGCCGCGTCCCTGTTGGTGCTCGGCGGATGGGGCTGGGCCGTGCCCGCCCTGGCCTTTTTTGTCCTCTCCAGCGCTCTTTCGCGCCTTCCCCACCGCTCCCTGGCCGCGCCGGCCCCCGCGACGATCCCGGAGGCCACTCATCCCGATTCGTCGGGGCGAACCCTCCGGCAGGTGCTCGCGAACGGCGGCGTCGCCTGGCTCTGCCTCGCCGTCGCGTTCGTCCTGCCTGCCGGAGCGGCCTCCCCTGCACCGTCTCTGCTGTATGCCGCCTACGTCGCCGCCTTCGCAACAGCCACCGCCGACACGTGGGCAACGGAGGTGGGTACCCGCTCCCGCACCCGTCCCGTCTCCCTCACCACCCTCCGGCCGGTCGACGCCGGCACCTCCGGTGCCGTCAGCCTTCCCGGTACCCTGGCCGGCGTCGCCGGGGCGTTCTGCGTCGGCGGCCTCGCGGCGCTGGCCGCCGATCCCCGCCTTGACCTGCACTGGGCGCCGGTGGCCGTCACCGGAGCCGCCGGCATGCTGCTCGACAGCGCCGTCGGAGCCACGATCCAGGTCCGCTACCGCGATCCCGAAACCGGACGCGTCACGGAAACCCCGACCGCCGACGGCGCCATCCAGGTGTCGGGCTGGACGTCCGTCGACAACGACGCCGTCAACGCTCTGGCCACAACGGCCGGCGCGCTGGCCGGGGCCGGGGTCCAATACGTTGCCGGATTCTGACGCTGACCCGGTCCCGACCTCCCCCAATCCCGAACTCCTTTGACTCGGGACCTCCCCGACCTGAGACTTGCTCTGCCGGGCGGTGTCCCTTTTCTTTCCGGTGCTCGACCCGAACCGGAGGGCTCGATGCCTGGAGGACATGGAGGGCGGCTGCAACCGAGCAACGGCAACCGAGCCGTCGAAACCGAGCCGTCGAAACCGGGCGACGGCAACCGGGCGACCCCGAGGGCGCACCGGAAACCGGCCTTTCCTTCCCGAAAAGAACGTTCTGCAGGAGGTGAAAAGAGGGATGCTCCAACACGGGGGGGCCGGAAAGAGGCTCGACAAAGACGAACACGAAACGCCTCCGGAAGCGAAAGAAACATCGCCGGAAGCAACGCCCCCGCTGTACGTCCGGTGCCACCCGCCCCCGAGACGCACGCTTTCCCCGTGCGCCGGCGCCATGGGGGAGGGCGGGAGAAGGACCGCGTGCGCTCCGGGTCCGTTCACACTGTCTGCACGACCGGCCCGCTCGCGGTCTCCTCGCGAGCGGTTGATCATTCCTCTCACAGTCCGATAGCTGCATGCCCTGGTATAAAAAGCTGCACTGGCAAATCATCGTCGGCCTCGTTCTCGGCCTCGTCTACGGCGTCTTTGCGGCGTCGGCGGGGTGGACGGAGTTCACGAGCGACTGGATCGCGCCGTTCGGCACCATCTTCCTGAATCTGCTAAAGCTCATTGCGGTCCCGCTGGTCCTGGCGTCTCTCATCGTCGGGGTGACCTCGCTCAAGGACATCAACAAAATCGGGCGGATCGGAGGGAAAACCCTCGGGTTCTATATCGTCACCACCACGATCGCCCTCACCCTGGGTCTCGTCCTGGTAAACACCTTCGAGCCCGGCGCGACGGTGCCGGAAGAGATGCAGACGCGGCTCACCGAGAAGTACGAGGGAGACGTCGAGCAGCGGCAGCAGTTTGCCCAGGACGCGGCCGACCGCGGACCGCTGCAGCCGCTCGTGGACATGGTGCCCGGCAACTTTTTTGCTGCAGCATCGGACAACGGGAATATGCTGCAGGTCGTGTTCGTGGCGATTCTCTTCGGGATCGGGCTGCTGATGATCCCGGCCAAGAAAGCCCAGCCGCTCATCGACTTCTTCGAAAGCCTCAACACCCTGGTGATTCGGGTCGTTGAGGTTATCATGTACACGGCACCCATCGGAGTCTTCGGGCTCCTGGCCGACGCGATCACGTCCATTGTGGGCGACGATCCGGCCAATTTGCTGGAGGTGCTGGGCGCGCTGGCCTTCTACATGGCGACCGTCGCCGTCGGCCTCGCCATCATGGTGTTCATCGTGTACCCGCTCTTCCTGAAGCTCTTCACCGACAAGACGATTCCGCACTTTTTCCGGGCCATCGCGCCGGCGCAGCTTGTGGCCTTCTCGACGTCGTCGAGTGGGGCCACGCTGCCGGTTACGATGGAGGTGGCGGAGAAGAACCTCGGCGTCAGCGAAGAAGTGTCCTCGTTCGTGCTGCCGCTGGGCGCGACGATCAACATGGACGGAACGGCCCTCTACCAGGCGGTTGCCGCCGTCTTCATCGCCCAGGTCCTCGGCATCGATCTGTCGATTGCCGCGCAGCTCAACATCGTGTTCATTGCCGTGTTGGCCTCCATCGGGACCGCCGCGGTGCCCAGCGCCGGCATCGTGATGCTGGTGGTGATCCTGGAGTCCATCGGCGTGCCGAGCGCGGGCATTGCGCTGGTCCTCGGCGTCGACCGTCCGCTCGATATGCTGCGCACCGCGAACAACATCACGGGCGACACCATGGTCGCCTCCGTCATCGCCGCCAGCGAGGACGAACTCGTGATGCCGGGCGACGGCCAGGCGGTCACGACCGACGGCGTCAGCGCCGCCATCGAGCAGGAAACGACCGGGTAGGAGGGAGCGTGGGGGCTTGGGAGCGTGGGGGCTTGGAGGCTTGGGAGCGTGGGGGCTTGGGAGCGTGGGAGAAGTAGAGGCGGAACGGCTGCAGGCCCCATTTTGCATTCTTCATTTCGCACTTTTCATTGAGACGGCCCTCCGGCTGGGGACGCTGTGGAGGCTGGGGACGCTTGGAGGCTGTGGACGCGTGGAGGCTGCTCCCTCGAACCCTGATGTACCGGGTACATGGGTAACACTTTGGACCGGAAGCATGGGTAACAGGTGCTAAACCCGGACGGAATGTTGTTCGAAGCCGATCAAGCCCGATATCTCGTGGTTGGATGACTCTCGTCTGCCCGACTTCCCGTCCTCCACCGAGTGCGAAACGTCTGTTAGGGGGAGCGGAGACCGGGTGTTCTGGTTGCCAGTCGCTGCCCCAGGCCTACAGGAAGGATCCTCCACTCCTCGGAAACCGGTCTTCAGCGGGAGCAGAGACGCATATGGGTGTTACCCATGTTGCCGGTTTATTCTGTTACCCATGTACCCGGTCAGTACCCCCACAACCCACAACCGACGACCCACAACCGACAACCGACGACAACCAACATCCACCCCCAAACTCCCACACGCCCGCACCCTCACCCGACTCTCCTACCGATGATGCGTTGGATTCTCGGAGCCGTGCTGCTGGCGGTTTCTCTGCCGGCATCCGCTCAGCCGATGGGCATCGCGACCGAGCGGTCGGCCGATCTGTTGTGGGGGGGACGGGCGCAGATGGAGCGGGGGCGGATGCAGGCGGCGGAAGACTCTCTTCGGCGCCTTGCTGCGCGGCCGGACGGTGCGGCAGCGGCCTATCACGCCCTGGCGACGGCCGCCCTCTACCTGTTTTTCTTCACGGAAAACGACGCCTATGCCGAGCGGTTTTTCGCCCGTGCCGACACGCTCGACCGGGCCATCGAGACGCTCGACGCGGGCAAGTGGAAACGCCTTGCACGGGCGGAGGAGACGCTCATGCGGTCGATGGCGTACGGGCGGCAAGGACGCTACGTCCGCGCTGCCTGGTACGCACGCACCGCAGCGAAGAAGCTCGAGTCCCTCCACGCCGACCATCCGTCCTTTGCCGACGCCCAGTTCGCCCTGGGGCTGGTCCACTTCTTCGTCGGGGTGCTTCCGCGCCGCGAGCAGTGGGTGCTGTCCATCCTCGGCTTCCACGGAGACGCCGAGCGCGGGTGGGAGGAGCTGGAAACCGCCGCGCAGAACAGCCGCATGAACCGGCTGCCGGCCACGGCCGTGCTTGCCATTGCCGGGCTGATGCTCTACGACCGCTCTCCCGAGGCGCTCCGGCGCCTGCGTCAGCTCCGGGACGACCGCCCCAACAGCGTGCTCGTCGACTATCTGATCGGCTTCGCCCTGGTGGAGGATCGGCAGGCCGACCGGGCCGCGGCCCGCCTGCAGGCGGCCGTCGACCGCTCCCGCAGCCGGGAGGTGGTTCGAATCGATTATCTGGACTACTACCTCGCCCAGGCGCGGATGCGGCAGGGACGCTACCGCGATGCAGCCAACCTCTTCCGCCGCTATCTGGGCCGGCATCAGGGCAACGCTCTGCGCGCCATGGCCACCCTCCAGCTCGGCCAGTGCGTCGAGCTGCATGCCTCCTGGCGTCGGGCCCGAGGCTACTACCGGCTCGTTTCCGCCAGCCGGGACTTCGACAGCGACAAGGCGGCAAAGCGGCGCGCCGAGCGACACGCCCGAGATGCGATGACGGCCGCCGAACGCCGAATTCTGCGCGGCCGCCTCGCCTACGACGCCGGTCGCTACCGCCGGGCCGATTCTCTGCTCCGACCCCTGCTCCAGCGCGACGACCTGTCGCGCGACAACCGGGCGGAGGTGCGGTACCGACTTGCGCGCACCCGACACGCGCAGCAGCGCCTCGACGACGCCCTGCGGCTCTACCGGGCCGTCCTCCGCTCGCCCGGGCGAGACGCCTCCAAATGGGGGCCGTACAGCCGGCTCTACGTGGGCGACATCCACGCCGCGAGAGGGGATACCAGCGACGCGAAGGCCGCGTATACCTCTGCTCGCGAATGGCCGGGCTCCTACGACTACGCCGCCTCCCTCGAACAGACGGCCCGCCTCCGGCTTCAGGCGATCCGGTGAGACCATGCAGCCGCGTGGTCGGACGCGCTGCTGCTCCCGGCCGGTCGCGCCGCGGCCGACGACGTGGGCGGGGGAGAGGTGCGTATCTGCTGCACCTGCTTCTCCTGGGCGCGCTGCAGTGGCTGCGTAGACGTCGTGAGAGCCGACAGCAGGACCAGCACCATCACCGCCAGCGCCACGCCCACGTAGAGGCGGCCGGCCAGCTCCGTGCGGTCGAAGCGGGACGTCTGACGGTGATCCCAGGTGCGGCGCCGTGCCGACTGGCTCCGAGAGGCGGCCACGGGGAGCGACTCGACGGACGGAGAGGAGCGGGGGGACCGGGGAGAGGCAGCCGACCGCGCGGGTCGGCTGCGAGAAGCACGACGCCCGTGGCCGGGGAGGAGAGGACGACGCGAACGGCGGCGGGTACGATGCGTGGACCCGTGCATGGGCGGAGGGGCGTCGGTGAGAGAAAGGGGAGAGGAGGGGTCCTTCCCACGTTCACCCACCAGGACGCAGCACCGGCAGGGATGTCTTACACTGGTTTCTAAATCGTTGTATAGAAAATGTGCACTTGTTAGAAAACGCGCACTTGTTCGAGCGACTCGTGCGGAGAGCGGCGGGGGCAGCCGGCCCAACGAGAGCGTTACGGGTGCGACGATCCCCCTACGCCCGGAAAAATCCCGTGGCGACAGGGTTTGCATGGGGCCATACGTCCCGCCCTTTCTCTTGCGCCCCGCCCGCATCCTCGACCCATGTCGGATCTTCCCCCCGAACGGATTCAGCCGCTGAACGACGCCTCCGTCCATCGCAGCGGCGACTACGTGCTGTACTGGATGCAACAGGCCCAGCGCGCCGAACCCAACGGAGCGCTGCACCGCGCCGTCCGGCATGCCAACGACCTCGGCCTGCCGGTCCGTGTCGTCTTCGGGTTCATGGACGACTACCCCGGGGCCAACCTCCGCCACTACACGTTCATGCTGGAGGGGCTGCAAGAGGTCCAGCAGAACCTGGCCGACCGCGGAATCGAGATGCGGGTGGAGCACGGCAAGCCCGACGACATCGCCCTCCGGCACGCGCCGTCGGCCGCCGTCCTCGTTACCGACCGCGGCTACCTGCGCCACCAGAAGGCCTGGCGCCGCCGCGTCGCCGAGGAGGCCGCCTGCCGCGTCGAGCAGGTGGAAGCCGACGTGTGCGTGCCCGTCGAGGTGGTAACGGACAAAGCCGAGTACGCCGCGCGAACGATCCGGCCCAAGATTCACGAACACCTGGAGCGGTTTCTGACCCTTCCCGAGACGCCCCCCGTCGATCATCCCTCCGCCAACGGATCCGCCGACGGACTCGACCTTGCTGACGTCGATGCGCTTACCGATCAACTCGACCTCGACCGCAGCGTCCCCGCCGTCCGCCCGCTCTTTCGAGGGGGACGGTCGGAGGCGGAAGCGCTGCTGGACGACTTCCTCGCATCGAAGTTCGACGGCTACGACGGCAACCGCAACCAGATTCAGTCGCAGGCAGTCTCCCACATGAGCAAGTACCTGCACTTCGGGCAGATCTCGCCCGTGTGGCTGGCACAAAAGGTGCAGGCGGCCGACGCCCCGGACGAAGACGTCGACTCCTACATCGAGGAACTCGTCGTGCGCCGGGAGCTGTCGATGAACCACGTCCACTTTCGCCCCGATACCTACGACGACTACGCCTGCCTTCCCGAATGGGCCCGCGAGTCCCTGGCGGAGCATGCCGACGACGAGCGCGAGTACGTCTACACCCGCGAAGAACTCGAGCAGAGCGAAACGCACGACCCGTACTGGAACGCGGCGATGAAGGAGATGCGGGAGACGGGATACATGCACAACTATATGCGCATGTACTGGGGAAAGAAAATCCTGGAGTGGACCGATAATCCGAAGACGGCGTACGAGCGCACCCTCTACCTCAACAACCGGTACTTTCTCGACGGGCGCGATCCGAACTCGTTTGCCAACGTCGCCTGGGTCTTCGGCCTCCATGACCGGGGGTGGAAGGAACGTCCGGTCTACGGAAAGACCCGGTACATGAGCCGGGGCGGCCTCGAGCGGAAGGCAGACCCGGATGCGTACGTCGAGAAAGTGGACCGCCTGGCCGAGATCGCCCGCGGAAACGGGTCGTAACGGGAAACGGATCGTGTAGAAACGGACGTGACCAGCCCGCCTCGACCCCAGAGCCCGACACTCTTCTGCCTGCAACGACGAACTCGTATGAGCGACACGGTGAAATTTCGACTCTATCTTGGCATCGCCCTGGTCCTCTACGCCTGGGGCCTGGGCGCGCTCTGGGTCGCCCACGACTGGGGGCTGACGGAGTTTGAGTACCTCTTCGTGGGGGTCCTCCCCGTCCTCGGCGGCGTCTTGATGATGACCCTGGCGCTCATCAACTACATCGGCCTCGTCCAGGATCAAGACAACGAAGAATCGCCCGAAGAGGGCGAGGCAGCCTGACGGCCGACCGGCTCCAACAGCCCAGGCGGAGGGGGGGGGCGATGCGGAATGCACACTCGATCCGCCGCGACCCCCGGAAGCAGCGCCGAAGAAGTGTCTTCAGACGATCGGATCAGCGCCTCAAAAGCATGCGAACGGGCTTCTAAGACCGGAAGCGACGAAAGCGCCCCGCCTGCCTCTCGAACGGCCCGCCTTTCGAACGGCAAGAGCTGATGCCCCGCCGGTTGGTTTATCGGGTTGGTGCGTTTACTGGGCTGGTGCGTTTACCGGGCCGCGGTCATCCCGAACGGGTCGCCTGCGTCGTGAGGTCCCGCGTTCCCGTCTCCTGCACGCCGGTATCCCCCGTCCTGGCCGTCCGCATCCATGTCTTGTTCTTCCACCGTCGATCCGCTGCCCCCTCTCCCGCTCGATGGGTGGCGCGACACGAAAGACACGCTCCACCTCTACCTGCAGATCATCGGAAAGGTGCGGCTGGAAA